>DASCNA010000227.1:0-38894 GCA_036011305.1 Victivallales bacterium
GATGGTTTGGTGTTATCTCTTAAAAAATTTAAAACTTATATATTGAAGCAATTCTGCATTAGCTGTACTCTTATTGTAGATCCAAAAGTAGCTGTTTCACTGGAATCGCTGAATTTACAGGCTAAAACTAACCTTTACAGAATAGTACAGGAGTCAGTAAACAACAGTTTAAAACATGGAAAAGCTAAAAACATAGCTATTACTCTGAGTTATGGTAAAATCTTAATAAAAGATGACGGTGTCGGTTATATGACAAACATTACAGCCAATGGAATTGGGTTAAAAATCATGAAATGCAGAGCCGATTATTTGAAGGGTAAATTGATGATAAACTCAGCCATAAACAAAGGAACAACTATTACATGTTCATTTCCAGTAAAGAAAAATTCCACGTAATATACCAAACAGATGCAAGGCTAAAATATGAATATATATAAGGTTTTTATTGTAGATGATCACGCTATTGTCAGATCTGGAATAATAAATATTGTTGATCAGGAAAACAATATGGAAGTCATTGGCTCTGCTGAAAGTTTTGAGGAAACTATTGAAAAGCTAAAAAAAATGAAAGCTGATATAATTCTTGTTGATATTAATTTAAAGGACAGAAGCGGCCTTGACCTTATCTCTGAATTAAAATGCAGATACCCTGATCTTCCTGCACTGGTTCTTTCAATGTATGATGAATTTTACTATGCACCTAAAGCCCTATCTGTAGGGGCAAAAGGTTATATAATGAAATCTGATAACCCAGATAAAATTATTGATGGTATAAACAAAATTCTAAATGGCGAAACTTATTTCTGTGATAGTTTGAATGATTATATAGGGGAAAATCAAGAAGAAATTGTAGATAATGTTGTAAAACTGCTATCTGTGCGAGAACTTGAAATATTTCGTTTTTTCGGTTTAGGGTATTCTACTAAAGACATGGCAAAAAAATTATGCATCAGCACAAAAACAGTGCAGACCTACAGTGATAGGATTAGGACAAAACTTGGTCTTAAAAGTTCAAATGACCTAGTGAGAAGTGCAGTTAAATGGCTTCAGTTATAAAATCCTAATCTGGATTCACTATATAATCCATTATTATTTATCTTTATGAATCCAGAAGATTCTACCAAAATTTCTCGTTCACACTCCATATCTATAAATATATTACGAAAAATGATACATATTCCAGTATTTATCGTAACATAGGATGATTTTTTGAGATTTTTTGAGCAATTATTTTAAATTATCATATCTTAGTGGCGCATTAAAATAGAAAATGACGATAAAATCAAATGAATAAAATAATAAAAGTGCTGTAAAGCTCTTAATTAATAACTCCAAACTGTTAGGAGAATAAAAAATGAGTATTAGAAATTCAATTAAAGCAACAACCAAAAAAATTTGGAACAATTATACAGAAGCAATGAGCAGCTACAATGAAGTTATGATTAAATATCATACATGTGCAACTAATAAAAAAGACAGATAAGTAAAGAGAATTAAAATGAGTATTAAAAAATCCATAAAAAAAATGTTTAATAGTTATTTGGAAGCAGCCAATAGTTTTGGAGACTCAATTATACAGCTATATACATATCCAATAAATCAAAAAAATAATAAAGATAATTTCTAGAGTTATAAAACTCTATTGTATCACTCCGCTCGAGGGGAGGAAAAAATGAATATAAAAACATCTATAAAAATAACAACAAAAAAGCTCTGGGAAAGTTATTCCGAGTCATCAATAAAATATGGAGAAAATATGCTCCAATTATATTCAAATACTGTACCTCAGAAAAGAAAATAAACTATATCTCATAGGAGACTTAAATATGAGTATTACAAAATCATTCAAAGAAAAAACAAAAAGATTCTTTAAAAATTATTCAGAAGCTGCAAGTAAATATGGCGAAGCTATGGCACTTCTATATACAATTGATACAAAAAAATAATTTTACCGATTTAATATAAATTAAAGCTCTCAATGGAAACTTTGGGAGCTTTTTTTTTTACTTGATACTTCTTTTTATAAATTTACCACTACCTGATTTTCCGGTAAATTCCATCATTTTCCCATTCCATTCTGCAGTTTTTAATCCTCTTACAAATACCTGTCGGGGCATTCCGGTAACTTTAAAACCTTCATAAGGAGTATAATCAACATTCATATGCATATTTTTATTTGAAATTTCAAATTCAATATTGGGATCAAATATAATAATGTCAGCATCCTTCCCGACAGTTATAGAGCCTTTATTTACCATACCGAAAATTTCCGCTACATTTGTAGATAAAATTTCCACCATTTTTTCAAGTGTAATTTTACTTTTCAATACACCTTCAGAATGAAGAAGCATTAAAGAGTTTTCAATTCCCGGAATACCGTTAGGGATTTTTCTATAATCATTTTTCCCAAACATATCTTTAATGCCTTTAAAAGAGAATGGGCAGTGATCTGATCCTATTGTCTGAATATTACCTGAGTTAATAGCCTTCCAAAGTGCATTACTGCTCTCAACTGTCCTTAAAGGAGGAGACATAACATATTTAGCACCGTTCCAGTCTGACTCTTTATATCTCTCTTCACTAAGAAAAAGGTACTGTGGACACGTTTCAGCATAGATTTCCAATCCTCTTTTCCTAGCTTCAGTTATTTCCTCTATTCCCTCTTTTGAAGATACATGGACAATATAAATTCTGGAGTCAGTAAACTCAGTCAGCTTAATAGCTCTGGATATTGCTTCCTGTTCCACAATATTAGGTCTACTGACTGCGTGATAATAAGGTTCGAATTTACCGGCTGATTCCAATTTTTTATTCATAAATTCAATCATAAAATAATTTTCAGCATGAACTTGTATTATTCCCCCGATATCTCTTACTTTGTCAAGCAGGTTAAGCAAATCAAGATCATCAACCCTGAAATCATAAATCATAAATACTTTAAAGCTTGGTGTTCCATAGTTTTCTACTGCTGTTTTAATTTCATTTAATACATCGGTAGTTAAATCTGTAATTGCTGGATGAAAGGAGTAATCTATACAACTTTTACCTTCGGCAATCTTTTTTTTCCTATCTAATGCCTGAAGAATAGACTCACCTTTACGCTGAATATCAAAATCAATAATTGATGTAACTCCTCCGCATGCAGCAGCAATAGAACCACTAATAAAATCATCCTGGGATTCAGTACCCATAAAGGGCATGGACAAATGTGTATGAGGATCTATAACACCGGGTAAAATATACTTTCCAGAGACATCAATTACTTCAGCCGAAGTATTGTTATATTCTTCAGAAGCATCAGCTCCAACTGAATAAATTTTATCATCTTTTACAACAACATCTCCTTTAAATGTTTTTTGGGCTGTAACAATAAGTCCATTTTTAAAGATTCTAATCATAGTAAGATATCCTTTATTGAATTAAGCATTAAGAATTAACTAAGCTTCATTTGACGATTCCAGAATGCAGTCTAATAAAACATTGGTTCCAGCCGCACAATCTTCCCATTTCGTCCTTTCAATCTCCACATGACTTCTGCCACCAATGCTTGGAACAAATACCATGGCAGTCGGTGCTACCATATTCATATAACTGGAATCGTGCCCTGCCCCGCTAACCATGTACAGACCTGAATAATTCCTTAATCCTGCATTTTTAAGTACTTTTTGAACAAGCTTTTCATCAAATGGTGCATGTTCCACTCTCCATGTTTCTTCTATTCTTACTGGACAGCCTCTTCTTTCAGAAATATTTATAATATCTTTTTTAAGATCGTTCCATGCATTAATTGCCAAACCATCATCCCAGGCACGAATATCAACTGTAAAATGAACTTTATCCGGAATAATATTTCTAGAATTAGGGAAATTATTAATTTCACCTACAGTAGAAACCATTTCTCCGAATTTACTTGCCAGTTCATTAACTTTCAGTATTACTTCAGCTGCTGCACACAGTGCATCATGTCTTCCTTCCATAGGTGTAGGCCCAACCTGATTTGCTTCTCCTTCAAAATATATATCATACCAATGTAAGCATAGAACACCCTTTGGTGCTCCGATTAATCTGTTATTTTGTTCAAGCATCGGCCCCTGTTCTATATGAAGTTCATAATGAGCATGAACCGGAAAACTTTCTGCCGAAATATCTCCTTTGTAGCCTATCTTTATTAATTCATCTTTGAACCTCTTACCATTTCGATCAGTTCTGTTGTATGCCCAGTTTTTATCAAGTTTCCCAGCCCAGACTCCTGATGAAACCATAGCCGGTGAAAACCTGGAACCCTCTTCATTTGTCCAGTCAACAAGAATTATAGATCTTTCTGTTTCTATTTTATTTTCATGAATAGTTCGTAAAACTTCAAGTCCTCCCATAACGCCAAGTATACCGTCAAACCTTCCACCTTTAGGTTGAGAATCGATATGAGAACCAGTCATAACCGGAGATAACTTCTCATTTTTCCCCTTATGAATCCCGAATATGTTACCCATATCATCAATTTTCACTTCAATGTCAATCTCTTTTAGCCATTTTATAAACAGATCTCTGGCCTGTTTATCTTCTTCTGAAAGGGTGAGTCTCTGAACACCGCCTTTTGGTGTTGCCCCGATTTTTGCCATCGTTTCAAGTGATTTCTGCAGTCTTGAACTATTGATACTGAGTTTATTATTCATAATTAGAATCCTGATTAATAAATTATTTTGTGCTCTTTTCTACCTTTTTTAAATACCACTTCATCTGCTTTTATACAATCATCAACAGGACAAACCAGTAGACAAAGATGACAGCCTACACATTTATCTTTATCCAGCTCAGGTATCCTTTTCGTTTCATCCCATATTATTGCCTGATGAGCTCCGTCAAAGCATGAAATATAACATCTTCCACATCCAACACATTTTTCATTGTCAAAACTCGGAAGAATTTTAAAGTCTCTATCAAGTTTTTCAGCAGGTACAATGTTACTTAGAGCAAGTCCGACAATTTCGCTGATAGACTTAAAACCTTTTCCTTCAAGATAGTGCAGCATTCCACTTTTCAAATCCTCAACTATTCTATATCCATACTGCATAACTGAAGTTGTTACCTGTAGATTTGATGCACCTACTAATAAGTATTCAACGGCATCCATCCATGTCTCAATCCCCCCAATTCCACTTAGCGGTACTCCGTATAAACCTCTATATTGTGCCAATTGAGCAATAAATCTTAAACTAACTGGTTTGACTGCCTTTCCTGAATATCCAGAAATTGAGGATTTACCATTAACTGCAGGAAGACAGACATACTTATTCAGGTCAATAGCAGTAATTGCCTTAATTGTATTTATTGCAGAAATAGCGTTTGCTCCATTTTTAACAGCTGTTTCAGCCGGAATCTCCATTTTACTGATATTCGGAGTCATTTTAGCTATAACAGGGAGTATTGTTCCCTTTCGTACAGCTGATGTAAATTTTCTAATTAATTCAGGACTCTGCCCTATAGCAGAGCCGGTACCTTCTATAGTCATCTGAGGGCAGGAAAAGTTACATTCAATCAAATCTGCTCCCGCTTCCTCTGCAAGTTTTGCCATTTTTGTCCACTGTTCGCTATTCTGCCCCATAATTGAAACGGCAATTACCTTATCCGGATAGTTCTTTTTCAATTCAGCTACTGTTTCAAAATCCTTTTCATATGATCGTTCGGAAAGCTGTTCCATATTTTTAAAACCTATAAAAGGAGTATTTCCCTTACTGATCTGATCAAATCTCGGAGAGCATTCTTCAGAACTGAATTCTGAAACAGTTTTATAGTATATTCCTCCCCATCCGGTTTCCAAAGCCTTACTGCACATTTCATAACTGTGCCCTACAGGCGAAGATGAAAGGAAAAAAGGATTTTCACACTTCACACCACAGAATTCTATATTTAGTGAAGCCTTAGGTTTTCTTTTAGTTTTTACTGTTCTTTTGTTATATATCTTACATAAATATTTATCTATTGAGTCTGCAGCGGTCTTTCCCATCTGGACGGCCTCTACCACTGTATTACATTTTCCAGTAACATCACCGGTGAGAAACACATCCTCATACTTCGTTCTGAGAGGTTCTTCATTAATAACATTACTTTTAGGTTCAACAGGAAGAAAGCTTTTAAGATCTTCTGATACCTGACCGACAGCTTCTATTACAGTATCAGCTTCAATAAATAGCTTAGAACTGTCATTTTTACCTTCAGCCTTTACCCCAGCTAGAGTACCGTTTTCTGAAACATACTCTATTGGTACAAATTCAGTATAAAAACCTACATTAAGTGACCTTGCAAAGGTAAGTTCTCCTTCACTTGCAGGCATATCCTGTAAACGTCTTCTATATAGGACAGTAACTTTTTCGGCTCCTAGAAGTCCTGCAGTAGATGCTGAATCCATAGCAACATCTCCACCACCAATTATTACAACTTTTCTGCCTATTTTTATTCGCCCTTTTTTAGATTTAGCCTCTGCCAGAAAATCAATAGCGGAAATAACCTGTTTTAGGTTCGAACCCGGTATATCTATCCGTCTGGGTACCTGATTGCCCACAGCCATCAAAACTGCTTTGTAACCTTTTTCTTTTAATATTGAATAATTATTTTCATATCT
This sequence comes from Victivallales bacterium, assembly GCA_036011305.1. Taxonomy (GTDB): domain Bacteria; phylum Verrucomicrobiota; class Lentisphaeria; order Victivallales; family GWF2-38-69; genus DASCNA01. The sequence continues at coordinate 6,620 of DASCNA010000227.1, forward strand.
CTCTCTGTTTTTCAAAACAAATTTAACGCCAAGACTTTTTATATAACTAATTTCTTCATCAACAATTTCAATCGGCAGCCTAGCCGGTACAATACCGTTGATTAAAATACCTCCTGCTTTATCAGATTTTTCAATTACTGTAACTGAATAACTTTTTAAAGCTAAATTTGCTGCGGCACTCAATCCTGCAGGTCCTGAACCTATAATTGCAACTTTTATTTCCTTATTTTCATTTGTAAGTTTTTTTTTAATACACTTTTTATAATTTAATGCAAAACTTTGTAATCTACCGATATCAATAGGCCTGTCTATTTCCCCTCTGCAGCACTCTTTTTCACATAACTCTTTATAAGGACAGACGCAACCGCAGCTGTTTCCAAGGATGTTTGCATCGGTGATAATCTGTGCAGCTTCAATGAAATTGCCAAAACGAATTGCTCTTATAAAACCGGCCGGATTTGTTTCAGCGGGACACCCTTTGCTGCACGGGGCATCATGGCACAACAGACATCTTGATGCTTCTTCAATTGCCTGTGATTCTGTCAATGGAAGTTTATGGAGCTTTAAATATCTATTTAAATTATCCATGAGTCTATTACCTCAGTTTATATATTGAATTTAGTAATACATAATTATAAAGCAAAAAAATAATAAATAAATAACTTCAGACTCTATTCAATATCGATATGTTGTTCATAATAAAATTCATATTCTGACTATTAACAAAAGAAACAGAGATAATTATATAATTGCAATCACAGCTCTTTCAATTTATAATGTACATTAAAATCTATACATTATTAATCATATTTTGTAATATTATGTTTGATAGAGTTAAATTTAAACTTCTGAGAAAACAGCAGAGAATGTCTGCTCAGTATATAGCGCAGAAAATTGGAAAATCCAGGCATGCGGTATCTGCATGGGAACTTGGTAGAAGAAACCCCAAAGAAGCTCAGATAAGAGCATTAGCAAATCTGCTGAATGTTTCAGTTTCAGAAATATCTGATTTAATAGAAATAGATAAAGTTCTTACTAAAACAGAGTATAATTTACCAAAATTCGCCGATTCATGGATTAAATTTGCAAACTATGATGCTGAAGAATTCAAAGAGCTCCAGCGAAAAGCCGCCAGAACCTTATCTGACATCAACAATAAAATCTGTAATGAGCTGACACAAAATTCAATAGTGATAAAAGCTCTTACTACTGCAATGCCTTCAATCTTTTATGTTAAGGATGCAAATCTCAAATTCATAACAGTAAATCATCTATTTTTAAAATTAGCAGGGCTTCATTCTGAATTTAATGTTCTCGGACATGATGATTATAAATTTTTCCCCAGAATTGATGCGAAAACTAATAAAGAGGAAGATGAGAAAGTGCTCTATTCCGGCATTCAGATAATTAACAGCAAAGGATTTCTACCAGGAAGCAGGAGGAAAAAGATTGCTTTTATATCAAAAATACCAATCACTGATAAAAACAATAAACTATTGGGTCTGGTAGGTGTTTTTACAGATATAACAAAACAGGAGGAATCAAAATTTAAGCTGGAACTGTTTAACAAAATTTTATATGAAGATCTAACTGACGGTGTATGGTTCAGTTTGTCAACAGGAAATAAGTTCATATATTTCAATAAAGCTATGGAAAAAATCTGCGGTTACTCAATTGAAGAAATCAATAAGGACAAAGAGCTATGGTTAAATATTACTCATCCTGAAGACAGACAGATAGTAATAGATACATGCTATGCTAAACCGCCTAGAGACAGTATCATTAAATATAGGATCATAGCCAAAAACAGGCAATTAAAATGGATAAATGTTAATATTACCTGGGCAGAATATCAGGGAAAACTCTACTGCATCGGAACAGCACGTGATATCACAGCAGAAAAAAACAGAGAAACAGAGTTCCGCACTCACATCAACGCCTTTGACAACATTTCAGAAGCAGTATGGATAAGTAAAAACGGCAGAATCATATATGCAAATAAAATAATTGAGAAACTTTATGAATGCACACTCAGCGAGTTTTTAACAAAACCGATAAGACGAAAAGCAATTTGTAATATTGATAAAGACGGTAGACTAAAAAAGCGGATAGAACTTCTGAACAATTCTAATCACAACCAGATAAACCTAAAATATAAAATTATTAGAAAGGATGGTAAAACAGTAGATGTAGAAGAAGATATATTTTTAAAAATCAATGATGATGATGCTTATCAGACCGGTATTATAAAAATACTCTCAGAATTATAAAAACACTTTTGGGCAAAAAAAAATCTCTAACCTGTGATATAGCAAACAAATAAATCATCTAAAGATACGTATTTACTATTGAAAAAACCTTAAATGAAATTTATATAATTATATTAAGATATTTTTACTAATTATATCAATAGGATTCAATAATGACTGTAACATTTCTCGTACTGACAGCTGCATTTGTTTTTTTTACATTTCTGATTTTCATAGCTTTAATAGTAAACAATCATTACACAAAAAAGCAGTTTAAAAAGATGGCTTCGCTTAGAAGAGATCAGGACATGACAGATATTAAAATCGCTCAGGTTTTGGAAGCTTTTAATCAATGCAGAGATTCTAATAAGACCATGGAAGAGGAAATGAAAACCCTCAATAGCAATCTTGAAAAATTTGTTAATCAGTTAAATAGCACAAAAAAGTAATTGCTTGTAATTGAGATATTCAGTTTTTCCTTAACCTTAAATATGGTTGATTTTCTATGGGAATCTACGGAAAATATTTCCTCCCAAAAATAATTAATTTAGCCTGTTCCAGAACACAGTTTATGGAACAGCGCAGATTAATAGTTCCCGCAGCCAAAGGCAATGTTCTTGAAATTGGTATAGGATCAGGACTAAATTTACCATTTTATAATCTAAACAATGTAAAGCATATAACAGCAATTGAACCTTCTGAAGAGCTTATAAAATTAACTGAGAGATACAGCAACTATCTTGATATTGGTATAAAACTTATGAAAAACAATTCCGATAATATAGAATTGGAATCTTCATCAGTGGACTCTATTGTCATAACATTTACCATGTGCTCTATACGTAATATTATTAATTCTTTTGAAGAAATGAGGAGAGTTTTAAAACCGGAAGGAAAACTAATATTCTGCGAGCACGGCCTTTCTCCTGACAGGTATGTACGTAAGTGTCAAAATCTGATTACACCAATATGGAAAAAAATCAGCGGCGGATGTCATTTAGACAGACCTATTTCATCAATTATAGAAAATAACGGTTTTAAAATTGACAGATTAGATACAAACTACAGCAAAGGTTGGAAGCCTTTAAGTTATATTTATAAAGGAACAGCAAAATTAAATTAACATTTTAGACTATTCGTTCAATAATTTGAACATATTTTCAATAAATTTATAATTTTCCATTTATCCTGAGAATAAAATAATATGAAAAAAAAAATACAGATATTATTGACTATATTTATAGTTATTACAGCACAATATTCTTTTGGATGGGACAGCTCCGCGCATATGGTCATAGCTAAAATAGCTTATGATAATTTAACTAATAAGACAATATCTTCTATAAATCCTATTCTTAACACACAGATAAAATATCCCGGTCAACTTAAATGTAAAGCAGTTAGCCAGGAGTTCCAAATTTGTGCTGTTGCTCCATGGCCGGATCTTATCAGATATAAAAAGACATGGATGGAAATTGATGCAAGGGAATTTTACAGACTATCTCATTATTGGGGAATTCCTATGAATATACCTACTAATAAGTCAAAAGAAGAAAAGAAAAGAAATTTATTGAATGACAAAGCTAATATATCCACAGTGATTAATTCTTTTATTAAAACCCTCGCAACAAAGTCCACATCAACAGGTAGCAAAGTATTTGCTTTAAGATATTTAATACATGTTATAGGCGATCAGACAATGCCTCTGCATGTGTCTGATATTCGCTATAAAAACAGCAAAAATATTTATATTTCATCAAAGGGAAGCAATAATATTTTATTTGATTCCCCTTCAGATATTATCACATATTCTCACAGTAAGCAAAATTTAAAAAATATAAACAAACTTCATCTTTACTGGGATACTGGAGGCGGTTTGTTTATGCATAATGATTTCGGCAGGTATAATGTTTACCTCAACAGAAGGGCAGAAGAGCAGATAACTATACAGGCGGCAAAAATTCAAAATCGACTGAACAAGCTTAGAAACGTTGTTTATTCAGTATGTAATCCAATTGTATGGAATATAGATTCTTACATAATTGCCGAAAAATACGTTTTCAGTAACTTGGACATCGACAAAATAACCCTCAATAAAGACGGTAAATTAGTTATCAGCAAACCAAATGCCCTTTATAAGTCAATGGTTCAGAATATTTCAAGAGTTCAAATTTTCAAAGCTGGCATAAGGCTTGCAGGTATTCTTAACGCCATATATGATCCAGAAAATGCTCCTGAAAATTATGTTGAATATATTAATTCAGTTAAATCAGATAATAAAATACCTACACTTCAACAACTTCATCCAGTACTTATCACTACCTATAAAAATTCTGAGCTAAAAGATTACGATTTATTCGGTAATATTTTAGAAGACATTAAAAAATAAAGGAACTAATTATCATTAACAATTACTATACTTCTTCCATGTTGTATAAAAGTTTGATTTCTTCTTTCCAAATAGAATCATCAATCGTTTCAAGAACTATCGGCATGTTATTAAATCTTGAATCATTCATAAATATTTTAAAGAAATTCAGTCCGAGATATCCTTTCCCGATGCTCTCATGCCTGTCTTTTTTCGAAGCACATTTCACCTTTGAGTCATTTAAATGAATCCCCTTTAAATAGTTGATACCTACAAAATCTTCAAATCTGCTCATTGTATCTTTAAAGCCTGAAATATCCCTGATATCGTAACCTGCTGCATAAGTATGACATGTATCCAAACAGACACCTATTCTTGATTTATCTTTTAATTTGTCAATTATCATAGCAAAATGCTCAAATTTATATCCCATATTTGAGCCCTGTCCAGCAGTATTTTCTAAAACTATTTTAATATTTGGAACTGCATCAAGTGCCTGCTCAATACTGTCCACAATCAAATCAATACATTCATTTTCAGTTATCTCACGCAAGTGACTTCCGGGATGAATATTCAGACACTCTAATCCCAATTCATTACATCTATTTAACTCATCAATAAAACTGTTTATAGACTTCTCTCTTTTTTCAGGAAAAGGATTTCCAAGGTTTATAAGATAACCGGCATGTGGAAGAATATATTTTGTTGAATAACTATTCTTAACCAACCCTGACTTAAATTTGCTTATATTTGTATCTGTTAAAGGTTTTGCATTCCATTGTCGTTGATTTTTAACAAAAAGAGCAAATGCCCTGGCATTTATTTTTAATGCATTGTCAATAGATTTTTCAACACCGCCTCCAGCACTTACATGGGCACCTATATATTTCATTTATAATCCTTTACAAAACTTAAATCTGATTCATTAATAACATTATTAAAACCAATAAACTAATGAGTTATAACATAAAACTCCAATTACTTAAAAGTCAATTAAACTTCTAAATAAAAGCTCGCAGTATCCTATATACTAAAAAAGCCCTCAGTTTGAAATTGAGGGCTTTGAAATTACAACTAGTGATTTTAAATCTATTTAAGATCTGCTAAAGCCTGTCTAATATTTTCTTTAGCTCTGCTTACCAGTGTATGAACATGAGTGTTTGTAACTGCATGCTGATTTATACTGTTGATATCACCTAACAAGTTACTCAATTCTTTTGTCAAATCTTCTTTACTCATAATTACCTTACTCCATTTTTATAACTTAAAACTTTTTATGTAAATAAAAAAATATTTCATTAACTTATTCAATTAATTTACTTGATACTGATGAAGAACTCTTAAGCGAATCAAATTAATCTAAATATTAAATATAAACCTTAAACACAACACAAGTATATATTAAATACTTTTAAGTTTATTCAATTCTCCTCCCCGCCAAAGTATCCAAATAAATATGTTAAATTTAAATTAATAAAACTATATTAATTCTAATTTAACATATATAAAAATAGAGTTTCAAATTGTAATTACAAAATAACAATATATTTTTATATAGATATATTTTCGCAACTATTGCTTATTTTTAAACAATAAACATAAACTTCGCAACTATGGCTATATTTATAAACAGTAGAAAAATTAAAGAAATAAGAAAAAAAAGAAAAATATCTCAAGCTAAGCTGGGAAAAATATTAGGTAAATCTCCAAGAACAATTTGGGGATGGGAAAACGGTGATCATATTCCAAGTATTCCTGAAATTAAATTACTTGCCAGTTCATTAGGCGTATTTGTAAATGATATATCTAATCTTAACCCTGATTCAACCTCTATTAGCAATATTTATATATCAGATCAAAAGAAGAAATTCAATAAAATTCATAATGAAATTTCAAAGCAGCTTTCAATAGAAAAACAGGCATATATTGATACTCTTAGAAGTGATTTATTAAAAGCAGACAAGGAAAATAAATACCTTCTTCAGCAAAACAATAATTATCGGAAAATATTTAACAGATTAGAAACATATTTATATACAAAAGATACTAAGCTTAGATTTACTGAAACTAATTCAGCTTTTAAGACAGCATTTAATATATCTGATGAAGAGCTCCTGGGTAAAAATAACGATGAGATATTTCATAATGAATTTAATGAAATAACAAGATTTGAACAGGAAGTACTTGAAACAGGAATACGAAAAACAAACTGCAGATTAGAGATTCCAGGATTTGGCAGAAAAAAGAAAGGCCTATTATCCATATTCCCTGTAAATGATAAAGATGGCAGATTAATCAGCCTGGTTTGCAGTATTAGAGATATAACGTCAATCACAAATGTTTATAAAAATATGGGAATTCTTGAAAACTCTATCAATAAATTTAATGATGTTGTATGGATAAAACAGCTAATGCCCTCTCCTCATTATTTCTATGTCAGCAATGCATCACTGCTTGTTTTTGGAAGAGAACCTGATGAATTCTATAATAATCAGAACATCTGGAAAGAAGTCATTCACTATAATGACAAAAACAAGGCTATTAGCATAAAAAAATACTCATCTTTTCCTATAACACAGGAATATAGAATATTTCTTCCTGACGGCACAATTAAATGGATTAGGAATAAAATATATATTAACAGGAAAGAAAATACAATTTTCGGAATTACTGGCGATATTACAGAACAAAAAGAGCTTGAAGACAGATATTACGTTTTAGACAAACTCTTTAATGACGTTTCAACTGAGTACACCTGGGTTTCTGAATTACTGCCTAAATACAGATTTCTATTTGTCAGTGATGGTATAGCAAAACTTTTTGAACTTAAAAAACAGGATTTATTTATGAATCCAACTTCATGGCAATCACGAGTCAATACTGAGGATCTTCCATACATACTCAAATCTTTAGCTAAAGGTCAATATCCATTAAAACTTCGTTATAAAATAAACTTACAGAACGGAAAAATTATCAGCATTGAAGAAAAAGTTATAAAGGAAGAAATTCACCATAAAACATACACAGCCGGCATCATACAAAAAATAGATAAAATTAATTAATTTCTGATCTATTTTTTATCAATAACTCAATTGAAGTTCACAACTGTAATTTCAAGCATAAATAAAAATTATACCGGCCAGTCAATACACTTTATTTTAATACCATTAAATTGAAAAGATGTATTCATTCTCATACAATTAAGAACTTCTAATCAAATAACCCCATTGTCTGTCATCAAGAAAGGATTTTTATTAGTTCTTTTTTAGAAAGATTAGTCAATTCTGTTATTTTATTAAAATTAAAACCTGATTTTTGCAATGATTTCACTATTTCAATATTACGATCAAGAATCCCTTTTTCATATGCGAATCTTTTATCATATTCATTTTGTTCAACAGTTATTTTCTGATCAGAAATATCTCTTATGAATCCAAAGCTGAATTCTTCATCGTTAATTTTCTCCACATAGAAGTTATGTTCAAGTTTTCGAACTATACCATCATTTCTCTTAATTCTGTATGTGAACTTACTGCTCTCTGTATTAAATACTTTTTTAACATTTTCTCTGTCTTCTTTAACAACTAACTCCTGCCATTTATTTATGTTAGAATACATCTCATTTTTATTAATTTTAAATAATTTTTGAAATGCATCATTTATATATAAATAGTGTTTATAAGGCTTTTCTTTCAGTATCCAAATTACTAGATCAAGCTTATCTAAAATGGACTCCATATAAAAATATTTTTTCTTTGCCAGTTCATCTGAGGTAATATCTATTATTGTTCCTATTATTCCTGTAACTTTTTTTGATTCATCTATTATAGGTTTTACTGTCGCCAACCCTGTTCCTTTAATGAAAGATGTGCTGTAGATAGGAATCTTCACATCTGTTATTGACTGTCCAGTTTCCTTTACTTTTTGTTCCAGTTCAGTTAACTCATTCCAGGCATATTTTGAATCCCAAATTTCGCTGTTCCTCTTCCTGTAAACAATGCTTTTATCAGGGAAATTAAAGTAAGATGCAAAGTAGTTATTTGTATAAATGTATCTTAACTGTTTATCTTTAGCATATACAAAAAAATTAAAAGAATTAACCAACTCTGACATATATATTCTGGCATTATCAAGGTTTCTTGACTCCCATAACAATAATTCTACCTGCTTCTGTAATTTTATTAATATTTGCTGTTTTTCTGTTTCTGTTTTTCCTGCAAAGTCATATATGGACTTATCAAGTGCATCTAATTTATCATAGTAAAGTGGAGTGTTTTCATATTTCTCATGAAGATCTGATATTTCAGAAACTAATACTCCCATTGCTTTGGCCATATTTCTGATATTATATTCACTTGGAATATTAATTCCCACTTCCCAACGCATCAAAGTCTTTGCAGATTTTCCTATTTGCCTTGACAGAGCAGCACGGGTAATTTTTTTGTTTTTTCTGATTTTTTTAAATTCATCTTTATAAAACATAGCTCAATACCTCAAAGTTCAATAAGTGGCCTTATGTCCTATTTATCAAGTAAATATAACATAATTAGGGATATATGTCCACTTTTATCTATAGATTAATGTATGAAATAACCTGCAATTGCCTATTAGAAAGGTAACATTAGAAATGTCAACAAATTACTAATAACAAAGTATTTAACTAAAAATAATCAATTTAAGGTAAAAGCAATGCAAATACATAGAAATGGATTAAAAAAGTTTAAAAACTTCCTGAAATCAATAGATAGAACAGGAATAGAGTTATCAAAAATGTATGATGGAGTACTACAACTCAAAGAAAGGAAGTAATCATGAATAAGATTGATAATAGAATCACAGTTACAAGAAACAATCTGTTGAATATACCACCAAGTTTATGCCATGAAAGAGCTCTTCTAGTTACTCAGTCTTATAAAAAAACCGAAGGACAACCGATTATCATCAGAAGAGCCAGAGCATTAGATAAAATACTTAATGAAATGAGTATTTACATTGAGGATGAACAGCTCATTGTAGGAAATCAGGCATGTGTTGGGAGAGCTGCTCCTGTTTACCCTGAATATTCCTATGATTGGATCATAGAAGAATTAGATCAGTTCGAAAAGCGTTCCGGAGATGTATTTTCGATATCTGAAAAAACTAAGGAAAAACTAAGAAGTATTGCAGGATATTGGAAAAATAAAACTCATTTTGATGAAGTAAAAAGAACTATGACAAAGACAAACATGCTGGCTGAAAAACAAAATGTTATCCACAGGGGTGGAATCAGCATGTCTGGCGATGGGCATATAATTCCCAACCACGAAAAAATACTCAAATACGGTTATTCAGGATTTATAAAATATGCAGAAAAAAAATTGGAGAATAAAAAATTAACTGAAAGTAAAGCTGATTTTTATAAAGCTGTGATAATTGCTCTTAATGCTGCTATTACATTTTCATTAAGATTCTCTTCTTTAGCTCTGCAGATTTCAACAAATGAGAAAAATCCAAAAAGAAAAACAGAGTTACTGAACATTTCAAAAGTTTGTAAAAATATTGCTAAAGGTAAACCTGGATCATTTCATGAAGCTGTACAAATTGTATATTTTACACATCTTATCATGATGATTGAAAGTAATGGTCATTCTTTTTCATTTGGACGCTTTGATCAATATATATATCCTTTCTATAAAGAGGACATTCTTAAAAAAAGATTTAGTCACAATGATGCTGTAGAAATTGTTTCATTATTTTTTATCAAGTTGAATAGTCTAAATAAAGTTAGACCCTGGGGGCATACAGAGTTTGGAGTTGGCTATCCTCTATATTCAAATTTAATGATAGGAGGAATGAAAAAAGACTGTACTGATGGAACCAATGAAATATCTTATATCTGCTTAGATGCAATGAGTAACTGCAGGTTTCCAGAACCTAATCTGTCAGCCAGATATTGGGAAAAAACTCCTAAAAAATTTCTACAAAGAGCGGCGGAACTTATAAAAGACGGATACGGAATGCCTTCTCTGTTTGCAGATGAAACAGTAATTAAAGCTTTATCTTCAATTGGAATTGATGAAATAACAGCCCGTGATTATGCTTCTATGGGATGTGTAGAAGTTGCAATTCCTGGCAAATGGGGACACAGAGCAACAGGAATGACATATATGAACTTTGCTAAAATATTTGAACTTCTGCTCAATAACGGTGTTGATCCGGTCAGTAATATTCAGTTGATATCTGTTAATGGAAGCAAAGAACGCAAAGTTGAATTCGATTCATTCGAAGACCTGTTCAACTCCTGGAAAAAGTTCTTAAAATTTTATACAGATATTGCAGTTGAAAGTGACTATATCTGTGACAGGTCATTAAAAATTCATGATGCCGACCCATTTGCTTCTTCACTTATTGATTGCTGTCTAGATAGAGGTAAAACTCTTAAGGAAGGTGGAGCTGAATATGATTTTGTCAGCCAGACAACTATCGGAACAACTACAGTTGCAGATTCATTTGCTGCCATAAAAAAAATGGTATTTGATGATAAATCTGTAACTTATGTAGATTTGATTGATGCAATGAATTCTAACTGGCAGGGAGAAAATGCACAGAAAATACAACGACTGGCTTTGAAAGTTCCTAAGTTCGGTAACGATATAGATTTTGTTGATAATATAACAAACGATGTATATGATTCTTATCTCTCATTGCTTCCAAACTATAAAAATGAAAGAAATGGAAAAGGCCCTAAAGGGTGCGGTTATACTATGTCTACTTCTAATATCTCATCCAACGTACCAGGAGGAATGGATGTGGGTGCTACACCTGACGGAAGATATTCCGGCGAACCGTTAAATGAAGGGGCATCACCGTGCAGAGGGGCAGATTTACAGGGCCTACAGCTGTTATTAAATCTTTATCAAAACTGCCTAATTCAGGTATGGCAGGGGGACAGCTTCTTAACATGAAGTTCACTCCTGGATTATTATCAGGAGAAGAGAATATTGATAAATTTGTCTCTTTTATTGAAGCTCACAGAATTCTTGGTAATTTTCATGCACAATTTAATATTGTCGATAGAAAAACTCTGATTGCGGCAAAAGAACATCCAGATGAATATCCGAATTTAATGGTAAGAGTAGCCGGTTACTGTGCTCTGTTCACATCCCTTATTCCAGCCGTTCAGGATGATATAATTCAAAGGACTCAACACAATGAAATATAATAAAACATCAGGAAATATCTCTATGATACAGAGATATTCAACGAAGGATGGCCCAGGCATAAGAAGCACCGTCTTCTTTAAAGGGTGCCATATGAACTGTATATGGTGCTCTAATCCTGAACTTATTAATCCATATCCTGAATTAATGGAATATAAAGAAAAGTGCAGGCATTGCAACGATAAAAATTGCATCAAAGAAAAGAGTGATAAGCTCAGCGATATAGCCACCAATAAATGGAGTTCAACTCCCGATCTTTGCAAAAACAGTGTATTTGAAAAAGTAGGAGGTTTCATAGATGCAGATGAACTGCTTACTGAGCTTCTTAAGGATATAGTTTTCTATGATACATCAGGTGGCGGAGTAACTTTTTCCGGTGGTGAACCTGCATTACAGGGTGATTTTATTTGCAAAGTCGCAAAAAAACTAAAAAGACAAAACATTCACCTGACATTGGATACTTCAGGCTTTGTACCATGGAAGAACTTAGAGAAAATTCTACCGTATTTTGATCTTGTTCTTTATGATATAAAAATATTTAACAGAGAACTTCATAAAAAGTTTACCGGTGTCGATAACAAACTGGTATTAAAAAATGCGGAGAAAATATCTGAACTAAATATTCCCATGGATATAAGAATGGTCATAGTTCCAGAGTATACAGACTCGCATAAAGATATAGATATGAGATTTAATTTTATTAAAAAACTTAGATCCGTAAAACAGGTTGATATATTGAATTTTCATCAATATGGAGCAAAGAAATATACTTGTTTAAACAGAGAATATAAACTTAGGCACCTGACACCATTGACTGAAGCAGAAATCGAAAGAATAAAAAATAGTGCAATTTCACATGATATAAAAATAACAATAGGCGGATAAATATAATAGCCTACAGTACATATTGTAATAAACAGGGAGAATCAGTATGAAAACTTTAATAAAAAATGCAAGAATAATATCACCTGGAATTGATATTAAAAATGCTTCCATTGTAATCAATAAAACTAAAATAACTGATATTATTCTAAATAATAAAACTACCGGATCATTTGATAGAGTTATTGATGCAAAAGGAAGGATGACAGTTCCAGGTTTTATCGACATTCATGTACATGGAGGGGGCGGCTCAGATGTTATGGATGGAACAGAAAAAGCAATTACAACTATTGCCAAATGTAAATTGAAGGAAGGTGTTACCAGTTTTTTACCTACTACAATGACAATGCCGCAGACAGAGATAATAAAATCGGCAGAAGCAGTAGAGAGATATAGGACAAACAGAATATATGCAAAATCTCTAGGTATGCACCTTGAAGGACCATATATCAACTCGCAGGCATTAGGATCCCAAAACCCTAAATATGTCAGACCTGGAAATATAAATGAAGTTAAACAAATTAATGACCTTACGAAAATCTTAAAATTAACTCTTTCTCCGGATATCGAAAATGCTGTTGAGTTTGTGAAAGAGCTTTTAACATTAAAAATCACACCTTCCTGCACTCATACTGAAGCTACTTATAATGACTTTAAAAAAACAAAAAATGTAGGTTTGGTAAATTTAACTCATTTCTGCAATAGAATGACTCCTCTGCATCATAGAGAAATTGGGATGGTGGGAGCTGGGTTTTCCGATGATGAAACATATATCGAAATGATTTGTGATACAGTTTTCCTTTGCTCTGACATGATAAAATTAACATTTAAATTAAAGAATATAGATAAAATTATGCTAATCACAGATGCAATGGCTGCCACATGGCTTTCAATTGGAATTTATAATTTTGGTGGACAGGTAGTTGCAGTCAATAATACAGCGGCATATACATCGTCAGGCACTTTAGCAGCCAGTACATTAAAGTATAACTCCGGTTTAAAAAATATCTATGATATCACAGGACTGCCACTTCATCAACTCATAAAAACAACTTCTTACAACCAGGCTAAAAGTTTGGGTATTGAAGGTTTAGGAAAAATAGAAATCGGCTATTCCGCTGATATCAATATATTGGATGATGACTTTGTTCCTGAAAAGGTATTTGTTGACGGTGAAATGTTCGAAGCGAATAAACTTTAATCTTCTAAAAATATATAACGTTAGGCTAAAAACAATAATTTTTTTATATACAGAACTGGAGAATTTAAAATGATATATATGTTAGATACTGCTAATGTAGAAGCAATAAAAAGAGGAAATGATTTATATCCTATTTCCGGCGTAACTACTAATCCGAGCATCATAGCAAAGGAAAATAAACCTTTCTTTGAAATATTGACTAATATTAGAAATATCATCGGAGATGGAAAAATGATCCATGCACAGGCCGTCGGTAAAACAGCTGATCTGATTGTAAAAGAAGCTGAATATATAAATAATAACTTAGGCGGAAACCTTTTTATAAAAATACCCGTTTTTCCTGAAGGCATTAAAGCTATTAAAATTTTGAAAGAAAAAGGTATATGCACTACTGCAACTGCTATTTTAACTTCACAGCAGGCATTGATGGCTGCTGAGGCAGGAGCTGAGTACTTGGCACCTTATATTAACAGAGCTGATGATATATGTAATGATGGAATTAAAATTGTTGCTGAAATAGTAAAACTATTGGAAGTAGGCGGTATAAATGATGCTAAAATATTAGGAGCTTCTTTTAAAAATGTCAGACAGGTTCACGAAACAATATTAAACGGAGCAAAATCTGTTACTGTAAACCCTAGCACATTCGAAAGACTTTTATTTCACCCATTAACAGACTGGAGTATTGATCAGTTTGATAAAGATTGGCATAGTGTTTACGGAGATAAATTAACCTGTGATTTATAAATTATAATCAAAATTAACGCCGGATTTTCTCAGTGATTTTATTATTTCAATTTTTCCGTCATTGACGCCTTTTTCATATGCGGTTTTTTTATCGTATTCATTTTGCTCAGAAGTTATTTTCTGACCGGTAATATCTCTTATGATACCAAAGCTGACTTCATCGTCATTAATTTTATCATTATAAATATAGTGGTGCAGTTTTCGTATTTTCCCATCATTTCTTTTTATCCTATATACAAAATCATAGTAATCAGGCCTTACTGCTTCTTTTATTATTTTACGATCTTCTTTTATTACAAAATCCAGCCATCTATCAAGTTTAGAATACATTTCATGTTTACTTATATTAAAAATTTTTTGAAAGGCATCGTTTATATAAAGATAATGCTCAAATGGCTTAAATTTAAATATCCATATCACATGATCAAGTTTATTCAAAACTGATTCCATATAAAAATATTTTTCTTTCCCCAGCTCATCTGATGTAATATCTAATATGATTCCTGTTATTCCTGTTACTTTTTTAGCTCCATCTAGTAAGGGTTTTATTGAAGCTAAGCCAGTTCCTTTTATAGAAGTGGAGCTATAAATGGGGATTTTGGCATCTGTCACAGCCTGCCCGGTTTCCTTAACCTGCTTTTCAAGCGCAGTCAACTCATTCCAGGCGTTTCCAGTTCCAGTACTCCATATTTCACTGTTTCTTTTGCCATAAATTATACTTTTCTGTGTAAGATTAAAATACGAAGCAAAATAATTATTTATGTAGAGAAATCGTAACTGCTTATCTTTTGCATATACAAAAAAGTTAAATGAATTAACTAACTCTGACATATATATTTTATCATTTTCTAGGTTTCTGGATTCCCATGTCAGAACTTCAACCTGCTTTTGCAGCTGAATTAATATCTGTTGCTTTTCAGTTTCTGTTTTATCAGAAATATCATAAATAGCCTTATCAAGCGCACTTAGTTTTTTATAATAAAGAGGAGTATTTTCCACCTTATCAGACAAGTCAGAAATTTCATTTACAGCAACTCCTATAACTTTAGCTAAAATTCTTATATTATATTCTGTTGGAACATTAATCCCTTCTTCCCAGCGCATTAATGTTTTATCAGACTTCCCAATCTCTCTTGCCAATGCAGCGCGAGCTATTTTTTTCTGCACTCTAAGGTTTTTGAATTCATCTTTATAAAACATATATCACCTCTATCTTCAAAACAGGCTAATTCCTAGACTTATGTCCTGTCAACTTTACTAGTATAACCTTTTTATAGACATTAGTCTAGTTTAATACAGTTTTTATACTTTAATTCCAAGTGAAATAATATTATTCAAAAGTATTTTGAATAGTGTTAACTAAATTCGCAGAATAAAAAAGTGAATGATTATTCAAAACAAAATCAAATATAATAGGTAAAAATCATGAAATCATTAAAAAATTTATTCAGTAATCATACGAATCCGATTCCAAACTTATCAGAAAGCTCAACAATAAGAAAAAAACTTATACTTGGTCAGAAAAAACAACAAGGCATTTGCGATTTCAGTCTAATGATACTTATAAAAAAATAAATAATATTACAGACTAGACAATTGTACTTAAATAACGGAGAAATAATATGAAAGAATTTGCATACACTTTTCCAATATTGCCGGACAGAACTAACGCTTTTTTAGAATTCGCCAGAGAGTGCTCAACTACTAAAAAAGAAGGATTGACAAAGCTCCATGCACAAATTGGAGTTTTAAAAGAAAACTGGTATCTTCAGCGATCCAATGCAGGAGACAGAGTAGTTGTCTATACAAAAGCAGAAGACGATACGTTTCTAAGGCAATTTTTAACTTTGGAGGGAGAATTTGAAAAATGGTTCAGAAAAAAAACCAAAGAAAATAACGGAACAGATGTATCCGGTCATGAAAATTTACCGGAATTAATACTTGAATGGAAAGCAGAATAAATATATGCATATTTAACCCGCGTTTAATTTGAAAGGATTCCAAAAATGAACATCGACAAAAAATTTATTAATAAAATCCTTGAAGAAAGCATTAAGATTCAGCAGATAGCTGCTCCTACATTTCACGAAAAGAAACGTGCAGAATATGTTAAACAAAGTTTCTTAGAAAGCGGACTGGAGGATGTCAGTATTGACTCAGCCAACAATGTATACTCTTGCAGATCTGGATGTAATGGAGAAGCAATATTAGTTTCCGCACATTTAGATACCGTATTTCCTATAGAAACTGATTTAACTGTCAAAAATGATAATAGCAGAATATACGGTCCCGGCATTCTGGATAACTCAATTGCTGTAGCAAGCTTGATCGGACTGCAAAAGATATTAAATAAACATAATATTGCCCTTCCAGGAGATCTCTTTATTGTTGCAAATTCATGTGAAGAAGGTTTGGGAGATCTGAAAGGGATTAAAAAAGTAATGGATAAACTTAAAAATAAAGTTTCTAAAGTTATAGTTCTTGAAGGCGGAAATTCTGATATGTTGACATATAAAGGTGTTTGTTCACGGCGATATAAAATATCAGTAAAATCTCCTGGAGGTCATGGCTGGGAAAACTTCGGTCGGGAAAGTGCAATACATCTATTAATAAAATTAGGGGAAAAATTAACTAGGTTAAACTTGAGTAAAATACCTAAAACCACTTTCAATATTGGAATAATTGAAGGAGGCTTATCTGTCAATGGAATTGCAGAAAATGCTTCAATGTCTCTTGAACTTCGTTCTGATTCGCAACCGGCTCTAAATGATTTAATAAAACAAGTTGAAAATATCTTTAGTTCTTTTGCTTCAGATAATTCAACATTGTCTTTTGAAATAACCGGCAACAGATCATCAGGTGAACTTAAACCTAATGATCCATTATTAATTATAGCAAAAAAAATATATAAAGATTTTTGTATTGAACCTGATCTTGCACCAGCAAGCACTGATGCCAATTTACCTTTATCATTAGGTATACCTTCAATATGTATCGGGTTAACTAATGGGGATAATGTTCACACAGTGAATGAATATATGGAAACTGAACCTTTTTATACAGGATTCAGAAAATTTGTACAGTTGATTTTAAATTTGTACAATGTTAAATAGCGATAAAATCCTATTCAATAATGATCTGATGGATGCCTTGACTGTACTTAAAATTTCAATAAGAACAACTGAGATGAGTTTTTTATCTTTAATAGACAATTCAGTTTCATAGTAATAATCAATAAATTCAGTATATAGGTTTTATATAATATTAAATAAAGCTATATTTACATTTTTAATTTATCAAAAATATATTATTAGTTATTAAGCATATATTATGAAAGCTTTATTGATTGTTGATATACAAAACGATTTCTGCACGAAAGGTTCCCTGCCAGTACCAAATGGTGATGAAATAGTACCGGTAGCAAATAAATTAATTCATAAATTCAATACAGAAAATCACCTTGTCGCTGCAACAAAAGACTGGCATCCGGCTAAACATGATAGTTTTGCATCAAACAATAATGCACCTATTTATTCCTCCTCTTCAATTAACGGGGTTAATCAGATAATGTGGCCTGACCACTGTGTAGAAAATACTCATGGCGCAGAGTTTCATCCAAAATTACTTAACATTTCGAAAATTATTTACAAAGGGACTAATGTAAATATTGATAGTTACAGCGGTTTTTTTGACAATGACGGAAAAAGCGATACAGGATTACATAACTATCTTCAAAAAAAATCTATAAACGAACTCTTTATCCTAGGATTAGCTACAGATTATTGCGTTAAATTTACAGCAATCGATGCAAAGAACTTAGGTTATAAAACAAATGTAGTTCTTGACGGATGCAGAGGTATAGATAACCCTAAAGGGTCTATTGGCAAAGCAATAGAAGACATGTCACTGAAAGGTATTAAAATAATGAGTTCAGATAAAATTGAATTAATAGATTAAAATAGAGACAACATACAATGAATAATGAACATTCAAATTGTGCTGCTTGTCCTTTCAAGGCAGGCGACAAGTTATGCAGAAATATAAAAGGTAAAAGCTTACCGTTCTGCCCCTCTAAAGATGAGGATTCTCTTTTGAAGAAAAGCTTAAAAGAATATGAAAAATCTGATATCCATGAATTTGCTAAACAGTCAGCAGTTCAGGAAGGTGAAGGTTATATCCATGCCGAAACTACGGAAAAAGTAATACCGTCAAAATCCAGAATGTAGGAAATTGTTGAATTTGCTAAAAAAATGAAGTATAAGAAGCTTGGTTTATGTTTTTGTATAGGGTTGTCTCAGGAAGCTAAAGTTGTTGACAAAATATTAAAAGATAACGGTTTCACTGTAATTTCCATTATATGTAAAACAGGTAGAATACCAAAAGAAAATATCGATATTCAGGAATGTCAAAAAATCCACCCAGAAAAATTTGAGCCGATGTGCAATCCCGTCATGCAGGCTGAAATTTTAAATGATGCAAAAACTGATTTCAACATTATGATGGGACTATGTGTAGGGCATGACTCTTTATTTTTAAAGCATTGTAATGCTATGACTACTGTATTTGCTGTAAAAGATAGACTCTTAGGACATAATCCATTGGCTGCAATCTATACAAACAAAAGTTATTATAGCTTTCTAAACGACCCAGCTTCTTGACAAATTTAAAATAGCTATACTATTTTCTTTTCAAGGCTGGTTCAACTATCTATTAAAAACACATAAGTTACCTTCATTCGCCCAGCATCTGTTGCATGAAATACATTTTGGTTTTATGTTTGGATTATTGGACCATTTATTAATCAGATCAGGTTCTCTGAGAAGTGGTCTTGATAAAGAGAAAAACTTAACTTTAGATTCTTCTGCTATTTGATTCATAACATCTATACTCCTATTCCCGCCGACCAGTATTACTGGAATATCAATTTTTTCAGCAATTTTTTTAGCTTCGTTCCTAAAGTATGACTCATCATTTTTATTTGTTATCTTAACCCGATACCAACTTTCGTCTTTGTTTTCTTTATTCCCACCACTGAGTTCAACCATGCAAACACCCAGTTCAGCTAATTTTTCACAAACATATATACACTCATCAACAGTAAAACCATTATCAAGAAAGTCCGAACAATTAATCTTAACAAATATAGGGAAATGTTTTTCTGTTGCTGCTCTTACACTATTTACTATTTCGAACAGCAGCCTTGCTCTATTCTCTATAGATCCGCCATATTCATCTGTTCTTTTGTTATATACAGAAGAAAGAAAGCTGCTTTGTACATAAGCATGCGCAGAATGAATCTGCACACCGTCAAAACCAGCACGGCGGGCAGTTACAGCTGCATCTTTGTAAGCTTTTACTAAAGAGGAAATATCATCCTTAGTCATTATATTAACTTCATCATCCATAGTATAAGCAATTTCTCCTGCCCCATACACATCTTTTCCAACGATATTGCAATTTCTAAAAATACCGGATATGCATGCCAATTGTGCCACAATATTAGTCGAATAGGAATGAATCATTTTAACAAATGGTTTAAAATCTTCTACAAATGAATCCTTATAAATACCAATAAAGCCATTCAAGGTTTTATTGTCAGAAACTAACATACCACCGGAAAAAATTAAACCGGTTCCACCATATGCAAGTTTTCTATATTCCTCTATATAATCTTCCGTTATTAAATTTTCATTACTTGCTAAATTTCTCCATGTGGCAGAACAGAATAGATGATTTTTAAAATTGATATTGCTTATATTTGTTTGAGAAAACAATAAACTGCTATTATTTGTAATATCCATAACAATACACACTTCCTCTCAGAATTTAATTAATAGAGCCAAAACTAAAATTACAATATAGTTATCAGGATACGTATTCAACTGAATTTATCTATATTTCAGCAATCTGTAATATCATATCTTCCATACTAAGAACAATTGGTTTATTTAATAAAACCAAACAGAGTTTACACCTGATTCGAACACAAATAATCAAAAATGTCAAAAATTGATGACTGATTTATTATTCCTAGAAATATTTTTTAAAAAGGATACAATATTTTTACAAAGCGTATATTTTATTTAATTGGCATTAATGCTCCCTAAGGATATGCTATCAATTTACCATTTTTATGTTATTACCATTCAGAATATCTAAAATAATAAAAAACTAAGTACAGAAAAAATTCCATGAATAAAACAGGTTCTGTAAGATCTCTTAAATGGCTGAATTTTTTTTCAGCTGATATTCCTGACGGCCTTGCGCCATTTCTTGCAATATATCTTATGACATCTCTACATTGGTCATCTAAAGATATAGGAATTATCCTAACTGCTTCAGGCATTGCTGGACTCATACTGCAAACACCTGCCGGTGCTTTTATTGACTGGTGTAAATTTAAAAGACTGATAATAGCTTTACCAGTAGGTATCATAGCTTTATCAACCCTAATGATAATATATTCTGAAGGATTATTTTCAGAAATATTATGTCTTAAAATATTAATAGGAATTTCAGCGGTATTTATTGGTCCAGCGATTGCATCGATAACGCTCGGACTCTGCGGCCCAAAAGAATTTCCGCATCTTGCTGGAAAAACCAGTGCCTATAATCATGCAGGGAATGTAGTAGCTGCACTGTTGGCCGGCTTGATTGGTCAATTATATGGTATAAAAATAGTATTTACTCTTGTCATTGCAACAAGCTTGATAAGTATATTTTTTCTTTTCAAAATTAAAAGTTCAGATATTGACTACAGATTGGCCAGAGGTTTTACAGAAGAACATAAAGAAGAACATAAAGCGTCTATCATTGAACTTTTTTCAAAATGCCCTCTTTTATTTATTTTAAGTATTTCTCTACTTCTTTTTCATCTTGCAAATGGTGCTATGCTGCCTTTAGTAGGTGAAAAACTGGCAACTAATAATGAGAACCTAAGCAGTATCTTCATGTCTGCCTGTATAATAGCCGCACAGATATCAATGATACCTATGGCACTGCTTGTTTCAAAAAAAGCTGATTCCTGGGGACGTAAGCCACTATTTTTAATCGCTTTTATTATTCTTCCAATAAGGGGAGTTCTTTTTACTTTGAGTGTAAATCCTATTTTGCTCATCACTGTGCAGATACTCGATGGCATTGCCAACGGAATTTTCGGAGTAGTTATGCTTATTGTTATAGCCGACCTTACAAAGTCATCAGGGAGATATAATATGAGTTTAGGAATAGTTGGGACTATAATGGGGATAGGTGCTTCTTGCAGTAATACAGTTGGCGGCTGGATTGCATCAAGTTTTAGTTTTGATACCGCATTTTTAGTTTTGGCAGTTATTGCTTTCATAGGGCTGCTTGTATTCTCAATTTTTATACCTGAAACAAAAAATTATGTAACTCGTTTCGAATAGGAATTTTATCATGTATTTACAATTGATAATTTTAATAACTGTTTCATTAGTTATATGCTTTAGAAAATGCTTCCCATTCAGAATACCTGTATGGGTTATAATGAGCATTGGGGCATTAATATCTCTTCTATATGTTAGATTTTCTTTTACACATACCTTAAATTCAATAAAATGGGATGTAATATTTTACCTTATAGGAATATTTTTCATTGTTGAAGCAGCTGAATCTTCAGGCTTTTTAAGTAAAGTTACAACTAGTTTATTTTCCAAATTTAAAGAACCTAAACAAATACTTTTTATCATAGTATTTGTCCTCGGCAGTATCTCAGCTATTGCTTTAAATGATACAACTGCTATTCTCGGAGTACCTATAATATTAAAATTATGTAAAAATAATAGACAATTAATTACTCCTTTTATGCTGGCTCTTGCCTTTTCTATAACAATAGGCAGTGTAATGAGTCCTATAGGAAATCCCCAAAACCTTCTAATTGCATCACAAAGTCATATCGATCCTCAATTCTGGACTTTCCTTAAAAACCTTGCGATTCCAACCATAATATGTCTCACTATTGTATACTATATGATATCAATTCTATGTAAAAAAGAGCTTAATTCAAAACTGGTAGCTTTTCAGGAAAAGACAAAATTATGCTATAGAAGTTCCTCTGTAATAATAATATCAATTACCATTTTTATAACTCTAATAGCAACAAAAATAATCCTCAGCACTTTACAAAGCAATCAATTTAATCTTGAGTTTGGAACGATATCAATAATCTCAGCTGTTCCAGTTTTGATTTTTGGAAAAAAAAGGTTTAAGAACATAAAATCAATGGATTGGGGAACAGTGATTTTTTTTATTGCAATGTTTATTTTAATGCAGAATGTCTGGGACTCCGGTTTTTTCCAATATTTAATTAAAAATTCACATATCAATATCAGCAGTATGCCTTCAATATTTATTATCAGTATCACTTTGAGCCAGCTTATGTCAAATGTACCTCTGGTTACTCTATATCTACCCATACTTGCTCATACTGGGGCAAATACGATGCACTATATGGCATTAGCTGCATCAAGTACAATTGCAGGGAATATTTATATTCTGGGTGCAGCCAGTACTATTATTATTATTCAGAATTCAGAAAAAAACGGAATTTATCCATTCAGAACCATAACTTTTTCTTTAATAGGTATACCTTTAACCATTTTAACTGCAGGAGTTTATTATCTTTTTATAATGTATTTCTAATAAACGTTATGTAGTTTTACTGAGTATTGAATATAATTTCTCAAGAAAATATTCGGACTAAAATATATTAGTCGCACCTTATTCCGGCTGTACTAATAACTTTTAATACATTGGGAGAAGGGTTTATAATATTAAAATTTTCAGCTTTAACATTATTGATGGCCAAATTGCAGACGTGGATAAACATACTTGAAATATGATCAACATTTAATAAATCAAATATTATATTTTTAGCTCCTTTAAGAGCTGTAAGTATTTGTGATTGAAGCTGAATGCAAATTTTATCATCCAAATAGCCATTAAAAGTAAAAATAAAATTTTGGTTTTGTTCAGATATATAATAAGGCATAAAAATCCCCGTAAAAGGTAATTGAAAAGTGAATAAAAAAGACTTACTTGAAGAAAAATATTTATATAAAAAGCAATCATTGCCAAATTTACTTGAGAAATTATATATTCAGTAATTGTTAGTATTATAACAATAAAAAAAAATGACTGCAATAATATTTTTAAAATATTTCTAAAGAAAAATAAGCTATGCTATATTTAAATGTATTTTAGATTTTTTTTAACAAAATCAGTATATTTTATATTAAATATCACATGTATTTTTGTGCAATAAATAACTATTTTTAATATGGATATGAAGAACAAACATCTAGATAACCTACTGTCGCTTCTCGGCATAAATGAATATTTCAACGGAAACTTTAAAATTATCGGATCAGATCCTATAATTCAGAGTCCGCATAAATTAGGAGAAGCCGCATCCATTGCATTGCTATCACATGCTGCAGCTGTTGCTGCCGTCTGGAACTGCAAAACAGGAATTAATCAGGATATAAACATTGATATTCATGATGCATTGCATTCACTACACACAGTACATTTCATATGGACTAATGGATATAAAAGGAGTGTCAAACTTTACACAGAACCAACAACAGGTTTTTATAAATGCAAAGATGGAAGATGGATTCATCTCTGTTCAGGTCCACCATATCCTAAACTTAAAGATGGAATTCTAAATTTTTTCAATTGTAATAATTATTATGAATCAGTAGCTAAAGCTGTAGCTAAATGGAACTCATATGAATTAGAAGATGCTCTATCTTGTAAAAATATGCTCGGAGCAGTCGCAAGAACGAAAGAAGAATGGGGAAACCATCCACAGGGTAAATATCTATCGAATGTTCCTGTTGTTGAAATAACTAAAATAAATGACGGTCCAAAAATTCCGTTTACAAATGGGAAACATCCTTTATCTGGAATTAAAACAGTAGATTTTACCCATGTACTTGCCGGACCTAGAAGTACAATGGGATTAGCCGAATATGGTGCCGATGTGGTCCATGTCAGTTCCCCATCTTATCTCGATCCCGATATTGTAAATCTTACCGTTAATCAGGGAAAGAAAAATGCATTCATTGATTTTAATCAGCAAAGCGATATAGAACGGTTTTTAAATTTTAGTGCTGAAGCTGATATTTTTGCACAATCGTGGCGTTCAACCGTCGTAGAAAAATTCGGATTAACTCCTGAAACATTGGCTAAAAACAGTAAATCAGGAATTATATATATGTCTGCCAACTGTTACGGACACGGAGGACCTTGGCAAAACAGAGGAGGGTTCGAACATATAGGTCAAACAGCTACGGGAATTTCCGTAAATGAAGGCTCTATCGACAACCCCAAGCTGGTTCCTACTTATTATTTATGCGATCTGCTTACAGGTTATTTAGCTTCAGCAGGAATGATAGCTGCACTTTTAAAAAGAGCAAAGGAAGGCGGCAGTTACCATGTAAAAGTATCATTGGCGCGTTCAGCCATGTGGACGCAGGAGTTGGGACTGATTAAAAACAGGAAATTATTGAGAAATTTACCCATTAATGATTCTAATCCAAAAGATTTAAAACTGAACGAATATGATACAGTTTACGGTAAACTTTTATGTCCGGCACCGGCAGCTAAACTGTCAAAACTAAAATCTAAAATTCAAATAGGGCCAAGACCCTATGGAGCAGATCTACTTAAATGGGAAACTTAAAATTTTTTTCAATATTACAAATTAAAAAAATTTAATTATAGCAGGGAGTATATTAAATATGGATGATAAAAGTACCGAAATTGAAAAGATATTAACCGAATATTCTAAAGCAGATATTTCAATTGCTCCGACTCCACTTCACAAGCTTAAACGCCTATCTTCCATTCTTGGACATAATATATATATTAAAAGAGAAGATTTAACTGGTTTTAATATAGGGGGAAACAAAAACAGAAAACTTGATTACCTGATTGGTGATGCTCTATCCAGAAATGCAGACACTCTTATCACGACAGCTGCAAGCAGTTTCAGCAGAAATACGGCTGCAGCTGGTAAAGTTTACGGTCTTGATGTACATGTAATAGTGGCAGGCGGCGAAAATGATCAGAACAGAGCAAGTCAGGCTTTATTCAAACAATTGGATGCAAATTTATATTATACTTCCAAATCAAAAGTTGACGCTGTAAGTACTGAATACAACAGAGTACTAAAAGATCTAAAAAGTCAGGGAAGGCATATTTATGAACTTCATCCCGGAGGAAGTGATAATATAGGTTCGCTCGGTTATCTGGACGCATTCAACGAAATAGTAGAATTTACAAAAACTACCAATATCCGCTTTAATAAAATATTTCACCCATGCGGGTCAACTGCCACACAGGCGGGGCTTGTATTAGGAAATATTATCAGTGAATATGAAAGTGAAATTATCGGAATTGCTGTATCTCAGAAATCTAATATTCAAATAGAAAGAGTTCATAAACTAACCCAATCTACAGCTGATATGCTTAATATCACTTATGATAAATCCAATATAATTGTTGATGACAGATTCCTTGGGCCTGGCTATTCTATCAGTTCACAGGAAGGAATTGATGCAGCAAAACTATTTGCCACTACTGAAGGTATTCTGCTCGATGATGTTTATACAGCCAAAGCAGCAGCAGGATTAATATACTATGCAAAAAATAGATTGTTTAATAAAAATGATAATATTTTATTTATTCATACTGGAGGAAATTCAGGACTGTTCTATTGAGTTCAGATTTTAAATTATGAATTAATAAATTTTATTCTATTTTTATTTCATCCCAGATTTTAACGTATTTTTCATTATAGCGTCCAAGGTTATGAATAACTTCACTTTTTTTAAAAAGCTCTTTTGGCAGAGTAATTTCAGAAAGGAAGTTTTTATCAAGCATTTTCATAGCTTTCCTGTTTGGACAGAGGTAGAAAACATATTTCATATTGTCAATACTATTTTTCGGTTCATACATGAAGTTGATAAACTTATAGGCTAAATCTGTATTTTTAGAATCTGAAGGAATGACCATAGTGTCAAGCCCTATGGAAGTCCCCTCTTCAGGATATACAAATCCAAGCTGAGGCGAATCAGGAAGCATTTGGTAAATATCACCGTTATATGCCTGTATAACTAATAAAATACCGGCACCTAAACTTGTTTTAGCTTCATCTACCTGATATGCGGCTAAATTCTTCTTCCATTTAAGCATCAATTCTTTGGCCTGCTCCAGCTGGGCATCATTTGTAGAGTTATAACTGTAGCCAAGGTATTTCAAAGCTGCCCCAATGGCCTCTCTCATATCATCAAACATAGTCATTCTACCTGCATATTTTTTATCTCCAAATACTCCCCATGTCGGTTTTATATTTTTTACAACTCTTTTGTCATAAGCTATACCCGACAGCGAAATCATATAAGGAACACTGTAGTTCATATTCGGATCAGCTGTTTTATCAGTATAGATCCTGTCCACATATTTGATATTAGGAATCTTAGATTTATCCAGCTTTCTAATCAAATGCTGTCTTCTCATAATATCAGCCATATAGCTTGACGGAAAAATAATATCGTATCCTGAATTGCTTACTTCTATTTTAGCATACATTGCTTCGTTGGAATCAAAATAGTCTATTACAACATTACAGTTATATTTATTCTGAAATTTAGTTAGAAGATCCGGCGCTATATAATCAGACCAATTATATATATAAAGCGTTCTTTTGCCGTCGCTGCAGGAAGTCAAACTTAATATAGCAATCAACAATAACACAAAACTGATTATTTTTTTCATTTATTGCCTCCTCTTACAAGAAGTTTCTGTGATATAAAAACAAGTATAAATGTTACAACTAAAAATATAACTGAAAGTGCATTAATAATGATTGGAGTTCCATGCTTTATCATGCTGTATATGTAAATAGGAAGCGTTGATGATCCAGGTCCCGTTACAAAAAATGTAATTACAAAATCATCAATTGAAAGAGTAAATGCCAGTAAACCGCCTGCTATAATCCCGGGCATCATAAATGGAATCAATATTTTTCTAAAAATAACAAACCACCCTGCACCTAGATCTTTGGCTGCTTCCACAACAGAATAATCAAAATCCTGCAGTCTTCCAAGAACTACCAGAGTTACATACCCTAAGCAAAAAGTTACATGAGCAATGTATATTGTGAACAGACCAAGTTTAAAATTCATTAAAATAAAGAAAAGTAGAAGGCTGATCCCCATAAGAACATCAGGAATACCAAGTTGAGAATACATTACTCCCAGCTGAAAAAACTGTAATTTGCTTCTGAAATGATGAATTGTAAATGCCGCGATTGTACCAAGTATCATAGAAGATACCATAGCAGTTGAACCGATTATAAGGGATCGCAACAACGTCTGCAGCATCCTGTAATCTTTAAATAAAAGTAGATACCACTTGAAAGTAAAGCCGTTCCAGTCAACTCCGAATCTAGAACTGTTAAATGAGTTGACAGCCATAATGATCAGCGGTAAATACAAAAAGATCAGGACTAATATCATTACATATAAACTGAATTTACTTTTATATCTCATATTGCCTATCCTATTTTAACTGTTTCCGCTGTCTTAAAATTCTGACAGTCAGCAGCATGCCTAACGGCAGCATAACTATAAGAATAAGTAAACTTGACCATGTAGCCGACATGGGAATATTTCTGGCAACGAATACTCTTGAAGCAATAATATTACCTATCATATCACTCCCTGTCCCCCCTACGATATCAGGAATAACATAAGAGCCTAAACAAGGTATCAAAACCATAAATGCAGCTGTTTTCAGACCTTTTGAAATACCTGGTAAAAATATTTTACAAAATGCTCTAAATCTCCCTGCTCCTAAATCATGCGCAGCTTCAATTAAGTTAAAGTCAAATTTTTCAGCTGCCGCGTATATTGGTAGAATGGCAAAAGGTATGTAAGTATAAATCATAACAAGAATGACTGTCCCAGTATTATATAGAAGCATAGTATTTACAGATGCCAATCCCATTTTTATCAGTATATGCTGGAAAATTCCTTCTGGGTTCAAAAACAGTTTCCATGCAAATATTCTGACTAAAAAATTTGTCCAGAAAGGAACAATAATCAAAAACATCATTGTCTGTCTCCATTTAGGAGATAAGCGAGACATATAGTAAGCAGTAGGTGTTGCAACTAGAAGACAGAGTGCCGTTGCAAAAAAAGAAACCCAAACAGTTCTCCAAATTACAGTCAAATAGCTTGGGTCAAGGAGGTTTTTATAATTATTTAAAGTCCATCCAGGTGATACTCCGCCATAAATTCCTGCTGGCTTAAATGATGTAGTAATCACAATTGCAGCAGGTATAAGAAAAAAAATTATCATCCACCCAAAAGGCGGGATGGATACAATAATTTCCCCAAGGCTAATTTTAATTTTATTATTTACTATCTTATTTTTATTCATAACTTTATTGCTTCACTAAAAAAATTTATGCATTAAACTCCATTATCACCTCAAAAATAAACAGCATTATTCATTCAAAGAGTTAATTACTTTGGTATTCAGTCTAAAATCTGAAATACTTCACGTCGGCATTGATAGAAAATCCAGATCATCTTCTGTATATTTATCCAACAGATATCCGTATTCAGCATTCCATGAAAGCCAGACTTCATCTTCCCATATTATCGGTTTTTCATCCAGTAAATATGTTTTATGCTGTTTATATACAGCTATGCGAAAATCTCCAACTTTTACCCAGAATTTAGTTTGCGGTCCTAAATAGACAACATCTTCAACTATCCCTTTTATGTTATTAAGCCATGGATTTTTATCTGTAGGTTTATTCCTGGTAATATTAATTTTTTCCGGTCTGACGCTTAAATAAACTTCACTGCCTTTTTTTACTTTTTTATCATTATAAATAAGTATATCAGGAAATCCGTCAACAGTTATTTTACTAAATTCCTCATCAAAGACTTTTGTCACAATTCCTTCAAAAAAATTAGTATCACCTATAAATGCAGCAACAAAACTGGTTTTCGGTGCTTCATATATTTCAATAGGCGAACCAATCTGCCTTATTTTACCATCATCCATAACTGCTATTTGATTGCTGATACTCATAGCCTCGCTTTGGTCGTGTGTAACAAATAAAAAAGTAGTACCGATTTGATCGTGGATATCATCCAGTTCCACCAGCATTCGCTGCCTCAGTTTTAAATCCAAAGCGGCCAGAGGTTCATCCAGGGCAAGAACTAAAGGTTTATTAATTAAAGCTCTTGCAATAGCTACTCTCTGTTTCTGCCCTCCGCTAAGCTGATTCGGTTTTTTATCTCTATGAGAGGACATCTGGATCAAATCAAGAAAAAAATCTATCTCTTTCTCTATTTTTTTTGGGGACCATTTGCTGAGCTTAGGTCCAAAAGCAATGTTTTCTTCGACTGTCATATTCGGAAAGAGAGCATAATTCTGAAATACAGTATTCACCTGCCTTCGATTAGGAGGCAACTCTGTTATATCAACTCCATTTAATAAAACTCTACCTGTATCCGGAGTCTCAAAACCTGCACATATTCTTAAAAGGGTGGTTTTTCCACATCCGCTAGGCCCCAGTAGAGTAAAAACCTCACCTTTAGGGATTGTAAGATTTACGTTATTCAAAACTTTCTGAGATCCAAAACTTTTTGATATATTTTCAAATACCAGAAAATCTTTATTATGCTGTTTTTGTTTTTTAATCATTTCTTACTTTTCTTGTTGATGACTTAATTTCCTTAATTTAAGAATCGTTTCAGCTTAGATTTTATATTTTTACAGCACTAAGTAATCTTTATAAAAATTTTAATGTTAAGTTAATTATAAATAGTAACATCATATTTTTTTAATATAAGGAATGGTTTTTTATAAAAAATGTATCTGAATAATAAAAAATTAACTGAAGTTTTATGATATAAATTAGATTCACAAAATTTCAATCCTTTAAGAAATTTATTTTAAAAAACTTGACAAATATTTAATATAGTTTAATTTATGTCATCTTCTGGCGATAGGACAAAAATAAAATGTGGACAAAAAAGAAAAGCATTTTTCTATGATTTCATAGAACTATCTGCCTGTTTTTTTAACTAAAATTGGGGAAATTTTATGTCAACAACTAATGTTGCGACTGAAAAGCAGCCAAAATCATTTTTTATGATTTTCTTCCTGGAGTTCTGGGAACGTTTCGGATATTACGGAATGGTTGCACTTATCACACTTTACTTCGTACAGGCTCTAGGTTACACTGAAGCTTTATCCTTCCAGACTTACGGTATTTTTGTAGCTCTTGTTTACGGCTACGGTGCTATTGGAGGATATATCGGAGACAAGTATCTTGGAACAAAACGTACTATTGTTTTGGGAGCTTTAACACTATTTGTTGGATATTCTGTTATGGTATTTTCAACACCTGAGACAGTGTTTTACGCATTAGGTATAATTGCTGCAGGTAATGGTCTTTTTAAACCAAACCCTTCAAGCCTTCTTTCTAAATGTTATACAAAAAATGATGTAAGAATGCATAGTGGTTTTACAATGTACTATATGGCAATTAACCTTGGTGCATTAATTTCTATGACAGCCACTCCTTTCATTGCTAAATACATCAACTGGCATGTTGCATTCCTTGTAAGTTCAATAGGTATGCTGCTTGCTGTTATTAATTATCTGTATTTCAAAAAAACTGTTGAAGATGCCGGTTCCGAAGCTGACAGAAAACCTTTCAGCATTTCCAGAATTGGTATTGTAATAGTCGGTACTATCATTGTGTCATACATAAACGGTATCTTACTTGTTCATCTTACATTAGCACAAACTCTTGTATGGGTGGTTGTAGCTATTCTTTTCGGAATATATTTTGTTTTTGCTTCTAAAGAGAAAAAACAATCACGAAATAGAATGATTGTAGCTTTTGTTCTTATTCTTGAGGCAATAGCATTTTTCACACTCTATCAGCAGATGCAGACATCAGTAAACTTTTATACCATCAACAATGTAACAACAACTTTCTTTGGATATACAATACCACCACTGGTATTTCAAAACATAAATTCTTTAATTATTATCATAGGAAGTCCAATTTTAGCTGCATTCTACATGAATAGAGCTAGAAAGGGAAAAGACCTCAGAATTACTACCAAATTTGCAGTAGGAATGTTTTTGATGGGATTAGCTTTCCTTTCTCTTTACGTTTCTCCTCTTTTTGCAGACAAAACAGGCCATGTATCTTCATTATGGGTATTCATATTCTACATATTTGAAGGCCCAGGCGAACTGTTAATAAGTGCTCTCGGAGTTGCCATGGTGGCTGAATTAGTACCTGGAAAACTTGTTGGATTTGTAATGGGACTTTGGTTTTTAACTTCTGCTATCGGTGGTGTTACTGGCGGACTTGTCGCAAGTTTAACCTCACCTCCTGCAGGAATCACAGGTGCAGTCAACACTCTGCCTATCTATGCACATGTTTTCATGGAAATTGGAGTAGCTACACTGATATTTACAGCTCTTATGTTTGTCATCAAACCTTTGCTGGATAAATATATATACAAAAATGGAGTTTCTCCAGCACCGGAATCTGTTG
>DASCNA010000228.1:0-14217 GCA_036011305.1 Victivallales bacterium
CCACAATTGTTCCATATTTAATATTCTGGAACAGTATGGTTTTATTCTTTATTCCAATAGCTTTTAAGGTGCCAATTGCCGTTCTCTGCTGCTCTGCCAGACGGACCATTACAACATTTAATACTAATGCAGCAACACCAAGGAAAATTATAGGCATCATTACCGCCATTGTCTGTAAACCTCCAAGCTCTGCGGTAAGAGATAAGTTTGAAAACTGATTTTTAAGAGCTGTTTTAGTCAATACGCCATATGGTTTAAGTATATTTGAAATTTTATTTAAAATCGGATTAGGATTTTTATTTGCTTCTGGGGTAAGTATTCCTACAACGCTATTGCAGGCATTTTGAAAATCATATACATTGTTGGCAAAGTCTCTTTTTATCCAGAAAACACCATAGTTCATAGGGTCAGGAGTTATAGATCCCGGTGGAGTCAAATAGATGAATTCACTACAGATTGCTGTACCTACTACAAAAAGTTTTTTTCTCTGACCATTCATAATTAAATGTATGAAAGTACCTGGAGAAATATTTCTCTCATTGGCAAATTTTTCAGAGACAATTACTTCATTTTTTCCATCCGGAGTAAAATAGCTTCCTCGCATCATAACAACATTATTTATGAGGTTGAGGCTTTGTTTTTTGGGAAGTGTCAATACTGCCCCGCTTATAGGCCTTGGTACGTTATCAAGATCAACTATAACTGGGAATACTATTCTCTCTCTTATATCTGAGATACCTTTGATATCTGATATTTGTTTTACTGTTGTTCTGGGTGCTTTATTAAGGTCTATCCAGAAATCTGCCATTCTGCATTGTGAGTAATATAAGACTTTAGCATTATTCAGATTATTGAATGTAGCAAACATCCCGACAAGAAGTCCAACTCCTACAGCTATTATTGAAATAACAGCAAGCAACATTCCCTTAGATAGAAAAATATCTCTGTAAAGCTTTTTGTTGAGAACAGTCACCAGTTTATTTCCTCTGGTTTTAATCTGTTATTATTAATTTCTATCTTATCTATTACACCACTTCCCAGGTGAATAATTCTATGTGCAAGTTTAGCTACTGAAGTACTGTGAGTTATTATTATGATTGTAGTTTTTAATCTTTGATTTAGATCTGCCAGTGTTTTTAATACTAACTGACCGGTTTTAAAATCAAGTGCACCTGTGGGTTCATCGCATAAAATCAGTGTAGGATTTTTTACAAGAGCTCTGGCAATTGAAACTTTTTGCTGCTGTCCGCCTGATAGCTGTGACGGGAAGTTATCTTTTTTATCAAATAGATCCACCTGTTTCAATGCTTCAGAAGGGGACATAGGGTTCTCTGATACTTCTGCTGCGACTTCAACATTCTCTATTGCTGTAAGTGTTGAAATAAGGTTATAAAATTGAAAAACAAAACCAATATTTTTCCTTCTGTACTCAGTAAGAACTTTATCATTTTGTTTTGCGAGGTCTATTGATTGAAACTTAACTACACCTTCTGTGGGTTTATCAATACCTCCAATTATATTCATTAAAGTTGTTTTGCCTGATCCTGAAGCTCCTAAAATAACAGTTATTTCACTCTTATATATCTTGAGATCAATGCCGTGAAGAATTTCTGTTTTAATTTCTCCCGATACATAGGCCTTTTTGAGACCTTTAATTGTTATTCCAGGTGTTTTGCTTTCAGTCATTTTTATTTAATTGTCTATGTTTTGAGACCTTATATTTTTTTTCAGCTACTTTTATATTCTCTTTACATTTGTTATCAAAATATGTATCTATAAATTTATCGAAAATAATTCTTCTGGCTAAATCACTTGGATGGAGCATATCATCATTATAAAATCTATAGTCTCTTAGTTCATCTAATAATATTTCATAAGATGGGAAATAGATTGAATTACTATCATTCCCTATGCATTCATAAATTGCAGATAGAATATTAGCTTTGCTTTTTGCATTAAGAATTAGATTTCCAGGATAATGGCGAACAGGTGAAAGAGTTAATACTATCAGACATTTATTATTGATTTCTCTTATATGTTTTAGAGTTTGAGTTAATAATTTAAAATTCTCTTCTCTGGAAAGAAGTTTTGTGTAAAAATTATTCCCTGGATACTTATGGCAGTTGGCAACAATCCTATCTGAATCTTTAAGACAATAGACCACAGATGAAGAAGGTGTTAATATGAAAATATCTGTTTTTTTCAGTTTAGAAAGAAAATTATCTTTCGAGTTTACTAAATTGTCAATAAAAGAATTTTTATCCTTCTTGGAATATGAACCATGATGCTCCCAGCTATGCCATAGCTTATTATGATATATATAGTCATTATCTGAATATGGTATTTTATTACAGATATGATTAATTGATGATGATATTGAAAAAGAATTATATACGATTCCGTTTGGGTTATATGAAATATCAAATCCCAGGTTTTGAAAGTATTCCATAATATACTGAGCAAAGCACGAACCTATTCCAGCCAATTTTGTTTCATAGCTGAATTTTGCTTTTGGTTCAGGAATGTTAACAGGTGTTGATAGTTTCATTTGCAATTAACCTTTGATTAGATTCCGAGGCGTTTGGATTGATCAATTTTTTTCTGAGTTTCTCCAGCCTCGCGATTTACTTTTTCTTTTTTCAAACTCTTTATACTGGAAACCTGTTCATCTTTATCTGTTAAAGTTTTTAAACTATTCCAATAAGCTCTTTGTCTTATTATTAACTTAGAGTAATTGTTTACATTTGAGTGCAGTACTGGTTTACCGTAAACATTTTGATAATTATATCGCACTCGCTTAGGTAGGTCCCTTGTGTCTTTTGTATCATTATATAGTGATGTGTTACTTTTCCCCCAGTTGTTAAGCTTATGTTTTTTTACGATTTTATTTGTTTCAGCAAAAAATTTGTCATGCTTGTTCAAGTAAGTCTTGTATTGTTTTGGATCTATTTTAGGATAAATTTGTGAGTTAGCTTTGCCAATTTCTTTATTAATTTCCTCATTTGCAGGAACAATTTGTGCAGGTAGAGAAATGCCTACAATTATTAATAAACAAATAATTAGTAATAATTTAAATTTCATATTTAATATTTTATACTAAAAATGATAACTTTGCACATTATATAATAATCAATGTTAATTTATAGTTTAGTAAATAAGTAAGTATGATTTTATTTGCTGTTTATACAGAAAACCCTCCTCTTCTTTATAGAAAAAATAATTCTATAAAAAGAAGAGGAGGGTAAGGTGTATTTTAAATTAATAGATAACTAATCTTTAATAAAACAATTTTATTTCCTGCCGGTACTCTACGTATTATTTTTGCAGTTTCAGTTCATAATTACAGGTTAGAAAATTAAAGTTCTGCCTTTATTAAACCGTAAGAAATTTTTTACTGTATTTATTCTTTTTGTTGCCTTTTTTACGTCTTTAACATTATATTTAATTAATAATTGCTCAGTGGTTGTCAAATAGTAAAGCATTATCTCATCTAAATTATTGAATTTATCTTTGATGATTAAGTCCTGGTCGTTTTGTATGCTGTTTATTATTTCCCTGTATAATTCTTTCTTGTTCATATTTCAACTTCCTACTCTAATATGTTATTAGAGTTTTTTGATTATTTTTTGACGGAGTAAAACTACTATAAAAAAAAGAATATTCAAGTAGGAAACTCGGTTAAGCAACTGCGTATGAAAGAATGAAAATTATTTCATTCTTGTAACTGTCTTAAGCAGAGTATTTTTTAAGATTTGTGATTCTTAAATTTATATATTTCTGATCAGGTATTTTTTTTACTAATAATTTCATCTTGTCCAGCTGCATTTGTAAGAGCAGCAACATTGCCTTTTGAAAAAAATCCCTGAAAACCGTGACATCTTTCAACATATTCTGTAATCAGCATAGAATGTTTTGAACGTTTTGAAAAAATCTGTTTTAAATCCGGTTTATCCTTGCACCCACCTACAATGTGAGCAAGAAATTTAATATCTTGATATTTAATTGCTTGTACAGCATAATCAATGTTTTTTACTCCTGTATTGTGATCTCCATCTAAAACATCCTGTGCTATATGATGCATTCTGGGGCCCAGGTTACGGACAAAATTTTCTGTCGGCATAGGTGTGTTTTCGAAGGAATTCAGGAAATAAGGTATATTGTTGGCAGTGAATACTTTTGCCGGCGAGAGACGTTCATTATCTATATTTGGATGACGGTTTACATTAGTGGACGAATTCTCTTCTGAAATATTATATGCACCCCAAAAATAATAATTTGAGCATGTAAGAAATTCAAGTATAGCATCTTCTCTGTTACTGGACAGTATCCTTGTTGCAAGGTGATCGACTCCTAGAAGTATTTTATCCAACCCTTTTTCTTTAAAATAATCATCTGTGAGCGCAAGAGTTATTTTGATTTCTTCTGGCAGTTCTATCTGCTCTCCAATCTGCAAATTATCAAAATCGCATAATTCATTGTGAGTATATCCATAACGGTTAAATGTATAAGGTGACGGTTCAGTAAAAACAAAATGACTATTATTATAGAATTCATTTTTGCCTACACCTTTTTCATGAAAACGTATATCGTGGCTTTCCAATATTTCACGAGTTTTATGCATATTTTTAGTCTGGAAAATCTCACCTATATATCTGGCATTTGATTTTATTGTTCCTATGGGATAGAGACTGTCAAACTGTGTTATTTCATCCTGATAATTTATATCCAGAGGTTCCAGTATTATATACCATGGGAGATTTTTGCCATGAAGATTATTTAAAATATATATATTATGAGTCTTGTTTCGGTAGGCTACTGAAAACCTGTAAGGAGTCATTATATATAATTCATTTAAATATCCTAATGCATCTCCTGATTCAATTTGAATTACAATTGCACGCATATGCTGTAAAAGATGATCTAAGCCAGAAGAATGGCGCCAGTCATAAATTCTTAAACGGTATTCATTAAAAAAAGAAGAGTTTTTTTTATCTCCTGCAGGATGATATGTCATTGGATTAATGGCCATAATAATACCTATATATTTAAAGTCATTTATTTTCCTATTAATTTTAATATAAAACTGAGTTTATAATTTTCTATGAACAATATGAGTAAAAATAATTCTATATTTTAGAGATGAAACGGTTGCGTTTTAACCTTTAGGATTTAATTATAATCAGAATTTGAATATTGTTTCATATTTATTGAATATACTTCGTTTTTTTATATAGCTTTCAGGCTGTTGTGTTTTGATGTTTTTAAAGAGATAATTGGAAAACTATAAAATGGGAAAAGTAAAAAATACGATACTGATACTTATACTGGTATTATTATGCGGTTCGTTGTATGCAGTCGAAAGTAATTCGATTAAACATGAAAAATGGGATTCATCAATTGATCAAATGAGTGTCAACCCTGTTAGCGGAAATCTGATTATAGGATTGAATGACGGTTCTGTTAAGGGGTACAATTTGCAAACAGGAAAATGGACGAATCTTATTGAACCAAATTCCATTTTAATTCAAATGCTTATTTTTCCTAATGGTAAAAATATGATTATTGCTTTAGGAAACGACCAAATAAAACTATATAATTTCAAAACAAAGAAATTACTTGCTTTACCTTCTTTTCTATCACCAGTGACTCAGATGGTTATTACACCAGATAACAGTAATTTAATTGTAGGCATGGATAATGGTTTCGGATGCGGTGCGATAGAAGAATACAATTTCAGTACAAATAAATGGAAAACTTTGCACAGACCGGATTGGAACTCAACAGTGAACAGTATGGTGACTGCATCAGATGGCAGACTGCTTATTGTAGGGCTTAGTGACGGTTCAGTTAAGCTTTATAGTTTTATTTCGAAAAGATGGTTTGAACTTCATGATAACAGTTGGAAAGAATCAGTTGAGAAGATGCTGCTTATACCTGGTGATAAAACGTTGGTTGTCGGTTTAGAATACGGTTCTATTGAAGAATATAATTTAATAACAGGAAAATGGACTGAACTGCACAATGATTCTTTTTTATCAGGAGTTAATGATATGTATTATAATCCAAAGACCAATAAACTGTTTGTAGGTTTAAGCAATGGTGAACTTGAAGAATATAATTGTAATACCAGCAAATGGACTTTATTGAAGAAATGGGATTATTCTGTCCTTCAGATTACCATGTTGGATAAAAAATATTTTGTAGGATTATCAGATGGGAGTATAAATGTCATCTGAAAGCGTTAGAAATCTGGAAATGTAAAAACATAACGGCAGAGAGCGACCCAGAATATTGATTTTCTTCTGCTGAAAACATGATTTCTGCAAATCTGGATGCTTATCTGCTTTTTGGTTAAAACCTTATACTTTAAACTGTTTTTACTTCTCTATTATATTTAATTACTTTTTTATATAGTTCAGTGATATCTTGTGCGGTTTTTTCAGCTCCTTTTTTACCTACAAAGAAAAAGTGTGAGCCATAAATAGATAAACTCAAGTTTTTTGTTGCTGAACTTGTTATACGTGCTATTTGATCAGTTTTATCAGGTCTCAATTTACCTATCTTTTTATTTTTCATAAATAAGTGATATATTTTTTGATCGATTATCTGGCTCCAATATGATTTATTTAAAATAGCCAGTTGTCCTGTAACAGGAGACGTATAAATCCCTGAATTGTATATAATACCTGTCACTGGATAATCTGAAATATTTTCTGCATGACTATCTTTTAATGCTTCGGCAAAATTGTTAATCCATATTCCGTTATTGTAACGAGTAGGTGAGCCAAATAGTTCAACTGGTAAATTCCCCATAAACTGGTTCATATATATATGCTTTGGTATAATTTGATGACCGTTTAATTTATTTTGTGCGAGAATACATTTATAAAAAAGATTATTAAACATATGTGTTCGAATAAGGCCGTTGGGTGCCATTTTATATTCTTTGATTATGTTTCCCGGATTGCATTGAGGCAGTGCTGGGGCAGAAGATAGACCGATAAATAAATTTAAATTAATTTTATCTTTTTCAGCAGCGATATTAAATGTCGGAGCAATTCTTCCCGCCATACTCCATCCTACCAATATAACATTTTTTGATAAATCATATTTTTTAATATATTGTGATGTAATATCTGCTGTTTGTTTTCCCCAGTCAGTAATATTATAATTAGGATAGACTTTTGTAAATGCTGGATTTTGGATAGGATATGATATGCCTAAAAAAGAATATCCTTCTTTATGAATCCAATATTCCAAGAAATCCTTCTGATTACACTCTGGGGAACCGTAAAAAATACGAGCCATGTGAGCAAAGCCAGGAATTAGTACCACTAAAGGTTTTGTGTCAATACCTTTTTTAAATTTAACTACTGCTTGAAAACCGTCAACATTAATTAATTTTTCACCTGGGTATAAATTTTTATTTTTAGCAGCAAAAGAACTGAATGTAGCAATAAATATAATAAATGACATGCAAATGAAAATTTTTTTCACAATTTAATCTCCTGAATTTATATATTTAGATCTGTTTTTTAGTAATTATTTTGTCGTGATTTTATTGGATGTTGTTATTCTGAAAAATCTGATCTTTAGTAGTAACTATTTTGAACAACATTTTTCAGTAATCCTTTTTTAGCACTTTTATAGAATTTTATTTTCCTGTTAAATCTTAATTTTATTTTTAGGACGGCTAAAAGTGCAATAAACGAACATAAGCCACTTGCTGCGCCCAAGGTAAAAGTGGAATCTATGTGCATGAAACTGACACCGAATATAATTATTCCGCTTCCCGCCATTTGTAGAAAACCTGATAATGCTACTCCAGGGCCAGATGTTTTAGGTAGTTTATTTAACATTCCTGCAGTAGCATTGATGTAGGTTAATGATATTCCTAAAGCTTCAATTGTTACAAGTCCGGTTACTATCAGGTAATTGTTGATTTGTAAATTTTTTGCAAAAGCAAGAATAAGACTTGAGCAAAAAATAATTATAGCACCTGATAAAATAATTTTATTTAGCTGAATATTTCTCTTATTAAGAAATGCTGAAATCTTGCCGCCTAAAATAAAGGAAAGAGTAGGTATGATAATCAAAGTTCCGTACTCAGCAGAATTTAAATGAAATTGAATCTGATAAATAAAAGGAGTAGCAGCAATATAAAGTGTTAAACAGGCGTATGAAAAAACAATACATATAACATATTTTAAATATTTTTTATTTATAAATAAACAGGCATAACTATGAATAATATTTTTTGTATTTATAGGAATACGTTCTTCTTTTGTAAGAGTTTCAGGCAGATAAAGTTTTAAAATAATAAAACCTATAACAGAATATATTAATAAGATGAGGAAAAGCGTTTTCCAAGTAAATTCAATTAGAATAATACCTCCTAGAAAAGGTGCAAAAGCTGGAAAAAGAGCGGTGAATGTGGTTATTGTAGATACTGCCCATCCAAGAAGATTTTTAGGAAAATAATCTTTCAGCATAACTCTATATAATACAGATGTAGATCCCAATCCCAATCCCTGTATAAATCTTGCTGTTATCAGCTGGTCAATCGAGTTCGCAGATATTGCTAATAAGATACCTGCTATTAGTATTGCTAAGCCAATTAATAACGATTTTTTTCTACCAAAACTATCAGATATTGAACCAAAAAATATTTGAGAAAGGGCATAGCCTATGAATGATGCAGAGACACTTTGAGCAACAATGCTATTTGATACAGACAGATCTTTTGCAATTAACGGCATTGCTGGAAAGTACATATAATTGACAAACATGCCTATCGAGATAAACACTATCAAAAGCATCATAAATATTTTCATTCTTCTATCAGTTGAATCTATATTTCGAATCATAATTATCTCCAGGGGGTATTGAATTTTGCTATTTATAATATGTGATAAATGCTTATTATTCCTATATGAGAGGAATATAAACAATCTGGAGAAAAGAGACATTTGGCGTTTATCTTTAAAGAAATAGCTGCAAAAGAGACATATGTTCTTTTATAGATTTTTTCTGTTTACTGTAGCAAGTGGATAATTTATGCTTTGAATTTTATTTTTGTGCCAACATAATCTATAATATCTGTGATATTTGTTATTTTTTTTTGCAGCACAGCTTTATATACATGATAACTGCTAAAACTTGGCGTACGGAAGTTGTCTCCTTTTAATCTTTGTTTGCACTCTAGTATTAAATTGCGTTTGTCCTTAGTCATGTGTTTGAGAAAATCTTCAGTTTCATAAAGTTTTTTCTGAAGAGCTTGTTGAGGTATAACCCATATGTCTACCTTCCATAAGCAGTCAAAACTGTCAGTTTCTATTTTTAGCTGTAAATATTGACCTGGGGGGCAGCTTGCAAGTCTTTTACAATAATCACGTTCTACTTTAACAGTAACAATTCTGTCATAGTTTGCTATTAATTTTCCTGCGGCAATTCCTAATTCAGTGATGATATTTTTAGATTTTGGTGTGACAAGATATATATCTATGTCTGGCCAAACCATTACATCAAGTTCATAGCTACCGGTAAAATATACTTTGCCAATTTCTTTTAAAGTGTCATAAATTCCGCATTTGAATAATAAAAAGTCGGCTTCTTTTTTTAGTTCTGCTGCTAATATGCTCATAGAAATTCTCTTTATTATTTAATAATAATTTTTTTCATTCGCTGTATGGCTATATAACTGAATATTAATGTAAAACCTATGCAGTAAATAATATCCAATATTATTGAATGGATAGGATATGGACCGTAAATAGCTCTGGCCAGCTGAACAGTATGCGCCAATGGGAAAATATTGATTACCCATTGTATTGGAGGCGGAAGATTACCTAAAGGAAATACTGTGCCTGAAAACATAAACATAGGGCTAATAACACCTGTAATAAAAAAGTTTATCTGATTTATGTTTTTTATAAATGAAATAAAAATAAGCGAGACAGATGCAACCATTATGCTTGTTACAAATCCCAGGACAGGAATAATTAGAATTTCAAAATTCAACGGTAGAACACCGAAAACAAGAAATATAAGGGCAACTATAGCTGAAAATAAAAGTCCTTTAGTTCCGGCCCAGATTATTTCACCGATGAAAATATCATCGATATTTAACGGTCCTGATAGCATGTAATCATACACTTTGTTATATTCCAGTCTTATATATGTGCCGTAACTGCATTCAAAAGCAGCAGTGAATAATGCGGATGCCAATGGAAGTCCGATAGCCAAAAATTGGATATAAGGCAGATTATCCATACTTTTGATATACTGACTTAATCCAAGCCCGATACCTATCATGAAAATTAAGGGTTCTATGATAGGCGGAAAGCAGTTGCTGAAAAAGTTTTTACTGTAAACTTTTAAATGTCTATACCAAGAGCTGTAGATTCTTATTGTTTTATGTGGAACATTCATGATCAATTTTAGATTTTAGATTTTTCGTTAAATTATTAACTCGTAATTTCAAATTTGTAATTATTGTTATTGGTTTTCGTTTAACCTTCTACCGGTTAACTTTATAAATAGGTCTTCTAAATTTGAATTTCTGAGCACATAATCATCATTCGACAGTTTATTAGCGATATTTTGAAGTGATTTAAAACTTTCGGAATAACAGTAAACAGGCTGATCCTGGTCATACTCAAAATTTACATCTTTACTATCTTTCAGATACTCATCTAATTTATTTTTAGATAAAGGAGGCAGTTCCAGAACAAATCTGTCTATGTTTTCTCTAAGTAAATTTTTTGGTTTTCCTTCTATAATTTTTTTACCTTTATCCATTATTATAATTTTGTCGCAAATTTGATATGCTTCGTCCATATAATGTGTGGTAAGAAGAATTGTTATTCCTTCTTTTTTTAACTGCCTGATTTTCTGCCAGATAATCTGTCTAACCTGGGGATCTAAGCCTACTGTAGGCTCATCAAGTATAATGAGTTTTGGATTATTTATGAGGCAACGTGCTATTAGAAGTCTTCTTACCATTCCTCCGGAAAGAGCTATACATTTTTTATTGGCTTTTTCTGTCAGCTGCATAAAATCCAGTAATTCATTAATTTTTTGTTTTACTGCATTTTTTCTCAGGCCAAAGAATTTAGAATATGTCATTAAGTTTTCCAGGACGTTCAGGTCAGCATCAAGATTGTTGTCCTGAGGAGCAACGCCGGTTATGGCCTTTATATCACATGGATTGTGTGCCGGATCATAACCAAATACACTCATCTTGCCTGAACTGTTCAAATCTCTGTTTATTCTTCCATAGATTAACTTCATTAAAGTAGTTTTTCCTGCTCCGTTAGGTCCAAGAAATCCAAAACAGGTTGCTTTTTCTACTTCGAAATTGATTCCTTTAACAGCTTTGAAATTATCATAAGATTTATGTATATCCGTTCCTGAAATAACTATTTTGTCATTGTTCATATAACAGCTTAATTCACATATTTTTATATTAGAGAGTAGATAAAGTAAATTAATAAATATAAATGATAAAACAAACAGTTGTTGTCTTTTTTATTTTATATAAATTATTTAATGACTGTTCCAGCAAGGCGTTAAGTGTTTGCTTTTTTAAGTTCTTCTATATGTGTGTTAATCTTTGTAACTAGTAGATCCAGACCTACATAATTTTCAGTATTTCCCGAAATTATCAAATCTGAATACTGTCTGCTTGTTTCCACAAACTTGTTATGCATTGGACGAACAGTTGACAGATATTGATTAATGACTGAATCAGAGGATCTGCCACGTTCATGAAGATCTCTTATTATTCTTCGTGACAGTCTTAGGTCATTTGCTGTATCTATAAATACTTTAATATCAAACATTTGTCTCAGTTTTTTAACAGAAAAAATAAGTACGCCTTCTACTAGAATAATTGGTTTGGGATATATTGTAATTGTATCAGCTTTTCTATTGTCACAGGTAAAATCATAAATAGGCTGTTCTATAGGTTTGTTGTCCATCAGCATTTTAAGATGTTTGATAAACATTTTATTATCAAGTGAAGCAGGATGATCAAAATTTCTTGTTTTTTTAATTTTAGGAGGTAAATCTGCCTTACTTTTGTAATAAACATCATGCTCCATATGCTGTATGTAATCTGAGTCTACTCTTTCCAATACTTTTTGTGTAAATGTAGTTTTTCCGGAAGCAGTACCTCCACAAATACCTATTATCACTTCATATCCTCCTTTAAGGTATTATTTTACAAAAAAATCTTTATTAATCTTAATATAATTCATTTTTTAAATTATGTTTTTATTTAAAAAATAAAAATGTATTTATGTTAGAGATAAT
Source organism: Victivallales bacterium (assembly GCA_036011305.1). Classification (GTDB taxonomy): domain Bacteria; phylum Verrucomicrobiota; class Lentisphaeria; order Victivallales; family GWF2-38-69; genus DASCNA01. The sequence continues at coordinate 12,316 of DASCNA010000228.1, forward strand.
GCTTATAATTGAGATTATATAGTTAAATGTTAAATTATTTATTCTAGAGGTTAAGTATGTTCAGCAAGTTTATGGAAATTATGATGAACAAAATGTGTTCAGGCGATAAAGAAAAAATGATGAATGAAATGATGGGGAAGTTTTGTGAAAATTTGTCAGTTGAAGATAGGAAAAAAATGATTGAATCAATGATGCCTAAAATGATGGATGGTGTCAATATGTTGGAACTTATGCCTACTATGATGATGAAAATGATGAATAATTCAGATTCGTGCTGCAATAATATGCCGGATTCTAAAATGAATATGATGCCTGATATGGCACAAAAAATGATGCCGGCATGCCTGGAGTTTATTCTGTCTAAAATTTCTATTGATGAAAGGAAGCAGTTTATTTTAAAATTGATATCTGTTATCAATGATTATGGTTTGAACAATTTCGACACAGCGGAAAAAAAGGTTTTTGTGAAAGAAATCAATAAATTGATAGAATAAAATATATTATGCAATCCAAAGAGAATACTGAAAAGCAAATTGAATTTTTAACAGATTTTGTTACCGCAGAACGTTTGGATAAGATAAATAACATTATTGAGAAGAGGACAAAATATCTGACAGTTGTGCTTGAAGATATTTACCATCCGCACAATGCAAGTGCTGTTATCAGAACATGCGAATGTTTTGGCATTCAGGACATGTATACTATTGAAAATGTAAAACAGCACAGGGTAAATAAGTGCGTGACTCAGGGAGCTGGTAAGTGGGTAACTTTAAATAGATATGCAAATGCTGCAAATAACACAGAAAACTGTGTTAGGCATCTGAAAAAAAAAGGTTATAAAATTGTTGCAACTTCGCTTAGAGAAGGTGTCAGTGTCCCCCCTGAAGAACTTCCTGTGGACAATAAACTTGCCCTATGTTTTGGTACGGAAGAACTGGGCTTAAGTGATACTCTACATGATATGGCGGATTATTTTGTTAAAATACCTATGGTTGGTTTTACACAGAGCTTTAATATATCAGTAAGTGCGGCTTTAATATTGCAGGTTTTGACAGGAAAACTACGAAATAGTGATATAGGCTGGAAATTAAACTGCAAAGAAAAACAGGATATCAGATTGAACTGGATAAAAAATAGCATCCGGAATGTGGATGCCATATTAAAACGAATTGAGCGCTGTTAAGCTTCGGTGATTTATTTCTTTTTTCTAGTAAAATAATACTGGACTATGATGCCAATTATGAATCCAATAATAGCTGTTATTATAAGAAGCAGTGCAGTGGAAACCTCTGCTACTGTAAAACCTATTATTTTAAAGTTTACAGCACTGTTAATGTTGGAAAGAATCAGAATTGCAATTATGACAATTAATACAATGATAGATATAAATTTTGCTTTTTTCATAGGTTTTACCCCGTTTTTAATATTTTTATAAGAATAAATATTCTTATATTTATAGCATGATAATATACGTTTTTAAATGTAATTAAAAAATTTTGACTATATATATTAAGGGCCAAAGAACTATTTTGATTACTGCAATAATAATACTGAATAATCTATCTCTGCCTTCTTTAAAATTTAAAATGTACATTGGAGCTTTATGAGGATTAGTGAAATCAATTATTACTAAATAGACACCCCATCCTAAGTATAAAACAATGATTATTAAAAATATCAGCATACTATTTAAAACCTGCTTACTGGCAAAAGTTAATATCTGTAAAATAAAGGGTAATGAGAAAAATAAATATTACAATACAATATACGCAGTGTTCAACTTTTTTTAGTTGATGTTCTTTGAAATTATATGTCATAGCATAAACTTCTAAATATTATAAGCGACTAATCAAATAATATATTAGGAGTAATGCTATGACAACAGAAGACTTTATCATTGAA
>DASCNA010000229.1:0-44985 GCA_036011305.1 Victivallales bacterium
GAGATTATTTTGTATTAAGATGGCATATTGTTTTCTTATTATTATTTATAAGTGTTACAAAGATATTAGAAAAACAGTATTGTGAAGGAAGTTTGTTTATTATATTCTTTTTCTATTATAATCCATTTTTCCCTGTAACATTTTTATTTCGTAATACTTGGCAGGTAATAGATGTTAGCCTGATCTTAATAATACTATACTATTGTGTAGTGAAATTTTATAAATATATGAAAAAATATAAACCACTAAAATATAATATATATATCAATTTTTTCGTGGATAAATGAAATTGTCAATAGTATATAGAATTATTTTCCTTAACCAAAAAATCAATAAATAAAATATAATTCCTGTATTCCTCAAGTTAAATGTTTTGATTTTTTGGGAATAATATTCTCATTTTATGCTTTATTCGCTTAAATTATTCCCAATATTAAAAGGTAAATTTATTTTGATTTTTCTTTAATAATATTTTTTTCGTAGATCTTCTTTTAATTTTCACCTTACTTATAAAGAAATAACAGAAATTTTTTATAAAAAACCATTTCTGGCATTCAAACTGCTAAATAATAAATCTCAGAATTAATAATAAAAAACAAAATGGAAGGAAAATGATATGTTTTCTAAATTATCAAAAGTTGTTGGATTAGGTGTTTTATTAACTGTATTGGGAGCAGGATTAAGTACAGCAGTTTATGCAGCAGATGTTTCATCAACTGCTAATCAAACAGCTAGCAGCAGTAAAGTTGTGAATGCTGATCAGAAGTCAAAATGTGATATGCAGAAAAATAATATGAATAAAGATTGTAACATGAAACAAAACAGTTGTAAAAAAATGATGGAAAACTGTAAAAAAATGAATAAAGAACAATGTAATAAAAAGAAGGATATGACTAATAATTGTAAGAAAATGAATGAGAATAAAAAAGCAGATACTCAAAAAAACTTATAATTGATTATACATATTAAGAAAATACTATCTATCAATTGCAGCTTGTTGATAGATAGTATGATGTTTAGGCTATAATTATAAAAAAGTGAAAAATGAGTAATTTAATATTTTTTGGTAAAACTCATATTTTATCGTAATTTGTACCTGTTAGTAATCGGAGGATAATATGAGTAAGTTTATAAAAATATATTCCAAACCATTTTTGGTTGGTTGTATTTTAATTGCTCTATTATCTTTTTGGGTTATAAAAGAGAAATCAGCTAGTAGTAATGAAGCAGCAAATTCTGTATATAAAAGCTCTAAAAATATTGGAGATATTTTAAGAGGAGTAATCATATCACAATATCGCTGCGGCAGGCCTGAACGCCTTGAACAAATTCTTCCTCCTGTATTAGAGTCTTCAGATATTAAATATATTATTTTGAAATACCACAATAAAGTTTTTTTAGAAATGGGTAAAAGAAGTGAGTTTCCTCAAACAAATACAAAAACAGGGTTCAAACTATTCAATAAGCAGTTTTATTATTGGGATAATTTTAATTTAGTATACTCTACATCTTTATTTACGTGTTCAGATAGCATGATGATGAAACAGGAATACTTAAGCCCTACTAAGAAAAATTATACAGGAACAATTTTTTTTGGTATAAGAATTCAGGACAAAAGCTATTTTAAACAGATCAGAGACAGCAATATTAAATCTATGATTATTTTCTTGATTGGTTTAATAGGGATTTTAGTGTTAATATTCGCCTGGATTAGATCAATAAAAAGCAGTAAATTAAAGAAAGAGCTCGAAAGTACAAGGCAAAAAGCTGAGCAGTTGAAAGAGTTAAACTTAGCAGCAACTGGATTGGCTCATGAAACAAAAAATCCGCTGGGAATCATAAGAGCAATTGCTCAAAAACTGCAATCTGAATATTGTTATAAAAATATTGCAGAAAACAAACTGATTAAAAAAATTATCCAGGAAGTTGACAGAACCGGCGAACGGTTAAGTGATTTTATGAATTATGCAAGTTTTAGAAGTGTAAATAAAGAATCTGTATCTCTTTCTGATGAAGTATTGAATATAACTGAATTGCTGCAGCCTGATTTCGAATTGGCAGGAGTAAAATTAACTACGGATATTGATGATATTAGAATTGAATCTGATTCGGAAGTATTCGGTCAAATCTTGGTTAATTTATTACAGAATAGTCTAAATGCCTGCAGTAATGGAAATAGTGTTAACATAAAATCAGAGAACAACGGTGATTTTATGTCATTAAACATTAAGGATAATGGATGTGGAATCAGCACTGAATTAATGAAAGATATTTATAAGCCTTATGTTAAGGGAAGGTCGAAAGGACACGGAATCGGATTGGCTATAGTTAAGAAATTTACAGAAAACTTAGGCTGGGAAATTAAAATATTTTCAGAAGTGGATAAAGGGACTACTGTTGTTTTGGAAAATATAAAAATATTATAATAACAGGCATAGAAATGAAGAAAATACTGATAGTTGATGATGAATTATCATTCAGAGAGGTTTATTCTGAAAAGCTCAGAAAGAATGGAAATATTGAAACCTTCACAGCTGAATCGGGGGAAGAAGCGCTTGTTGTCATAGATAAAATCAAACCTGATATGGTTATTTGTGATGTCCGTATGTCCGGTATTGACGGAATAACTTTGCTCAAGAAAATTCGTGAAATGCAAATACAGGTACCGTTTTTAATTATAACTGCATACGGTAATATTAAAGATGCGGTTAAATCTGTAAAATTAGGAGCTGTTGACTATCTTGAAAAACCTGTAGATCTTAATGAACTCAAAGATACTGTATACAAAATACTTAATATAAAAAAATACTCTTCTGATGATAATTTACCTAAAGATTTATTTAATGATATCATCACTGATAATAAGGTTATGCATGATATTCTCATTGATGCATATCATGTGGCTAAAAGTGATATTTCCATATTAATTAGCGGTGAAAGCGGTACCGGGAAAGATGTTTTAGCTAAATTCATTCATGAGAATAGCCCTCGTTGTTCTAAAAAATTTATTGCTGTTAATTGTGCTTCAATTTCTGCAAATATAATTGGAAGCGAATTGTTCGGACATGAAAAAGGAGCTTTTACTGGAGCTTTAAATAAAAGATCAGGAAGATTTAAAGAGGCAGAAGGAGGAACACTGTTTCTTGATGAAATAGGAGATATGCCACTAGAGGTTCAACCGACACTGCTTAGAGCTTTAGAGAATAAATCAATTACTCCCGTAGGCAGTGATAAAGAAATTAATGTTGATTTTAGGTTGATTGCCGCAACAAACAGACCTCTTGAAGAATTTATTGTACAGGGAAAGTTCAGAGACGATCTTTTCTATCGTCTGAATGTAATATCTTTTAATCTGCCTTCTTTGCGCAAACGGGTAGAAGATATTATGCTTTTGGCCAGACATTTCTTAAATGAAAACAGCAGCAAAAATAAAAAACTGTCGGGAGCGGTGGAAGAGCTTCTTGTGAATTATTCATGGCCTGGCAATATTAGAGAACTTTCTAATTGCATGAAAAGAGCAAGAGTACTGTCAAGGACAGAATTTATTATGCCTGAACACCTTTCTCCTGCAGTGAGAGATTCTAAAATTACGGATGATTCAGATCCTGATTGCTCTAAAGACAGTGTGGTATCTCTCGAAAACAGTGAAATGGAAATGATTAAAAAAGCTCTTGCTGAAACAAATGGAAACCAGACCAAGGCTGCAAAATTGCTTGGAATTAACCGGAGAACGCTGTTCAATAAATTAAAAAAACTTGATAGTTGATTTAAAGGTTTAATATATTTTTTGCATTGAATCTTTAGTTTTTTTATAAAGAAACAAAAGAATTAGATATAAAAAGGAAAACCATGAAAATAAGATTCATTTACAGCTTAACAGTTATACTTTTTTCATTTAGCTTAACAGGGATGGCTATGAATATGGCTAATATGAAAAAAAATTATCCTGATAATTCTGCACCTAAGCAAATATGGACTTGCTCTATGCATCCCCAGATAAAAATGGATAAGCCGGGAAAATGTCCTATTTGTAAGATGGATTTAATTCCATTAAAAAACAGTGAAGTTAATAGTGGTGCCAATGTTTCAGTGAAATTATCTGAACGAGCAAGAAAACTTGCTGAAGTGCAGACTGTGAATGTAAAAAGAGAAGCTGCTTTTGCTCAAATTTTACTAACAGGAACTTTGGATTATGATGAAACCCAGTCCGCTGAAATTGTTTCTCAGTTTCCGGGAAGAATTGAAAAACTTTATGCTAACTACACAGGAATGTATGTCAAAAAAGGATTTCACCTTGCCGAAATATTCAGCCCTGAAATATATTTGTATCAGAGAGAAATTCTTATTGCCCACAAGGCATATGTGAAAAGTGAAAATGAGAAAAACCCTAAGTTAAAAAAAGAGTATTTAAAAACTTATTATAGTACGATGAATAGAATGCGTGTATTGGGTTTAGTTAAAGAACAGGTAATGCAGATTATAAAAAAAGGAACTGTTTCAGATACCATTGACCTTTATTCGCCGATAGATGGAGTTGTAATTAAAAAAGATATTGTGAGAGGTCAGCACTTTAAAGCTGGAGACCCCCTGTTTATTATATCAAATTTAAAAAATTTGTGGCTTATGCTGGACGCATATGAACTTGATTTACCATTTTTAAAGTATGGTCAAAAAGTTGAATTTGAAGTTGAAGCTGTACCCGGAAAAAAATTTACAGGTAAAGTTGTTTATATTGATCCCATACTTAATAGTGATACCCGATCAACAAATGTTAGAGTTGTAGTTGATAATAAGGATAGATTATTAAAGCCTGGAATGTTTGTAAGAGCAACTGTTTTTGCTCAGCTTGGAGATAAAGGTGTTATAATGGCTGAATCTTTAAAAAATAAATGGATAAGCCCCATGCATCCTCAAATCATCAAAGATCATCCTGGCAAATGTGATATTTGCGGTATGGAGCTTGTTTCAACTGAAACTTTAGGTATTACAAGAAAAGGAGATTCAAGTAAAATGGATCTGCCTATTGTTATTCCTGATTCAGCGCCACTGATTACAGGAAAAAGAGCTGTAGTATATATAGAATTGAGTCCAGGGGCATATGAAGCCAGAAATATTGTACTGGGGCCTAAGGTTGGCAATAAGTACATAGTATACAAAGGTCTCAAAGTGGGAGAGAAAATTGTCACTAGAGGTAATTTTAAAATTGACAGTGAACTTCAGATAAAATCTACAAATGCTGGAATGATGTCACAGTTTTCAGAGAGCAATAATGATACTGATCAGGAGTTAATTTCTGTTGAACCTAAAAATCAACAGATGGAATTAAAAGCTATTTCAAGTTTTTATTTTGATATAGAAAAAACTTTGGCTGATGATGATGTGAAAAATGCAGAAAAATCAACTGATTTATTTTTCAAATATCTGAAATCGCTAGATCAGAAGCAATTAAAGAATAATGATTCTGAATTTGGTATTAATATACAGGATATATTAAAAGTTTTAAAGAATGATAAATCGACAGACAGCATTTCTCAATTACGTGAAAATTTCAATAAACTTTCGATATTAATAGCGCCTTTAATGGGGCATTTAGCAGATGTTTCCAGAGAAAAAATTTATAAATATGAATGTTCAATGGCATTTGATAATAAAGGTGCATTTTGGTTTCAGGATGTAAATGAGATAGCCAATCCATATTTCGGTAAAGCTATGAGAAGTTGTGGAATTTTAATAAAATAGGAAGGGGAAACTATTTTGCTGTCTTATCTGATAAAAGTATGCCTTAAAAATAAATTTATTGTATTCAGTATTCTAGTGGCTATTATTGCTGCCGGAGTTTATGTAGCTCCTTTTGACTGGAATACTGGTATAGATCGTTCTCCTGTACCGGTCGATGCAATACCAGACATTGGAGAAAATCAGCAAATTGTATTTACTGATTGGAATGGGCGTTCTCCAAGAGATATTGAAGATCAGGTAACATATCCTTTAGTTACCAATTTAATGGGGCTACCCGGAGTTAAAACTATACGTGGAAGTTCAATGTTTGGGTTTTCAGTAATTTATGTCATTTTTAATGATAATATAGATTTTTATTGGGGAAGAACTCGAATTCTTGAAAAATTAAACAGTCTGCCCTCCGGTACTCTACCGGCAGGTGTTAAACCGAAATTAGGACCTGATGCAACTGCCCTAGGGCAGGTTTTTGAATACACACTTGAAGGAACTGATAAAAATGGAAATCCAACAGGAGGTTGGGATCCTGATGAACTGAGAAGCATACAGGACTGGATAGCTAGATATTCTCTTCTTGGTGTTTCCGGTGTCAGCGAGGTGGCATCAATTGGAGGATTCGTCAAAGAGTACCAGATAGATTTAGATCCTCATGCTATGAGGGCTTATGATATTTCGTTGCAGGATGTCTATGATGCTGTCAGAAAAGCAAATATTGATGTTGGAATAAATACATTAGCTCTGAATGGAGCAGAATATCTTGTCAGAGGTCTGGGTTATATAAAAAATCTTGGAGATATTGAAAATAGTGTAATTAAGGAAGTAAATGATACACCTGTTTATATAAAAAATGTTGCTAATGTAAGTTTAGGCCCTCAATATAGGAGAGGGATATTAAATAAAGAAGGGGCAGATGTTGTAGGAGGAATAGTAACAGTAAGGTACGGAGAGAATCCACTCGAAGTAATCAATAGAGTGAAGAAAAAAATTAGACAAATTTCTCTGACTCTTCCAAAGAAAACCCTACCAAATGGAAAAATTTCCCAGGTAAAAATAGTGCCTTTCTATGATAGAAGCGGATTAATACATGAAACTCTCGGTACGTTAAATTCTGCCTTAATTGAAGAAATTCTCATTAGTATAATCGTAATTTTATTTATGATACAGCAGTTTAAAATTGCGGGTTTAATTTCAGCATTGCTTCCGGCTTCTGTTTTACTGGCTTTTATAATGATGAAAGTGTTTGGTATTGATGCAAATATTGTAGCACTTTCAGGTATTGCAATTGCTATTGGAACAGTTGTAGATATGGGGATCGTTATTTGCGAAAATATTGTTAAACATTTGAATGAAGCATCTCCGCCCAGAAATTATTTTAATATTGTTTATAACGCATCGAGTGAAGTTGCCGGTGCAATATTTACATCAGTAGCTACGACTATTGTTAGTTTTTTACCTGTTTTTATGCTTCAGCATGCAGAAGGAAAGCTTTTTAAACCCCTTGCCTTTACTAAAACCTTTACAATAGGTGCATCCTGTATTTTAGCTATTTTTATTATACCGCCAGCGGCTCATATTCTATTTAAATACGGGGATGGTAATAAGAGAAATCTTATTTTAAAAGTTTTTTCAGGCTTATTATTAATAATAGCAATTATTTATACTTGGGAAATTAGCATTTTAGTTTCAATTTTGCTGCTGATTTTACTGTTTTATAATATATTTCTTCACTTTTTGTCAACTGATAAGAAAAAAAGATATTATAAATTATTATACTGGCTGATGCCTGTAATTGTGCTGGTAATTCTTGCAGGATACTGGAGGCCGGTAGGATATGATAAAAATATAATGCTGAATATAGCATTTACTCTTCTTCCTATTGCCGGTTTTTTGATTTTTTATAAAATTTTTCAACATTTTTATAAAATAATATTACATACCTGCTTAATGCATAAAAAAATATTTTTTATACTGCCCCTAGCTATGCTCTTATTGGGGTTACTAGGATGGATAGGAATAAAGCCAATTACTTCACTGTTGCCTGATAAAATCATAAATTCTTCTGTTGTAGAGAAAACTGTTGAAACTTTTCCAGGGCTTGGAAAAGAGTTTATGCCTTCTTTAAATGAAGGTTCATTTCTTCTCATGCCGTCTCTTATGCCAAATGCATCGATCAAAGAGGTTAATGATGTATTGAAGAAGCAGAATATATTGATAGCAGGAATTCCGGAGGTTACAGAAGTCGTAGGCAAAGCCGGTCGTGCAGATACTGCACTTGATCCTGCACCCCTCTCAATGATTGAAACAATTATTAACTATTCAACAAAATATATATCTTATGAAAGCGGTAGATATCTTAGATTTAAGTACAATCCTTATGCAAATGATTATTTTAGGGATATTAAAGGCAATAAAGTCATTGCACCGGATGGTAAACCTTATTTGGTTAAAGGTAAGTTTTTAAGAGATAAAAATAATAAACTTATTCCATATGGAGGAGGCAATGTATTTAGGTTATGGCGACCTGAGTTACTACCTGGTTTAAACCCTGGAAGAAAAAAATGGGATGGAATAAATACACCTAGTGATATTTGGGATCAAATTGTTATTGCCGCTGATGTCCCAGGAGCAACATCTTCTCCTAAACTACAACCTATTGAAACAAGAATTGTAATGCTTCAAAGTGGTATGCGGTCTGAATTAGGAGTAGTTATTAAAGGAAGAACTTTAAAAGATGTTGAGAAAGCGGCTTTTGAAATAGAAAAAGTATTGAAAAAAGTACCGTCTATAATTAGTAATACTGTTTTTGCAAATCGAATAATAGGTAAACCCTATCTGGAAATAGAAGTAAAAAGAAAATCCATAGCACGTTACGGTTTAAAACTTCAGGACGTATTAGAAACTATAGAAGCAAATGTTGGAGGTACGGTTGTTACGACCACAGTTGAAGGAAGAGAGCGATATCCTGTACGTATTAGATATTATAGGGAGCTAAGAGATAATCTTGAATCTTTAAAAAAGATTTTGATAAGAACCGATGACAATCAACAAATTCCACTTGGCCAGTTAGCTGTTTTTCATTATAAAAGAGGACCTCAAAATATAACCAGCGAAGATGGTTTTCTTGTTAACTATGTGTTTTTTGACAAAAAGCCTAAATTTGCTGAAGTAAATGTTGTAGAAGAGGCTGAAAAAATAATTAAAGAACAAATAAAAGACGGAACTATTAAAATACCGTCAGGAACAACATATAGATTTGCGGGAAGTTTTGAAAATCAGGTAAGAGCATCAAAAAGTCTTATGATGATTATACCGTTTGTGCTTCTTGCAATTTTTATTATTCTGTATATGCAGTTTAAATCAATAACTACTTCAATATTTGTTTTTAGCGGAATCGTAATTGCCTGGGCGGGGGGATTTGTAATGCTTTGGCTTTATGGACAGCCATGGTTTTTAAATTTCAGTTTATTAGGGGTGAATTTCAGAGAACTGTTTCAGGTCCATACGATTAATTTAAGTGTGGCTGTTTGGGTAGGGTTTTTAGCATTGTTTGGTATAGCAACTGATGACGGTGTGCTGATGGCAACATATCTGAAAGATATATTTAGGAGAAAAAGACCCAAGACAGTAGATGATGTTCATTCAAATATTTTATTGGGTGGGCAGAGACGTGTAAGAGCCGCCCTTATGACAACAGCCACAACTGTAATTGCACTAATTCCTATTTTAACTTCAACTGGCAAAGGAGCAGATGTTATGATACCAATGGCTGTACCCATATTCGGAGGGATGGTTTTTGAAATAATTACAATGCTAATTGTACCTGTACTTTTCTCAATAAGGGAGGAGAAAATACTAAAGAAATCATTAAAATTAAGTAAATAGTTGTTTTATTAAAGGAAAATATAATGAAAGGATTAAAATTATTATTAGTAATAGTGACTGTATTAATAATTGGTATATCTGCTAACGCAGGAACGAATAAATCAGTTACTAAATCACAGAATAGTAAACTTCAATCAACATGCCCTGTTATGGGAGGAAAAATAAATAAGAAGCAGTATATAGATGTGAAGGATCCAAAAACAGGTAACACATACCGCATTTATGTTTGTTGCAAAGGATGCATTAATGCTATCAAGGCAAATCCTTATAAATATATTCAAAAACTAAAAAAAAAGGGAGTTAAACTGCAGAAAATTGATACTAAAAATTCTAAGAATAAAAAAATATTAGTATCATAAGTTGCACCTTCATTGTTAATTTATGGGAAATAGAAAGATAATAAAATCAGCAGTAAATCTGATAATATTGGCTTTCATCGGCTATTTTATTAGTTATTTGCTTAATATTTGTATGTCAAATCACCTTAAACCTGTGCTGTATGGTGATTTTACAGCAACAGTCGTCGCTATTAATATTACAACGTTTATACTGCTGTTTGGGGCTGATACTGTAGTTATAAAATATTTTCCTACATATTTAAAAAGTAACAATACTCAGCTGATTTCTAGTTTTAGATATTGGAATTACAGATTAATTAGGAAAACATTCAGTATATGCATAATAGCTTTTCTTGTTTTATATTTAGTTTTATTTCTCTTTCAAATTTATGGTATTGATATAAAACTTCCTAAGCATTGTGCAATTTTTATATTATGGATTGCGCCGTTTTCAGCTTTATCAGTATTACTGAGCAATTATATATTAAGCGGGAGACTTGTTTCTTTATATTATCTGTTTAACAATCTGGCTATGCCGTTTTTTCTCCTGATTGCATTTTCAGCCAGTGCTTTGATATTCAATTATAAACTTAATTATATGAATATTATTATTTTTATATTGACAGCATATTGTGTCGTTATCATTATAAAATTATTTATAGTAAAAAAAATATTCAGTAAAGTTAAAATTAAAATATTTAAATCTTATAAGGAATTTGATTGTGATCTAAAATCTGAATGGACATCAGATACAATTAAGTATTTTTCTAATAAAATTGCATTAACTTTCATTACTTCCATAACAATAATAATCGTGCAGATCGCAGGAACAGAAAAATTTGCTCTTGGTTATTACTCTGCAATTCTGAGTATTACAAGTGTTGTGTTGTTAATACCCATGGCTTTAAGTTCATTGATAAAATCAAATGCAGTATCACTTATTAATGAAAGTAAATATGACGAACTGAGCAAAATATTAAATATGACCAATTATATAAATATAACAGTTTGTTTTATAGTATTTATACTCATTGCCGTTTTCTCAAAAACTATTCTTACAACCTACGGAAAAGGAAATGAAGGGGTATGTATCCCTCTTATTATTCAAGCTGCCGCTTATTTGATAAGTGCAGTATTCACTGTGCCTGATAAACTATTGGCACTTATCAATGTAAAAGCAGAGGTTAAATTCAATATCGCACAGTTAGGGTTACTTGTAATATTGGGCTTTCCAATGACATACTATTTTGGATTAATAGGAATAACTACAGCTATATTAATTGCCGTCGCCTTAAAATCAATATTAGTATTTATATGCTTAAAGAGGTTACTGCCTGTAAAATTTCTAATTGTAATTTAAATCTGCTTCAAAGCTTTGAATTATATTTCTCACTCCCATTATTCTCCATCTTGATTTTTTTATAATAAATATCGCTTTATTGTGCTCAAATATTGAAATATAACTGTAGTTTTTATATGTTTCTAAAGGTTTATTATCATATACAATTTTAATATTAATGGAAAACTATGTTGGAAATATTATTTGAGAATGACAGATTATGCTCAGAAATAGTTTAGGAAAACTCTACTTAATCAAAGAAAATAAATAATTATGCAACTTAAGCAGTTAACTAATACAAATGGCATATTAATTGGAATAATATCAGCTTTTCTTTTTGGGCTGGCGACACCTTTTAGTAAAGTCCTTTTAAGCAGTATTAATGAATTTCAATTAGCCGGACTCCTTTATATAGGCGCAGGGATTGGTGTCTTTCCTATGCTGATAAAAAAGGATGGCTGCTTTTTGTTTCGAAAAGAAAAAATAACTTATACAAAGAAACATATTATTAGCCTTGTAGGTATTATTTTTACCGGAGGTTTTCTTGCACCTATAATTTTGCTGTTCGGTCTAAAAACAGCTCAGGCTTCATCTGTAGCTATCTGGCTGAATATGGAACTTGTTGCAACTGCAGTCCTCGGAACACTTTTCTTTAAAGAACACCTGGGAAGAAATGGATGGATTGGTGTAATATTAACGCTGGCTGCAGGAGTTATTCTGGCATTTTCAGAGGGAATGAGCGGTGCAGCATCAGCACTGCTTGTAACTACTGCATGTATTTTCTGGGGGCTTGATAATCATTTAACTTCTATCATAGATTCTATGTCTCCGAGTGAAGTCACTTTTATAAAAGGCATATTTGCAGGAGTTGTGAATCTTATTATAGGTTGTATTATTTCCGGTTATAGTATAAGTGTTTATTATATAATTATAGCCTTGCTTGTCGGAGCTTTTTCATATGGTATAAGTATTCTCCTATATATTATCTCTTCACAGAATATAGGTGCTACAAGAGGACAGATCCTTTTTTCTACAGCACCTGTTTTTAGTATTATTATTTCATTAATATTTTTAGGTGAGTCATTTACATATTTTCAATTAATATCGATAATATTAATTTTTATTGGGGTCTATTTTTCAACCGTTCTTTATCATGAGCATAAGCATAAACATATGGCAAATGAACATGTTCATCTGCATAGTCATGATGACAGTCATCATCTCCATTATCACAAAGATTTAGGGCAGAATATAAAACATACACATTTACACTCACATAAAAAAATGGATCATGCCCACATTCATTATCCTGATATTCATCATAGACATGATCATTAACTCTTTTAATATCTAATATTCAAGTTAAAGCTATTGTCGTATTGAATTTGCAGTCATATGTAGCATTCATAAGTTACTTTTATTTCATAGTTCAAATTATATTATCATCAATAGTAACTTTACTTTGTTCTTGTAAGCATACATACCGTAACGTCATCAAATAAGGAGCCTCCCTGAAATTTTACTACTTCATTTACAAGGCCGTTAACTACAAGTTCACTAGCTTTAGAGTAATTATTTTTTAAATATTTAATGAGTCTTGTTTTTTTGAATTCCTCTCCTGATTTTGAGATGGCCTCGACAGCACCGTCAGTATATAGTAAAATTGATGATCCGTGTTGTAATATAATTTCCTGTTTCGTGTATTTACTGATTCCAATAATGCCAAGCGCAGTATCGTTCACAGAACCAAATTCTTCAATTTGACCGGATTTTGAGATATTCATAGCTGTATGATGTCCTCCATTTGCGTAAACTAATTTTCCCGTATTAATTTCGTAATAACCTAAAAATATTGTAACGAACATTGATGACATATTTTCTGAAGATAAAATTTTATTCGTCTTTTCCAAAACGATAGCTGGATCATTATATTCAGTAAGAGCAATATTTTTGATTGTTGTTCTGGCAATAGCCATAAAGAAGGCAGCAGGAAAACCTTTGCCTGAAACATCTGCTATCAGGAAAGCTATTTTATTTTCATCGAGAAAAAATCCATCATAAAAATCGCCTGAAACTTCTTTCGCGGGTAGGAGTTTTGCTTTAAGTGAAAATTCAGATGTGTCAAATTGTTTTCCTAAAACAGGTAGGATATCTCCCTGTATTCTTCTTGCAAGTTTAATACTGTTCTCAACAGATTCTCTTTCAGCAACTTCTTTTTTCAATTTTTCTATATAGTCTTCAAGTTGCAATACAAGAGTATTGAATGTTTTAGATAAGTCAAATATTTCCTGAATGCCTTTTTCTGGAAATTTAAGTTTGAAGTTACCTGAACCTAATAATTTTGCTTTATTTCTAAAGTGTTCGATAGGTCTAACAAAGTATTTCTTTAATAAGATAAAAGCTAACAAAAAAGATATTATGAATGTAATCAGAAAGATATATATGAAATTTTTAGTTATATTTGAATGTGTTGATATAATTTGTTTTTTATTTTTAATTAATATTTCGGATAAATCACTTTTAGCTAACATTCCGTGTCCTTTGCCTGATTTAGTCATTTCATTATTGACTTTTCTTATTTCACTATCTGTCATTTTTATTATTAAATTACCGCATTGTTCTACGTTATCGATAGAAACTACATACAATGATATAAAGGATATGCCAATTGTGACTAGAAGTATAATTATAACTAAAGTATTTAAATTTAATCGTTTCATAATAAGATAGTTTATTTTTTTAAATATGATAAAAATATAAGTCAAAAGTGAAAATAGTTACTTGTAGATGAGTTATTTATTTTGCTTAATCCAGGGATACCTACTGCATCAGAACGACACTGTTTACATAATCTAAATTGAGCAATATATTTCTCACATTTTTCTCTCATAATGCGTAAATCATCACAGGAAGGTGCAGGTTGATTGGACATGCAATGTATAGGCAATAATGGCATTATGTTCATAATATTTACTCCTATATCACTATAACGTTTAGCAATTATAGGTATCTCTCTAGCATTTATATTAGGAATATAAACTGTATTAATCTTCGTAATTATACCTGCATGAACTGCTTTTGATATACCTTGATACTGTTTTTCTATTAAAAATTCAGCAGCTTCAATACCTTTATATTTTTTACCTTCAAAAAAAATATAATCATAAATTTTTGAAGCAGTTTCAGGAGTAAATGCATTTACTGTAACTGTTAAGGTGGAAAGATTAATTTTCTTAAGAAAATTTATATATTTATCCAATAGTAATCCATTAGTGCTCATGCATTTTATTAGATTTGGAAAATCTTGATTAATAAGCTCAAAAGTTTCAAATGTTTCTTTATTTGCTAAAGAATCACCAGGTCCGGCAATGCCTATGACAGTTAAGGAAGGGAGACTTGCCACTGCTGATTTAACTCTGGAGATAGATTCTTTTGGAGAAATAATTTCTGATGCTACTCCGGGGCGATTAGAAATTTTATCTATTGATCGAATACAGTATCTGCATCCAATATTACACTTTGGTGCCACAGGCAGATGGATTCTTGCACAAGTATTATGTGCTTCTTTTGAGTAGCATGGATGCATTGCAATCTTTTCAGTTATAGACATAATATACTTCTTAATTAAAAGCTTTGATAAGGTAAAATATTCCTAAAATAATTAGTATGGCTGCAGAAATTATTTTTATTTTTTTACGATGTATAAATATTTTATTAATAATTTCTGCAGAAATAAATCCTATTAATAGATAAACAGAAGAACTCAAGCCGTATACTAAGGAAATTGTTAATCCCTGAAATACGTCTACCCCCCATAAAAGCGGAAGAAGATATATTATTTTTCTTCCCGGATGCAGTATAGCACGAAAAAAACCTAATCCAAAACTTGCCTGGGCTATATTTTTCCCTGCACCTTTATGTTTATTATTAGTTAATGTGTATGTTGCCACTCCAAAAAGAAATAAACTAAATATAATATTCATCCATTTTTCAGAAATAGAAAAAGGTATCCCGATAATACTGACAATAGTACCTAGGCAGACTAATCCAAGCAATCTTCCAAGTATAAATTTTACACCGGTCCACCGATCAGAAAGGCTTAATCCCAGTACAAAAAAAGGACAGGTAAGTATTCGCTCCCAGGAAAGGCCCAATAAAAAAGCTGTACAAATTTTTTCTACGAACATTTGACTGTAGCTATAATTTTAATGAACTCTTTTTTAAGCATTGTAAATGACATAAAATAAAATTTCTTCTTATTTATTTGACTTTGATAACAATACACATATATCTTTTTTTCTTCTTTTAAGCCGCAGGGTAGTGTAATTTTAAGGTCAACTATTTTTAAGGTTGAATCGGTTTCTAAAGGAATTGAAATATATTCTTCTTTTTTCCCGTTAATTTGATATGTTTTTTCCGGAAGTAGTTTAGTATAATCAAATGAATCTTTATTGGTAGAAATAACTTCAAAGAAATGTAGGTATCGTTTTGCGTTTTCATGGGGCATTAGGCTGAACGAAAGTATTTTATCATCCTTTTCCGTTTTTTGTTTTGCATGAGGGAAATTCCTTGGGACAAGGAACTGTATTCCGTCAAATTCTATTTTTTTCATTTTGCTTTCCCCTTTCTGTAAATACGAATAAATACATACATATATTACAAATACCAGAAATACAATAAACCATATTTTATTGATAGACATTTTATCTTAATATGAAATTTTTGAGCTTTAGACGAATATACTTCTTCTTAAAAATCTGATTAATTCGAAAGTTACATTATAAACTCTATTGATGAATTATAAAGATATTAATATATTTTTTATAATTTTAATAAACTAATATGGTATTATTTTGAAAAGAGGTATAATTCCAAAGAAACAAATATGAAATCTTTGTTCCATTTTTTTGGGATCACCTTTTACTTAATGGGGTTAGAATGAAAGCAGCAAATAAGTATGTTATTCCCATATTTTTGATATTGATATTCTTACTAGTAATTTTTGGACTTTTCTATTCAAAAAACTCAAAACAAACAAAAGCAGTGAAAGCAAACAATCTTAATTCAAAGCAGGTAAAATTACCTGACGGGCGTTCCTTTACCTATTCACAATTTAAAACTGCTAATGGTGAATTAAGATACGTATTTGATACATCCATTGTGGCTCCTCAGGTAACAGGTTTTAATGGACCTGTCCCAATGAGACTTACAATTGACAAATTAGGTAATATTAAAGATTGTGTTATATTGCAAAATAGAGAAACACCTGCTTATTTGGGTAAAGCAGAGAAAGACAGAAGTAAGTTTCTAAGCCGTAATATATTTAGTACGTTCAATAAAAATAAAATATATACTGTAACAGGTGCTACTTATAGTTCTAGAGGAATAGATGAAGGGCACTGGATAAGTGGTAATATATTTGCAAAATATGTGCTTAATAAAAATCTTCCCGGTCAATCTGTTAAACAAAGCAGCAGTACTGTTAGCTCTAAAGGGATAATTTTCTTTATTGTTTTTATTATTTGGGCAATTATTGTTTTTATATGTCGTTTCAAAATTAATAGATTGCTTAGGTTTGTTTTATTATGTATGACATTTTTTTTATATGCAATTTTCTTCCAGATCCAGTTCTCATCTCAAAGTGCAGTTTCATTAATTTTCTTTGATGTCCCTGCAAATATTTTCTCTGTCTCGTTTATAACAATAGTCTTGGTAGTAGCAACTGTTTTTGTTTTTGGAAATTTTTATTGCGGCTATCTTTGTCCTTTTGGTGCTTTGCAGGAACTGACAAATAATCTTAACTATAAAGGAAATAATATTGCTCCAGAAAAAAAAATATGGGGTTTCATTCGGTTGACAAAATATGTTGTTTTTTTAGCTATACTTTTTCTCTTTGTTATTTCAAATCAAAACCAACTTGCTTTCAATGGTGATTTGTTAACTGGCGTTTTAAGTCCTTTTACTGCGACTCAATTTCAGATAATTCTTATTGTCGGTATTCTTTTCATTTCTTTATTTACTCGTAGATTTTGGTGTAGAAACCTTTGTCCAGCCGGGGCATTTCTTTCAATTTTTAATAAAATAAATTTATTAAAATTTATAATAAAAAGAAAAAAAATGATGAAGCGTTTACCGATAAGTCCTGGATTTTGTGATCTGGGTATTTCAAAATTTGAAGATAA
The DNA here is from genome assembly GCA_036011305.1 of Victivallales bacterium. Classification (GTDB taxonomy): domain Bacteria; phylum Verrucomicrobiota; class Lentisphaeria; order Victivallales; family GWF2-38-69; genus DASCNA01. The sequence goes on from DASCNA010000229.1 coordinate 17,478, forward strand.
CGACTGCATTAACTGCGATCGCTGCAGATTGAATAAAATTAATAAAAAGGGGAAATAGGATGGTACAGCCAACAAATACAGAAACATTTGAAATAAATAAAATTTACGCAATTTTAACAGGTTTATTTTTTGTATTAATAATAGCAGGTTCAGTATACCCACTAGTAAAGGCAAGCAACGTTAATAAAAATAATGGCTCTGGAGTAAGCAATGTTGCTTCTGCACCAACAGGAACTGGTATAAGTAATAATTCTAACAATCAAGCAAATAGTGCTAATATAGGTGCAGCTGGCAATTCTGCTTATAGTACTGGTGGTAATGGCACATTTAGGTGCCCTATGATGCAGAATGGGCAATGTCCTATGATGAAAATAATGCAGGAAAAACTATCACAGGAAAAAAAAATGAATAGTAGTAAAGGTAGAGGTAAAATGTCACAAAAAATGAAACAGAGAACAGAAACTAACTAATATTATACAATCAATACAGCTAATGCTTTTAAGTTTTCATTGACATATTATTTTTGTCTGCAACGCATACTTCCAGTCAAGCCATTGATCTTTATATAAATTTGCCTGAATGGTTATCTTAGAGTTTTAATTACTTATCATATATTGAAAACGTGTGCATAAAATTATAAATTATTAAATAATTACCTTGAAATGCTCATTAAATAAAATTAAAGTAAAATTTATATTGTATAAATAATAAAGAGTATATTTTGGGTGAATATATGGGGACTCTTGACTACTTAGTACTTTTCGTGTTTTTTGCTGCAATGGTGCTTATAGGTTTTATTGCCAGCAAAAAGGTTTCTAATTCTAAAGATTTTTTTGTTGCAGGCGGAAAAGTTCCGTGGTGGCTATCTGGAGTTTCTCATCATGTTTCCGGTTATAGCGGTGTAGTTTTTGTCGGTTATGCTTTAATTGCATATAAGTATGGAATTACAATTTATTTCTGGTGGGCAATTCCAATAACAATTGCATGCATGGTTGGGGCCTTTACTATTGCTCCAAAATGGGTAGAGTTGAGAAAAAAGCATAACATTCAGTCCCCAACAGAATATTTGGCAAATAGATTTAATCTTCCAACTCAGCAGGTTATTGCATGGTCCGGAGTAATATTAAAGTTTTTTGATGTTTCTGCAAAATGGCTTTCCATGGGAATACTGTTAAATGGCTTCACAGGTTTACCGATATATATGGGAATTGTTATTTCAGCCTGCGTATCCTTGATATATGTTACAATTGGAGGTCTGTGGGCTGACCTATGGAATGATTTTATCCAGTTTGGTGTTCAGCTTTTTGCCGGTATCGTAGTTTTTGTAGCAACAATAAATTATCTGGGTGGAATTGGTTCTATATTTACTGTATGGGCTAAACTACCTCCAGGACATAGTCATCCGTTCAATGGGCCTTATACTGTATTATTTATGGTATCATTTATTTTTATATCATTTATGAGCTATAATGGGGGAACCTGGAATTTAGCTACCAGATTTATATCAAATCCTTCAGGTAAAAGCGCAAGAAAAACAGCTTTACTATCTGGTACTTTATATCTTATATGGCCTCTTTTTCTGTTTTTCCCCATGTGCGTTTCACCACTTATTTTTCCTCATTTAGCCGACCCGTCCAAAGTATATTCACTGCTTATTTTAAAATTTATGCCTCCTGGTTTTGTCGGATTAGTTCTTGCATCTATGTTTGCAAATACAATGTCAATGACTACTTCAGATGCAAATACTATTTCAGCTGTAATCACAAGAGATATAATGCCTGTTTTTTCTAAAAAAATAAAATCTTATACCGGCAGAAAATCTTTAAAAATTGCAAGGATTTCGACTTTTACTTTTACACTTATTACAATAATAATGGCATTGAATGCCAGTTATTTCGGTGGAGTTCTAGGCCTGATTATAACATGGTTTGCTGCGCTTGTCGGTACAACAGCGGTACCGATGCTTCTTGGATTGCTGCCGATTTTTAGAAAAGCCGGATCAGTAATCGCTATATTAAGTATTTTTGCCGGTATATTTATTTTTATTATGGATAAACAGTTTCCAGTTTCCGCAGGATTTCAGGTCGGTGCACCCGTAATTACTTCTCTCATAGTTTTTGTCGGTGCAACATTTATAAAAACTGCTTTAGATTTTATAAAAATAAAATATTCAAATAAATAAAAACATATTGCAAAGTATAAAAGCAGATAGTTGAATAAAGTTTTTTCACGTGATAACTTTTAACTCATTTATTATTTTAGGTAATAATTATAATGAATATAAGCAATGAATCAGACAGAAAAGAGTTATTAAATTTTTATATTACTGAAGTCAAAGATAATTTCTGGCCGTATTGGAAGAATTATATTGATGAAGAATATGGCGGTGTTTTTACCTGTATAAGTAATGACGGCAAAGAACTAATAAACGAAGATAAATATTTATGGTCTCAGGGACGTTATCTGTGGCTGTTATGCAGATTATATTTACTCTCAGATAAAATTAATCTGGATATAGACAGAAAGAAACTGAAATCTGATTGTTATAAAACAGTTAAATTTATTGTTGATAATGCCGTTTTGGATGATTTTAAGATTGTTTTTCTAACAGATAGATTTGGAAATCATAAAACAATTGAAAATTGTGACAGATTAGATGCCAGTATATATGCTGACTGTTTTGTCATTTTAGGTTTAACTGGTTTTATAAAAACCTTTAAGGGAAATAACAAACTGACTAAACTTTTAATTAATATATATGACTCGGTTATCCAAAGAATCCAGAATTATGATTTCTTAAGTGAGCCTTATCCCGTACCTGATGGTTATCGCACTCATGCTGTACCTATGATCCTAATTAATATTGAACTGGAGTTAATTGAAGCATTTTCTGCAAGGGAAAGAGAGTTGAATGAAAAACTTCAAAGTAATATTGAGCTACATGTTAATGAAATAATGAATATATTCTATAATAATGATAATACTATTTCCGAATTCATTAAAGGTAATGGGGACAGAGATTATTCAATGTTGGGAAATCATAGAAATCCGGGGCATACTTTGGAGTGTATGTGGTTTATACTGCAATACTGCAGCTTATTCAAAAAATCAGAATTAATTGATAAAATAAACAGTGTTATTAAGAAGAATCTTGATATAGGATGGGATAAAAAATTTGGTGGCTTGTTGAGATTTACAGATGCTGGAGGAAATAAACCCGATGGCGAGTTTCATGGAAGCAGATATGAACAACTAATACTTGACACCTGGGATATGAAATTGTGGTGGCCTCATTCTGAAGCATTATATGCATTATTATATGCATATAAATTTAAAAAAGATGATGAGTTATCATATTGGTTCGATCGCATGTTTGAATACACTTTTGATATTTTTCCAAAAAATTCTGATAAAGAATGGATTCAAATTAGAAAAAGAAACGGTGAAACCAATGATATGGTTGTTGCTTTGCCTGTTAAAGATCCATTTCATATAATTCGGTTTTTTATACTAAGTATAGAGCTGCTTTTAAAAACAGAGGAATAGAAAGTGAAAAATACAGCTTATTGCGGTTTTTCTAAAATATGTATAACTCCAAAGCATAAAGTTCATCTGGCAGGTTATGAACATAGAATTAGTGAATTTGATAAAATTTGCGAAGATCTATTTTTAAGAGTTCTGTATATAGAGCTGAATAAAAAAGAAAGTGATAAAAAAGTAATAATAACAGCCGATCTTATCTGGTGGGATAATGCACTAGTCACTGAACTAAAATATCTGCTTAATAAAAAATATAATTTGAGAACTGAAAATATTTTCTTTTCAGCAACCCACTCGCACAGTACTCCGCAGATCGCAAAGGGATTATCTCCGTTACTTGGGAAAATTGATGATAGATATATCGAATATTTAAGAGTAAAAATATTTAGAGCAATACAGAATGCCATTGACTCAAAAGAAAAATGTTATGTAAAATTTAGCAAAACATCATGTCAACTAGGTATCAACAGGCGTTTGAAAAAAGACGGGCAAATAAAAATGGCTCCGAATTATGATGGAGTTAATGATACAACAGTAAAAATCCTGGAATTTTTTTCTTCAGAAAATGATCTGTTAAGAGGTATGCTGATCCATGGAATCTGTCACGCTAATGTTTCAGCTGAAAATTCAGTATCACCTGATTTTCCAGGTATTGCTGTCAGTTTAATAGAAAAGCATCATAAGAATAAAATAACAGCATGTTATTTACAGGGATTCTGTGGGAATATAAGACCTGATTTTATTGATGAAGATGAATTTAAGCAGGGAGTTCATGATGATGCTTTACTTTACGGAAAGAAACTTGCAGAAAGTATTTGCAAGAATTCAAAACGTAAAACTGTGAACTTTAAATTTTCTACTGAATTGGGATATGAATTAAGGATGAGGCTGCCTTTTAAAAAACTGCCGACGAAAAAACGTCTTTCTGAATTGAAAAAATATCAATGTACAAATCGCGCTTTAAAAAAATGGTCTTCTGTTTTATTGAAAAAGAAAAAGTATTTTAAAGAGAATATACCTAATTTATTAATTCATCGTTTGCCAATTTGTGAAGAATTTATATTGGTAGGTGTTAATGCGGAAGTAGTTATTGAATACCATTTTAAATTAAAAAAATATTTTGGAGAAGCAGTTATTCCAGTAGGATATTGTGACGGAATAGTCGGGTATATACCGACAGCAAAACAAATAAATGAAGGCGGATATGAAGCCTGGGATGCATACAAGTACTTTATTTTACCTTTTGTATTTAGTGAAAAAATAGAAGAAAAATTTTCTTCTGCATTAAAAAAATTGTTTTATAATTAAATCATACTTAAATAAAAGGATAGGGAAAAGATGGAAAATTCTATTACAAAACAATATTTATCAAAAGTAATTAATCATTTAAATAGCATTGCTAACCAAGAAGATAATATAAAGAAAGCGGCGGACCTAATTGTAGAGCAGGTAAAAAGAAATAGAATAATTCATGCTTACGGACCTGGCGGACACTCAAACCTCGGGACACAGGAAATTTTTTTCAGGGCCGGTGGATTAATGTGCATAAACGCTATTCTTGATGGGGGAACTCTATTAAGTAATGGCGCTTTGCGTTCAATGCAGATTGAAAGACTGCCTGGTTATGGAAAAATTGTGATAGGCGATTATGACATTCAGAAAGGCGATCTGCTTATAATTATTAATGCCTATGGAATAAATTCTGCAACTATTGATGCTGCATTGGAAGCAAAGAAGTTAGGAGTGAAAACGATAGGGGTAACATCGGCGAAACATGCTTCGGCTACTCCTGAAAATCATATAGCCAGACATCCTTCAAAGAAAAATTTATTTGAGATAGTGGATGTATTACTAGATTGTGAAGTTGAGGTGGGAGATGCTGTAATTGAGATACCGGGATTTGAACAGAAAGTCGCTGCAATGTCCACTTTTGCCAATGCATTCTTATTAAACAGTATGGTAGCAGAAGCTGTAAATAAACTGGTAGGAGAAGGAATAAAACCACCAGTATGGATGAGTGGTAATGCTGAAGGGGGAGATGAATGGAATAATCGCTTTATTGATGAATTTAAAGATAAAATTAGATTTCTTTAATTTATCAACTTGGAAGTTCGTACTTAAAATATATTTTAATTAGCCTAAAAGTCAGCAAATAGAGTATAATAAATTATATATCTTAATTCTGCTTAAAATCTACAATATAAAATATTTATGGTAAGGAGTGATAATATGCCATTAAAATCTTTAATGATGGTATGTCTGATTTATGTTTTTAGTTTCCCTATTATTGGAGCTGTAGAACCTGCGGCTAATTTAGCAGGATTGGTTTATCAAGATGGTAAGTATTATAAACATCCATCTGAAGGCCCTTATTCGGGAAGAGTTTATAGACATTTTTCCAACGGTAAAAAATCTTTTGAAATAAATCTGCATAACGGCGAACTTAATGGAGTATGGAAGGTTTGGTACACTAACGGGAAATTGAAAAAGAAAATGTATTATAAATCAGGCAAATTATCAGGTCCCTATGAAATATGGTATAGTAACGGAAATAAATTTTTGCATTTTGATTTTGTAAACGGACATTTACAAAAACAGGTAGATGGCTGGTATAAAAATGGTAATAAATGGTTTGTAGATGTTTTCAACCATGGAAAAACTGATGGTGTATTAAGTATCTGGAATGAAAACGGTGAATTTGCTTCTAAAATAATAATACCTGAAGAAGGTCTTCTTAATGCAAATCCTAAAGAAAAAAATAAAGATATTGTTACCATAAATACATTACGCAGAAAAATTATACTCGAAAGGGACAATTTGGGTAGGTAGTTTTGATAAATTATCAATATCTAAGATCTGCACTAAAATTTCTCTAACAGCTGCTGCTTTCGCTGACATTACGTTGCTTAAGAGAAAAGTTTGCAATGCAATGGGGGGATAGAAAATTCATGAAGATGCCTACAGGCAATCAATAGTTTATATTGAGTAAAATGTTAAAACAGGATCATTATACTGTTTTAATTTCATATTTTGATCAATAAGTTGCATACGGCATGCTAATTAATGTTAATTTAATAAAAAGTAACATTATGTAGCTTTTGTGTAAAAAAGAAATACATTATAACATTTTTAGTATTGTTGACGGGCATTAAGTTAAAAGAAATAAATTATGATTGTTTTTTTCTTAAATATGAATTTTGGAATAAAAAATTGGAGAGTACTGAAATGACAGAGAAAGAAAATATAAAATCAATTAATGCTGAAAATCATGATCATGAACACCATCATCATCATGGTGGTACTAATGATTATATGAAAGCTGTTTCAGAGTACAGAAAAACATTTGCCAGCAAACAGGATGTGATTAACAATACACCTGATCCTGGAGTTAGAGATATGCTTCTAAGAATGGAGCAGATTGGTTGTGAGAATTCATTTGACAGATTTGATAAGCAAAAACCTCAATGTAGCTTTGGAATAGCTGGCACCTGTTGTAAAATTTGTTTTATGGGACCATGTAAAATTACTCCTAAAAGCCCGAAAGGAGTTTGTGGCGCAGATGCAGATTTAATCGTTGCAAGAAATGTGCTGAGAAGCCTTGCTGCAGGCGTTGCTGCCCATGGTGTTCATGGGAGAGAAGTCGTAATGGCTTTGAGAAAAGCAGCAGAAGGTGAACTTAATCTGCCGATTGTAGGAGATTCAGTATTAAATTTATGTGTTGAGAAATTTGGAATAAACCCTGAAGGTAAATCTAAGAAAGAACTTGTTCTTGAAGTTACAGATATCCTTCTTGATGATATGTCCAGAACTAAGGATGGTACATTTAAATTGATAAAAGCATTTGCTTCTCCTGAAAGACAGAAAGTCTGGGAAAAAATGGATATAATCCCTATTAGCGCATATCATGAAGTATTCGAAGCTTTGCATAAAACAAACTGCGGAACCGACGGTGATTGGGAGAATACAATGAAGCAGTTTGGGCGTTGCGGGCTTTCATTTCTTTATTCTGGTGTATTAACACCGTATCTGGCAACTGATATTTTGTTTGGACACCCGGTAAAACATACAGCAAAAGTAAATGTAGGGGCCATAAAAGAAGGTTATGTAAATATTGCAGTTCATGGTCATCTGCCTACACTTGTAAGTGAAGTTATAAAACAGGGTAGAAGTGAAGAGTTTATCAAATTAGCAAAACAGCATGGTGCAAAAGGGATTCAGTTTTATGGTATTTGCTGTACCGGTTTGGCTGCACTTTACAGATATAAAGATGTTATCCCGTTGTCGAATGCAGTTGGAGCTGAGTTAATTTTAGGAACAGGGGCTCTTGATCTTTGGCTTGCAGATATTCAGGATGTATTTCCAGGTATTATGGAAGTTGCAAAATGTTTCAGGACTACTGTTATTACGACAAGTGATTCAGCAAGACTTCCTGAGGCTGAACACTATGGCTATGATCGCCATCATTCCAACTTTAATGAAACTGAATCCCTTGCAAAAAAAATAGTAACAAGAGCTGTAGAAAGTTTTGCTAAAAGACGCGATATTCCAGTATTTATACCACCCTATGAAGTTGATGCTGAAGTTGGTTTCTCTCCTGAATATGTAGATGAAAATCTTGGTATGAATAAAATTGCAGAAGCTATGAAAGAGGGTAAAATTCTCGGAGTGCTTAACATGGTCGGTTGCTGTAACCCGAGGGTAGTTTTTGAAAAAGCTATTGTTGATATTGCAGAAAAGCTGATTAAAAATAATGTAATTATTCTTACAAATGGCTGTGCATCATTTCCGCTCTTAAAGCTTGGATTTTGTAAAGAAGATGCAGGTAAAAAAGCTGGAAATGGCCTGAAAAGTATATTGCCGGAAGGTTTCCCGCCAGTATGGCACATGGGAGAGTGTATTGATAATGCAAGATGTGCAAATACTTTTGCCGGTATTGCAGGTGCAGCTGGCTATGAAGTGAAAGATATGCCTTTTGCTATGTCCAGTCCTGAATGGTCAAATGAAAAAGCTATAGGAGCTTCTTTTAGCTTTAGGCTACTGGGTATTAACTCTTATCATTGTGTATATCCCGCAGCTCATGGTTCTGAAAAAGTTATGAATCACATAATGAATGCAAAAGATACTCTAGGTTCAACAATGACCGTTGATCTGAATCCTTCTAAGCTAGCTGACAAAATAATAGAAGATTTTAAAGAAAAAAGAAAAGCTTTAGAATGGAATTAAACTAATTGTTAATGATAAATTGTTAATGGTTAATTAAGTTATAATTCATAATAGATCTTTGCTGTGGATGCTTGGAGCACTTTAATTAAGTATTCTTAAGAGAATACTTGATTAAATAAGCATAACTTATGTGCGATTTATTGATGACTTGGTTATTATTTGTAATAATATATATTCCCGGTAGGATTATTAAAAATAATCTCTGAATATTTTTATTTAGTTATAAAATTTGAATGTTGGTATTTTTTATACATATTTGATTTACAACATTATAACTTTAAACTTTAAAACCTTTAATACACTTTCAGTGTGTTAAAGAAATTTGCAAAACACATTGTAGTGCGCCTAGATAAGGCGCTGGATATGAAAAGATGAGCCTAATTCCTGAATATGTTTCATTGTAGATGAAGCGTTGGATTACTTGGATGGATATACGTATGAAAAAAAAGAAAAAACTCTTATATCAAAAACCAGAACTTTGTATTATATCAACATCTGATCAAATGTATTGTTCTACAGGAAGTCTTGCTAATCAAGCGAATTCCGATGAAGGCGGTTCTTGTGATAATTACGGTGCTAACACTTTCACTAAGACATGCACTAATGGTCTAAGTCCTGGTCTTATGTGTCTTCCAGGTAACGGGAACGCCGTTACTTGTTCATATGGAACTTCCGCTATAGGGGCGTGTTATGTTGGTCATACAAAAGAAGATAGTGGTTCTACGTGCTTCATTGGAAATGTCCCAACTGCCCAATAACACAATACTATCTTAATTACAGTACTGACTAATACAATTTATTGTATCGCGACTTACTCTAGACATTTAGTCCAGTGATGCAGACTTAGTAATCTTGTTACAATACTAATCACAAATTATATAATTTCATCTATCCAGCCGCCAGCTAACAGCTGGTCTTTGTCATAAACTGCTAAAGCCTGGCCAGGTGTAACAGCTCTTAATGGAGTGAGAAGTTCTACTATTGCGTTTTGAGAATCTATTTTATGAACAATCGCAGGCTGAGGAGTTTGTCTATATCTTGTTTGTACATCACACTCAAATTTATCATATTGAAAATCCAGCCAGTTCATTTTTACAGCTTTAAATTTACTGCACTGAAGATTGTCAGGGTCGGTGCTTAAAGTAACTGAATTGTTCTTAACATTGATATTTATTACATATGCAGGTTTACCGAGAGCTACACCTAAACCTTTTCTTTGACCAATAGTGAAGTTTTGAATTCCTTTATGTTTACCTATGATTTTGCCATTATCGTCAAGAATATCACCGTTTTTTGGAGAGTATTCAAAAACTCTTGACAGGGTTTGTGCAAAGGTTTCTCCTTTGTACCCAAAACATGCATCCTGACTTTCCTCTTTCTGGGCATTTGGAAGCCCAAGTTTTTCTGCTTTCTCTCTCACTTCTACTTTTGTGAGTTCACCTAAAGGCATATAAGATAAATTTAACTGTTCCTGTGTAAGAGCTGATAGAAAGTATGTCTGATTTTTATTGTCATCAATACCTTTAAAGAGTTTGACGTTTTTTTCTTTATCTCTTTTTAGAATAGCGTAATGACCTGTAACGATGCCGACAGCCCCAAGCTTTTTTGCAAAATCCATAAGAGCACCAAACTTTAGATAATAATTACATAGTACACAAGGGTTTGGAGTTCTGGCAATGCAGTATTCATCCCATGCGTATTGTAGTATTTTTTCCTTAAACTGTTCACGGACATCTAAAAAATAATGTGGAATATCAAGTTTTTCAGCTGCTAATCTTGCCTGAATATTATCATCAAGGCCACAGCAGGCTTTTGTTTTTTCCTTACTGTCATCACATGATTTCATTTTTAACGTAACACCGATGACATTATAGCCTTTTTCCACGTATATTGCGGCAGCTACTGAGGAGTCAACTCCTCCGCTTAGTGCTGCGATAACAGATTGTTTTTCTGAACTCATTTTAATTACTGCTAATTTGTTTAACTATCTTTTTAATACATAATAAATAATTATGTATTGAACTTAATAATGAAAAGTTAAATTAGTGCAGAATTGTTATTTAACAAGTTTTTTAAAGACATCAACTGTATATTCAATATCGTCTAATGTAGTATTTAGTCCTACAGAAAATCTTAGTGAACTGTAGAGTTCTCTTGTAGAAAGTCCCATAGCTTTTAGTGGTCTCGATACTTCGCTGCTTGAAGTACTGCATGCCGATCCAGCAGATACGGCAATGCCGTTTAAATCCAATCTTACAAGCAATGATTCGTTTTCTTCTCCTGCAAAGCTGATATTTGTAGTATTTGCTATTCTATTGTTTATAGAACCATTTACTTTGGCCTGCGGGATATTTTTAAGTAACCCATTCTCTAAAGCATCCCGAATTTCAGCAAGATGTTTATTTCGTTTATTAAAGTCGGAATTAGCTATTTCACATGCTTTTCCAAGACCAACTATTCCCGGAACATTCTCTGTGCCTGACCTTATTTTTTTTTCTTGACCGCCACCATAAATTAAGGGAGTGATGCTTATTCCACGCCGAAGATACAGTGCACCAATACCTTTAGGACCGTATATTTTATGGCCTGAAATAGAGAGCATATCGACACCCAAAGAATTTACATCCAGTTTTAATTTACCGGCGGCCTGTATTGCATCTGAATGCAGAAATACTCTGTTTTCTTCAGCAATTTCAGAAACTTTTTTAATTTTTTGTATTGTGCCAGTTTCATTATTTGCCAACATAAGTGAAATTAAAACAGTTTTTTTAGTAATAGCTGACTTTACATCTTCAGGAGATATCATACCTTCCTTATTAACTGGAAGGTATGTTACATCATATCCTGTGCTTTCTAGATATTTACAGGTATTAAATACAGAACTATGTTCAATCATACTTGTTATTATATGATTTTTCTTCTCTCTGTTTTTGTGAGCGGTGCCTATAATCGCAAGGTTGTTTGATTCAGTTCCACTTCCGGTAAAGATAATTTCGTCAGGATTAGCTCCAATGAATTTGGCTATTTGCATTCTTGCATTGTCTGTTGCATGCATCACTTTCTGGCCAAAGCCATGAGAACTTGAAGGGTTACCGAATTTTTCGCAAAAATACGGTAACATTTCATCAAAAACTTCTTTTGAGACAGGTGTTGTCGAATTATAATCAAGATAAATCCTATTCATACTTAACTCAACTTTGACTTTTTATCAATGCCTGCTCAAAGTCTGCAATTATATCTTCAATATTTTCAATACCTACTGAAACACGTATTGTTCCAGCTGAAATTCCTGCAACTTCTTTAGCATGATCTGAAAGCTGCTGATGTGTAGTTGAACTTGGATGAATTACCAAAGTTCTGGCATCACCGACATTTGCAAGATGTTTAGCTATTTTTACATTGTCAATAAATTTTAATGCAGGATTTGTCCCGCCTTTAACTTCAAAGCTTAATACTGAACCATAACCGCCGGACAGATATTTTTTTGCTGTTTCATGGTAGGCATGTGAAGGTAATCCAGTATAACTGACATTGTTTACGAGTTCATTAGAATCCAGATATTCGGCAAGTTTAATCGCATTATCATTATGTTTCTGTATTCTCAAAGAAAGTGTTTCCAAACCCTGTATTGTATTAAATGAATTTGTCGGACTCGGACATGGACCTATGTTTCTTAATCCCTGAACTCTTACTTTTGTTACAAATGCAATATTGCCTGCTCCAGGAACATTGCCTAAAGCATCCCAGTATACAACACCATGATAGCTTGGGTCTGGAGTAGTAAATTCAGGAAAACGTCCTGATGACCAGTCAAAGTTACCGCTGTCAACTATAATTCCTCCGATTGAAGTCCCATGTCCACCGATCCATTTGGTAGTTGAATGAATAACCACATCAACACCATGGTCAATTGGTTTACATAACAGTGGTGCAAATGTATTATCAATAATTACAGGAAGTTTTTCTTCATGCGCCATTTCAGTGATAGCTTTTAGGTCAGGAACATCTCCTTTAGGATTGCCTATTGTTTCTCCAAAGATAAGTTTAGTGTTATTTTTAATGGCATTTTTTATATTTTCAGGAGTAAATTCTTCAATAAAAGTAACTTCTATCCCAAATCCTGGAAGTGTATATCTGAAGAGAGTTTCAGTTCCTCCATAAAGAGATCCTGTGGAAATAATGTGATCACCGGCTTTAGCAATATTTGTCACTGCCAAAAAAATTGCAGACATTCCGCTGGCAGTTGCCAATGCTGCAGTTCCACCTTCAATTTCCGCTATACGTTTTTCAAGAATATCTGAAGTAGGATTCATTAACCTTGTATATATATTGCCAAACTCTTTTAACGCAAATAAGTTTGCGGCATGTTCGGATGAATTGAATACGTAGCTTGTTGTCTGATATATCGGTACGGCGCATGATCCTGTTGACGGATCTGCATTAAAACTGCCATGTAGACTGATTGTTGAATCACCAAGTTTACTCATTATTATCTCCTGAATAAATTCAAGTTATATGTTTGTTTAATTTCTTTTGTAATATTTTTTATAAAAATAAATTTGTTGACAAGTATCTTTCACCTGTATCAGGTAAAATTACAACTATGTTTTTACTTTTATTTTCGTCTTTTTTAGCCAGTTCTAAAGCTGCACTGAAAGCTGCACCTGAACTGATTCCCGCAAGAATTCCTTCATTTATTGATAAACTCTTAGAACCCTGAATAGCTTTATCATCTGAAACTTTAATAACTTCATCTATTAGGTCTGTATCTAATATTTCAGGGATAAAACCGGCACCAATACCCTGAATGCCGTGTTTTCCTGCTTTTTCTCCAGATAAAACGGCTGAAGTTTCAGGTTCCACAGCAACAAGTTTAACATCAGGATTTTTTTCTTTGATATACTTGCCAATTCCTGTTAAAGTTCCACCTGTTCCGATACCGGATATAATAATATCTACGTTTCCATCTGTATCTGACCAAATTTCAGGGCCGGTCGTTGCATAATGTATCTCTGGATTTGAAGGATTGTTAAACTGCTGAGGCATATAAGAACCATCGATTTCTTTATGAATATCTTCAGCTTTTGTTATAGCTCCTTTCATTCCAAGGCTGCCGTCTGTTAAAATAATTTCTGCACCTAGCTGGCGCATCAATTTTTGTCTCTCAATTGACATTGTCTCCGGCATTGTAATTATAAGTTTGTATCCTCTTGAAGCGGCAACCATAGCCAATCCCAATCCAGTATTACCACTTGTAGGCTCAATTATTGTGCCTCCTGAGTGAAGAAATCCCTTTTTTTCTGCATCATCAATCATATTAACAGCAATTCTGTCTTTAATGCTTGACGTAGGATTGTAAAATTCGAGTTTAACAAAAATATTAGCTGTAATGTTTGCAGCTGATTTATTGATTTTGACTAGTGGAGTTCTGCCTGTTAATTTGCTTATATCTTCATATATTTTCATATTACATACTCCTGAATATTTGAGTTTTGATACTCTTCAATAATATTTTGTAGTGTGATTTTTCTTGCTTCATCAGCTAGTGCATTTGATAATTTTCTCCAAATTGGAGATGTTGGACAAGTACTAAAAATACTACATTTATATTTTTCGTTGAGGCAGTCAGAAAATTCAATTTTTCCTTCAAATAATTCCAATATGTCCAGTACTGTTATTGTTTCAGGAGATTTGTTTAGAGTATAACCGCCGTTGCAGCCTCTGATTGTTTTAACAAATGATGAAGTTTTGAGAGGAATCATAATCTGCTCTAAATATGGTTCTGATATTTTTTGTTTACTGGCTATTTCTTTTCCTTTAAGTGCCTGCTTATTTTCATTTAGCGCCAACTGTACTAAAATTCGAAGACTGTACCTAGTTTTTGTTGTTAGTTTCATAGTTCCTCATCTCAAATACTTTATTATTAAATATTCCAGTTCAGTGAATCTTTTTTACTTACAAACTTGCCGTCAACAATATGAATTCCACACTCTCTCTGTTCATTCTCTTCCCACCACCATCTACCGCTTCTGATGTTTTGAGCAGGTCGCACGGGCCTTGAACACGGTGCACATCCAATAGTCGGATATCCTCTATCATATAATTTGTTATATGGTAAATTATTATTCCTAATATAATCCCATACTGTTGATTCAGACCATTTTGCCAATGGATTTAATTTATACAAATTATGCGAATTATTCCACTCTAGTATACCGATATTTTTCCTTTGTTCTGACTGATCTCTTCTTAGTGCAGATATCCATACCTTTGAACCTTCAAGTGCTTTCCTCATAGGTTTGACTTTTCTAATATAGCAGCATTGTTGTCGGTTTTTTACATTTAAATAAAAAAGATTTGGACCATTAGCCTTTGTTAGTTCCAATAAATCATTTGAATCAGGTGCATAAACCTCTATTTCAATATTATATTTATCAATTAACTCCTGCCATGTATTATAAGTTTCAGAAAAATTCCTCCCTGTATCAATTGTAAATATTCTAGGTTTTTTGCATGTGCGTAATATCATATCGATGAGGACAATTCCTTCTGCTCCAAAGCTTGTTGAAAGTTTAATCTCTGAAGGCTCATAAGAAGAATAGCACCATTGAAGTATTTCAAGAGCACTCTTCTCCTCAAGTGAATTGTTGATTTTAGTTAAATCCAGTTGCATTATTCTATTCGATTCATCATTTTGTGTAATTTATTTTATTAAAGTCTATAATGTATATATTGTTTGTAAAGAAGTAAACTGAAAATAATGAAGTTTTTGTGAAATTTCTAAATATTATATATAAAAATACAACATCAACTTAATAAAGTTGTAAATAAATTGTGATATTCGAAATCTTCTCTGATTCCAAATCTTGTTAAAGGAAAATCATATTTGACAGGATCATCTTTATCTAGTTTCTTAAATTGATCAGTTATTTCAATAGCAGTTTTTAAATCAGCCGCCTTGCGTTTTGTAAAATTTAAGTTTTTTGAAATAAAAAACATATGGGTGTCCAGGGGAATTATCAGCTTATTCATGGGTAAATTATCCCAGCATCCTATATCCACATGATCTTTTCTAATCATCCACCGCAGGAAGAGCATCAATCTTTTACAGGCGCTTCCATTTTTGGGGCTTGGCAATAAGTAAGAATTATTATTAGTGTAGTATTTATTAATTATTTTTGTAAATTTTTCTAATGTTTCAGTATAAGTATCGTCATTTTCAGAGTAGCATGATGTAAAGCATTGTTTAATAGAACCAAAAGTTTCTAAAGTATTTTTTATCCCCAGTATTAAATTAACAATATCCTTTTCAGTTGTAAATCTGTGCTTAAAATCTTTAAAATCACTGCTGAATTTCTGAAAATTATATTTAATTATATAATTGTACGGTGATGATTCCATTGGAGATAAAATTTTTGCAATACTTTTCAATATCTGGGCAACTCGGCCATATGCAAGTGAAGATGCGATAAGCCCAACTATTTCTATATCACGATTATCAGAATAATTATATAGAAATTCTAAGGGGTCAGGGTGTATTAGATTATATTTATTATAATTGGAATATATATACTCCATATTCCTTTTTAAATTACTCATATAGACAGTGTATTTATTAAAAAAACTGCTTCAGTTATGAAGCAGTTTGGTAATTAAAGTACAATTTCGTGGGCAGGATTTTTTATATATTTTAAAGCTTCTTCTGTAAGCTTTTTACCAGCTCCATTGCATTGCTGAAGAACTTCTTTTGTTGGAACAAACTTTGACTGAATGGGTTCATCAAGCAATAGTTTACAATTCATTTGCTTTAGATATTCTAAAACATCGTGCTGTCCTGATTTTTTTGCCCATCCGTATGATCCGAATGCAATTGCCGATTTGTTTGTCGGCGCTAATCCTTTTAAATAGGTAAGAACTTCAGCAGCTTTTGGCATTAATGATTTATTTAGGGTTGGTGAACCTACAGCAATTGCAGCAGCATTTAATACTTCGGTAGCTATATCAGTCATTGTTGTATGTTTTAAATCATATTTCCTGACTTTTACACCTTCATGCAATGCTCCTTCATATATTGCATCTGCCATCATTCCTGTGCTCTTCCACATTGTGTCATAGAAAATAACAACTTTAGGATCAGGATTACATACTATCCACTTTTTGTATCTTGCAATAATTTCAGTTATATGTTTTCTCCAGATGACACCATGGCTTGGGGCTATTGTATCTATTTCGAGCTTAGATGCTTTATTTAAAACAGCTTCAATAGGTTTTCCGTAAAGCATAATTATATTTGCATAATACTTTTTAGCTTCACGCAGTACATCAATAAGATTCTCATCATAATCAAATCTTCCTGAGCTTGCATAGTGCTGGCCAAAACCGTCCATTGAAAAAAGAAGTTTTTGCTCAGGAATATATGTTGCCATTGATTCAGGCCAGTGTGCCATAGGAGTATTGATAAATTTTAAAGTATTTTTTCCAAGTGAAATGTCTGTGGATTCATCAATAACTTTAAATTTCCAATTGCTTGTATCATAATGTAAAGACAGTGTATCTTTGCATTTTGTATTACAAACTAATTCAGCATTTTTACATTTTTCCATTAATGCCGGCAGTGAGCCTGAATGGTCGGGTTCTGCATGATTGCACACAACATATGATATTTTTTCCAATGCGGTGTAAGCTGATATATTTTTCAGCAATACGTCTGCATATGGGGCTTTAACTGAATCTATTACAGCTATTTTTTCATCTAATATTAAATATGAGTTATAAGTGCTGCCTTTATCTGTGTGATAACCGTGAAAATCACGAATGTCCCAGTCTACATAGCCGATCCAGAAAATATTTTCTTTTACAATTATATCTTTCATTAGCAGAGTCCTTATTTTTTATTCAAATAAATCATGATAGATTTCAGTATATTTTGTTAGTTCTGTCAGATGCCTTTTTTCTTCTTCAACCAGCATTTCAACAGCTTTCTTGTCTTTTTCGTCAGCCATTGCATCTTTTAGGCCGATGTAAAACAGGATTGCATCTTTTTCTCTTTCAATTGCGAATTTAAATACATCCATTTTAGTTATAGAACAGTCAATTACATGTTTTTTAATTTTACTGTTGAAAACATATTGTTTTGAAAGTGCATGTAAGTACTTCAAAACAGTTTCGTCAATATCATCAATTAAAACAGAGTTGTCTGAAAATCTTTCTTTATATATTCTGAAAATTTCTTCGTGCTTTAATTCATCGTCACTTAAGCTAAGCAATAAGTCATGGAGCTCTCTGTTGTCTTTAAATTTTTCTGCAGCTTTTTTATAAAACTCAGAACCATTTTTCTCAATTTGCTCTGCAATTTCAAAAATTTCATTTAGATTGAAGTTGTTCATAAGTCACCTTAAATTCTATAGACCTAAAATTTATATAAAATCAATTATTTCTATATCTATAATATATACATTAATCAAGCATATTTATACTTCAAGAAAAATTATCAACTAATCTATACTTTCCATGATTTATTTAATCATCATTAAAAAAAGAGTGAACAGTTATAAAATAACTATCCACTCTTGATATGCTTAAAATATAAAGCTAATCAGATTAAACTTCTGAAAAACTGTCTGTATCTACTCCACATTCAGGACAGACCCAGTCTTCTGGGAGGTCTTTAAAAGCTGTTCCAGGTTCAACACCATTATCAGGGTCTCCGATTGCAGGGTCATATTCCCAGCCACATACATCACATACATATTTTTTCATTTTGTATTTCTCCTATATTTTACTGTTTTAATTATTTTTGGAAATAACGGTTTAGTAATCCTTCAAACTGTTGTCCATGACGAGCTTCATCCTTGCACATTTCATGAACAGTATCATGTATAGCATCAAGATTTAATTGTTTAGCCCTTGTTGCCAAATCTTTTTTACCCTGACATGCACCATGTTCTGCTTCAACTCTGACCTTAAGGTTGGTTTTTGTATCTGCTACTACAACTTCGCCTAGAAGTTCCGCAAACTTAGATGCATGTTCAGCTTCTTCCCAGGCTATACGTTTATAAGCTTCAGCTATTTCTGAGTATCCTTCTCTAGCAGCTTGGCGGCTCATTGCCAGATACATTCCAACTTCAGTACATTCTCCGGTAAAGTTTGCGCGTAATCCGTCAAGTACTTCTTCATCCACACCTTCTGCTACTCCGATTCTATGCTCATCAGCCCAGGTAAGTTTGTCTGCAGAATGAGTTTTTTCGTTAAATTTAGATTTTGGTGCCCCACATTGTGGACATTTGTTAGGTGCTTCTGTTCCTTCATGTACATAACCACATACTGAGCATACAAATTTATTCATGTTATTCTCCTAAATAAGCTAGTTTATTGCTATTTTGTTTATTTGTTATTTGTATCAATTGGTGTAAAAACTCTTTGAGAAAACTCTTTATCTAAAAGGAAAAAGCCTCCCGGAGATTTTTCAGCCAAGCTTATTTGCTGAACTATTGTGCAAAAATTTGATTCTTCTTCAACCTGTTCACTGATGAACCATTGCAGATGCGCATTGGTTGCATGGTCTTTTTGAGTAAGAGCCATATCTACTAAATTGTTAATTCTGGCAGTTACAATTTTTTCGTGCTCATAAGCATCCTGAAATGCATCCAGAGGTGAGTTCCATGTTGACTTTGGTTTTTCAATTGCTTCAAGGATTACTTTTCCATTACGATCTTCAAGAAAATTAAATAGTTTCATTGCATGAGCTAATTCTTCCTGAACCTGTATTTCCAGCCAATGGGCAAAACCGTTAAGATTTAAAGACTTAAGATATGCTGACATTGATAAATAAATGTATGAAGAATAAAATTCAAAATTTATCTGTTCATTTATAGCATCCACCATTTTGGAATCCATTTTAACCAACTCCTTTTTTTTGTAATTGTCGTAATGATACCTAAATTGTATCATAATATATTCTTTTTAAAAAAATTTGCTAATTTTATAATAAAATATTCTGAATATTTTACTATGAATTATCCGCAAATAATTTTACTATTTCAGGTATTAATTTAGTCGTTAAAGGCATTATTCCATCAAGAGTTTCAATTACTTCTTTATGTGACAATGGATTTTTACTAATACCTGCGCAGTGATTGGTTATACAGGAAATTCCTGCTACCTTCAGCCCCATTGCATTTGCCAGCATTGCTTCAGGGACAGTTGACATACCTACAGCATCTGCTCCAATAGTTTTAGCAAATTGAATTTCTGCTGGAGATTCATATGTGGGACCGGAGAAGGCTAAATAGGTACCTTCTTTAACTTCAACATTAGTGTTTGCTGATGCTTTTTTGATTAGCTCGCGTAATTCTGGTTTCCACACTGTTGTCTGATCAGCAAATCTTGGTCCGAATTCTTCGTTGTGTGGGCCGGCAAGTGGATTTGAACCAATCATATTTATGTGATCTAAAATTATCATTAAATCTCCAGGGTTATGAGAAATACCTCCGGCTGCATTTGTCAAAAATAAGAGCGAGCCTCCAAAGTATTTAGTTACATATGCTGGTATTACTACAGGAGTCCATCCTTCACCTTCATAATAATGTCTTCTGCCCTGGAAAATAAAAAATTCTTTTCCATTAATTTCAGCCAGAGAAAGTTTGCTTGCATGACCTACAACTCCGGCTTTGCCTAAGCCGGTAATTTTTTCATAAGAAATTTCATCTTTAATTGTGAATGCTTTAATCACATCCCCCCAGCCGGAACCTAGAACAAAACTTCCGAAAGGTTTTGCATTTGGCCAGTATTTTTTTATATCCTTACATGTCTGATTTAGTACTTCAATATTAATATTATCCATATTTGATACCTCTTCTATTTAATTATAAAAGAATTTCTTTAGCTAGTTTGTCATATCTGTTTATTGCTTGTCGGACAAATTTTCTCTGCTCTCTATAGTCTCCGTAATAAAAGCATCCTTTAAAGCCGGCAATAACCAAATCTCTTAACTGATTAGCTGTAATGGAGAAATTATCAACAATCAGTGAGAGTTCGCGAGTAACAGTTGTACTGGATACAAGTCTGTTATCTGTGCAGATTGTGACTGATAATTTTTTATCAATCATTCTCTTAACTGGGTGGTTTTTAATATCCTTTATTGCCGGGATAGTTTGGAGGTTGCTTGTAGGGCAGACTTCTACAGATATTCTTCTGCCGGCAATATATTCTACAAGTGAATTTGAAAATTCTTCCGGTGCTCTGATGTCAGCATCTTTTATTTCTGAAGCATCAAAGAGAAATGTACCATGACCGATACGGTTTGCATGACAGTCTGTAATAGCCTGAAAGATAGATTCAGCACCATATGCTTCACCTGCATGTACGGTTTTTCCCATAAAGTTTTTGTGAACATATTTATATGCCTGTTGATGATCAATTGCCGGATATCCAGCTTCTTCTCCACAGAGGTCAAATCCTAAAATAGGCAAGTCTTTTTCATTTCTCAGTCTTACAGCGGCTCTTGCTAAATCCATGGATGCTATTTTAAATATATTTTTTAAAGGTGTGTACGGCAGAGATTTTATTAAGTCTGCATAATAAGGTGAAAAGTGTTCATTAAAACATCTCATTGCACCGACAATAACGCCGTATTTAAAAGGTATATCTTCTCCTGAAATTACTGCTGGTGCTTTCTCATGTTCTTTTCTAGCTCTTTTAAGGCCTTTATGGACAGCTCCGATTATACTTTCAAGAGATTGCATATTTTTATTAACAAGTAGTTGAGGTGCAAAACGCACTTCTAAGTATCTTACATTTTCGTTTATGTTATCAATTGCTAACTCGTAAGAAACTCTTTCCAAATTCTCTTCATTTCTTAAAACATCACATGTGTATGCAAAACCTGTCAGGTAGTCTGGAAGATCTTTGTAATGTTCTTTGAATACAAGTTCTTTTAAGCCTGTCTCTTCATAGGAAGGCAGTTTGATTTTCTCTTTTTTAGCCAACTCTATTAAAGTTGAAAGCCTTAATGAGCCGTCAAGATGTACGTGTAAATCAGTTTTGGGTATAAGTTCAAGGAATTTATGTATATTTTTCATATCCATGTCTACCTCCTTAAATTTGAGCATTTATATAAAATATGATTATTTAAATATGGTAACAGAAATTTACTATATATACATTGAGATGGTTTTTACAATTATTTTTACAAAATTACATGATATAAAAAATCACTCAAATCAGATATATAACCATATAAAGAAATACCCTGAAAAAGCTCTTATAAGCTCTTTCAGGGTAGTGTAGTGTTAAGACAGAATTCTTACATTATTATTGTTTCTTGAATACCTCTGTGTATTTCATACCAATAGTCAAGTGCAGCTGTTTTCTTATCTTTTTCAAAACGGTCAAGCCACATATCAAGATTAGGATCTTCAATTTTATCTACATTTTTCTTCCTCTTGAGGAAAGTTATTATATAGTCAATTGTCCTTTCTGATTCCCAGAATGTTGAAGCATTTCTGCTTATTATTCTTTCAGCTGTTATTTTAAGGTTAAGCTTGTATTTATCACCCATGCCGTAAAGAGCATCCATTATTTCAGGAATCATTTCTTCAGACCAGCCACGGTGGAATCTGCACATACCCATATTATCACTTGTCATTTCTCCGATAAGTCTGCCTGCGCATTGTTTGCCAAGCTCTCTTGGAGTAAGGTATTTATCTGCATAAACCATAAAATATTTACCCATCATAGGCATAGGAGCCAAGGCACCTGGGACCCAATACTGATTTGGAACCATCCATCCATCACGACCATTTGGAATAAACACAAATGAGTCTAAGATTTTAGGATTCTTTTTAATCCTGGCCTGGTCACGGGCGAATTTTCTGAAACCTTTGTCTACGTCCAGAAGACCTCGTTTTTCAATAATTGAGTCAAATAGTTCTACACCGACTTCTGCATTATGCATTGAAACTTCAACAACGTTTTCCTTAGTGACATTAAAGTTAGGAATTTTTGTAACCCCTAGCTCTTCTTTAGTAAAATGGCCTTCTATCAGGCACTCCATAAGCCAGGCTATAACAGATCCTCCTGATATCCCGTCAAAACCAAGCATATCACAGTGGTGATTGAGCTTTTCTGCAGCACGCTGATCAAATATTCCACAAAGGGGGCCCATTGTTGCGTAAGGTTCATAATCTTTTTTAAACTTACCGTTCATTTTTTTACATAGAGCAACACATGGTTCTCCACATGTCATCTGTTGTTTTTTATCTATTGTTTCTTCGTTAAACTGCTTTAGATAATGATCAAGAACTAAGTTTTTATGCATGTCCACACGTTCTTCTTCAGTTGCATAAATACTTTTGTAATTATAAGCAAACATTTTGCCTTTTAATGTTGTATAGTTAACACCAAAAGTTCCGCCTGTTTTGAATTTTGTTTCATAACGGTATTTAGCTGTAGCTTCCAGATCTTTTGCAGCAAGTTTTTTCTGATACTTATTAACAAACCATTTATCTGCTACTTTACGATCTCTAAAGTCTTCATCGATAAACGTACCGCCGTAGACAATCGCCACTATTCTATGTTCTTTGAACAACTGAGTACCAAGACCACCTCTTCCGGCCCAGGTATCAACATTATTTAGTTTGCCATTTTTTATAGTAACTGAGCCAATAGCCCCAAAATCTGAACTTTCTGCAGAAGGTCCTACTGCCAGAATACGTGGATCAGAACTATACCTGTCTCCAAAGCATTCATATGCATAATCCATTAGGCTGTATACGCCTTTTCTTCCTTTATTCCAGATTTGATGAATGTTTATACGTTTCATTTCAACCTGAATTTCTTCTCCATGTACACGGTTGAGATAGAGTATGGAGTGTTGATGAGCTCTTCCTACGATAGAAAGCATATTAATACCAAGGTTGTCAAAAACCAGCCCTGCGCCACCCATTGAAGAAATGTAATAATTTTTCCAGCAAGGAGATATTCCTGTAAAAAATAAGCGATTTGATCCTGGAAAAATTGAACCTGCTAATAAACCAACTCCCATATTTAGACTTTTCTTCTCGCGGGCCAGATATAGACCAAGGTCAATAGGTCCGAAGAAATCTCCTACTTTATACCTGTCTACTTTGTAAAAGCCTGTATTTGCGTGAATCGAAAGAACTTTTTGATTGTCTTCCATGATGACTCTCCCAGTTAAATATTAATAGTTAATTCCTTAATTTTCTAATAAATCCAAACTATTCCAGTTATCAGAGGCATTTTTCTGGCCCTCCTGACCATACTTAATTGCCTGAAGCTCTGAAATAATAGATATAGCTATTTCATCCGGTGTAGAACCTCCTATTTTTAGTCCTATTGGTGTATATAGCTTTGACAGATCAAGTTTTTTGTCTTTTAAGTCGCCGCATAGCCTTTCAACCATTTTAACAGATTTTTTCTTCGAAGCAATTACACCGAGATATTTTGGCTCTACATTAGATTCGAACGTTTTTTTCATTATAGTATAGTCCATCTCATGAGAATGCGTTGCTACTATAATATAAGCATTTTTTTCAATAGTATTGTTATCAAAAATATTTTTATAATCACTTATTATTAATTGATCATTTTCTGTATAATTATCAGCCATTTTCTGCCTTGAATCAATAAGAACAAGATTATAATCTAAAGGTTTCATATGATATGAAATAGATTTGCCTACATGGCCGGCGCCAAAAATATAAACGGTATCTTTATTTGGCATATATTCATAAAAAAGTGATAGTTTACCCCCGCAGATCATACCGGTATCTACTGCATCAAGAATCTCATTGTTTTCTCCAAGTATATAATCTACTATGGAGGATTTTTTTGATGAAGTAATAATTTTAGTTGACTCATTGGCAGCAATATACTCTATAGCTCCACCTCCGATAGTTCCAAATGTTTTACCATCATGAAGAACTATCATTTTTGCGCCTGGAATTTGAGGAGCGTGTCCCTCCTTTTTTATTATAGTAACGAGAGTAAAAGGAGTATTTAGATTTTGAAGTTCAATAATTTTTTCGTATATATTCATAAATATGTATCCTTAGATATATCTGTATCGTAATAATATAAATATAACATAAGTCTTAACGATAATTTATAAAGTGTATAAAGCTATTATTTGTGATTTTATCACTGTATGAGTTGATGTATGCATATTGTAATATTTTGATTATTAAATAAAATCTTTATATAAACATGATAATAAAATATTGTATGGATTTTATGTATGAAAATTAAGAAGAAATATTTATGGTTAATTATAATTCTTATAATAATTGTAGTATTATTTTATTTTTTTTATTTTGTCGGAGCTTATACTTCAGACGCTTACGTCAGAGCCAACTGGGTTGAAATCAGTCCTAGAATAGATGGTTATGTAGATAAAATAGTAGCAAAAAACAACCAGTTTGTTAAAAAAGGAGATACCCTTTTTATTCTTGATAGGTATCCGTATCAACTTAAAGTCAATAAACTTCAGGCTCAGCTTGATGTAGCAATTGCCCAGCGTGAAGTTTATAAGGATAATGCAACGTCTCTTAAGAAAAAACTCAATGCTGTTTCTGATGAGCTAAAAATAATGGATATTGAGGCCAAACGTTATGAAAGTCTTAGCAAGGTTCATGCAGAATCAGTTCAAAAATATCAGGAAATTTTAGTTGAATTTAATGAGACAAAATATAAATATGAAGACATTAGCCAGCAGCTGGTACAGAATAAAGATATGTTTACTGAGCAGAATAAGCAAATAGAGCTTATAAACGCTGAACTAAATTTAGCTAAATATAATTATGCTAATACCATAATTAAAGCTCCATTTGATGGCTATGTTACTAACATGTATTTGATGAGAGGGCAGTTCCTGCAGCAAGGAGAAGCTATTTTTGGAATTGCACAAACACAGGATTGCTGGATTGAGGCTAATTTTAAAGAATGCTGGGTAGGAGAAGTAAAGCCTGGGCAGGAGGTATGGATCAGCAGTGATTTATATCCTCTAAGATTTTTCAGAGGCAAGGTAGCAAGTATAACGAATGCTGTAAGTCGCCTCAATACTCCTGGAATGATTCTTCCTTACATTAAACCGACGATTGACTGGGTTAGACTGCAGTATCGATTTACAGTAATAGTCAAAATAATGGACTTGCCTAAGGATATGCATTTAAGAATGGGAGCTGATGCTAGAGTTTTTATATGGCTTTAGTAATTTTTATATATAATAATAAACAAATAGAAAGGGTGAAGAGATGTTTAAAAGAACAAAGTTTTTAGCAATAACTGCCTGCGTATTCGGAGTTTTATTTTCAGTTACAGGACTGTTTGGAACTGAATTTACCGGTACTGCTCAGCCACTAATAACAAGTACAATGCACTTTGGCTCGAATGCTTCGTTTAATACTCCTCTGAAATATGTTGCTAAAGAAGGTTCATTTATTAAACCAGCAGTACTTGATGATAAAGGGAAAACAGTAGTCAAGGGCACGATATTAGCTGAATTAGATATTACATATTGGAAAGCAATGGCAGAGTCAAATAAAAGTGCTGTGTTAGCTGCAGAGCAGGAAATTACAACAGCTAAACAAAACTTGGTAAGATATCAAGATTTAACACGTACTAAGGAACCTGTGGCTGCTGTACAAACTTATCAGACTACCCAGGAAACATATGCGCAAGCACTTTCTGCATATCAGGAAGCCATTGCTGATCTGGTTGAGACCGAACAAGTAATAAAAGCCTACACTCTTAAAGCACCCTTTGAAGGAATTGTAGATAAAGTTTATTTAACTCACGGGCTTGCATCTGCTATCCCTACAGTTATACAGGTTTCTCAGCTAAATCCTATGGGGATAAAAATTGTAATGACTAGAGAACAGGCAAATCAGATCAATGCCTATACGCCGATTACTGTTTCCAGTCCAGTTGATAATAGTCAGGTAAACATTGATTACGGTTCAGTTACTTTAACTAAAGACGGTATACTTGTTCAAGTACCTAATAGCAGAGTATATGGAGACACAATTGAATATAAAGGTAATAAAGTGCCTGTATTACGTGATTACAGTTCTATATCTAAATTTTATGTTGCCAAAAATTCAAAAGTTCTGGGCATTGAAAAGAGTGCAATTTTGAAAGATAAATCTCAGAATTATGTATGGAAAGCTGATCCTGTTGGAAAAGGATATTTTACTGCCAAAAAAATAAATATAAATTTAATGAATTTAAATCATATAGTTGCAAATGGAATAGTTGAAGCTGCAAAATCTGATAATCTTGCATTAAATGATATATTACTTATGTCTGTGCCAAAAACACTGAAGGATGGAGATATTGTTTTCTGCCCTGCTGAAAGATATATTTTTATGCCTGGTGATAAAGTTAATGTAAAGATAGGTACACAGGTAACAGGTGCTGCAAAATAATTACCTAAATTATAAATAATTTGGGTAAAATATATGTCCGTGGATTAATTTATTATTAATTATTTCACGGATTTTCTTTTTCTGGTGTCTGTAAAGGAATTAAATGGTGGGCGGCGAGGGACTCGAACCCCCGACATCTTGGGTGTAAACCAAGTGCTCTAGCCAGCTGAGCTAGCCGCCCTTGTTGAGAGATTTATAAATTATCCGTTATTGAAAAATTGTCAAACATTTATTTCTAAAAAAATCAAAAAAATATAAGATCATATTTTTATATAGAATATTGATTTAATTTTATAAGAATA
>DASCNA010000230.1:0-12074 GCA_036011305.1 Victivallales bacterium
AAAAATATCTGGAAGATGTATTCAGGCGACTCCAAGGACATCCGCATCAAAATTTAAGAGAACTTTTGCCGGATAGATGGACTCAAGAAAAAACTGTAAAAAAATAAAATTCAATATGTACTCAAATTTACGCTTACTTTTTGGGAAGGGAAATCTGCTAAAAATAAAATAAGATTTTTATTGGCAAATTTCTTAAATTTAGATTTTGAAAAAACTTCTTTATCAAGTTTAATACACCACCCGCACCAGTCAGAACCGGAAAAATCCATTAAGATGGGTTTATTTTGAGCTGCAGACAGCTTTTTGGCTTCGTTCCAGTTAGTCAGCCATCCAGATCCAGAAGCTGCAAACAGTGAAACTGATGCCAGCATTAATGTAATACTAAGAAGAGCTGTTGTGATTTTTTTTTGCATTTTACGTACCTCTCACTTGCTAATAAATTTATTTTTAATCTTTATTATAAACAAGTAGCATTATAAGTAAGTAAATTCTTTTGACAAGTATTATTCGATCAGTTTACAGGCCATTTTTAATTATTTTTGAAATTTTTGTTCAATATTTCAGTTCTTTTGTCATAATTTATTTAAATAAGAGATACTTAAAAATCAGCATCTCTTTAAAATTTGATAGATAATTGTTACTTGTTTTCAGCATAAATGTATCTGTTTAGCAATGGATAAGTAAACCACATTATGATTGCTATGACAGTAGTAATTATACCAATTTCTAAAAAAACATGCGTGTAAATACCAAGTGTCTGTAATGATTCTGTTACACCGACAGGAGGAGCAGTTAATGATGCTACTATTCCGCCAGTAACTCCTGAAACAGCAGTTGTCAAAAACCACATTCCCATTATAAAGCCAACAATTTTATTAGGAACAAGCTGAGCGACCATTGCAAGCCCTAAAGCGCTTATCAGCAGTTCACCTGTACTTTGGAAGAAATAACTTGCAATTAACCACCATGGAGAAACGAGCCCGGTACTGGTATGATAATATCTGGCAAAATACAGTAGTGTAAAACTTATAGCACAAAGTGTCATTCCAAAAGCGAATTTAGCTGATATAGACATATCTTTTTTCTTTAGCCCGAATCTATTATAAAAAAAGGCTAAAATTGGGCTCATTATTATAATCCAGAAACAATTAAGTGATTGAAAAGACTGAGGATTAATATGAAAACCGAATAC
Organism: Victivallales bacterium; assembly: GCA_036011305.1. Taxonomy (GTDB): domain Bacteria; phylum Verrucomicrobiota; class Lentisphaeria; order Victivallales; family GWF2-38-69; genus DASCNA01. The sequence continues at coordinate 1,193 of DASCNA010000230.1, forward strand.
ATTGCAGTTAACATTATGAATAGCAAAAAAATTAAGTGATGTGGGCATCTGCTGATACAGAGTAAAGAAAATAACTGCCTCAAGCATTAGGATAAAAGCAACAAGCATTTTCCTTCTCACTATTCCATGTTCTTTAAATGTATACTTAAAAAACATTATTGTAACAACAGCACAGATTCCCCACAAAATTAAGTGTGCCAATGAAATATGTATTAATAAATAACTGCATAGAAGAACAACTAAAGCTCCACCCACAACGATAAACAGTAAAGTGAATACATTAAACTTTTTAGAATCTGCATTCACATTCACATTCATCACTGTTTTTCTCATTAACAAAAAATTTAATAATGCAAAAATTAATCCAATACCACTTATAAAAAATGCAGCATGCCAGCCGTAATGAGCAGCAATTGGAGGAAGAAGCAATATTGCAATAAAAGAACCAATATTTATTGCCATATAGTACATAGTAAATGCAGAATGAAGCCTGGAATCTTCTTTTGCATAAAAATTTGACAAAAGACTTGAAGGATTAGCTTTGAAAAACCCATTCCCTACACATATAACTGCTAATGCATAAAACACAGTATTAGCATCAGTAAATGCAAGAAAAAAATATCCTGACATTAAAACAAAAGCTCCTAGGACAATAGTACGCTTTGTCCCAAGTATTTTATCTCCTATATAACCACCTATCGGCATTAACCCGAATACAAGGGCGCTGAAAGTACCAAATGTCGCAAAAGACATTGTTTCACTGAATCCCAAAGATTTAACAAAAAACAGAGCTAATATTCCATTGAAACCGTTAAATCCAAATCTTTCCCAGAATTCGAGAAAGAAAATCATGTAAAAAGCTTTAGGCTGCTTTGTTGCTGCCATATTCCCCATTTTATCCCCCACCTGTTTCTATTTACTATTTATCATTATTTTGAAAGTTCATATATTGCATCTTTGTAAATATCGAAAAGCAATTCTATATCCTTAAGTTTTATATATTCATTCGGTTTATGACCTACATCTTCCATATGCGGCATGCCGGGTCCATATGCAACACAATTTTTAAATGCTCTGGCATATGTTCCTCCCCCGCATGTTTGCGGCCCTAAATTCAATCCAGTTATTTTATTGAAAGAGTCTTGAAGCTTACGTACTAGCTCTGTATCGGTGTTAACATATAATGCTTCAAGATAATGCGTTCTTTCATATTCTAAACCATATTTTTCAGCAGTTTCAATAATGCTCTTTTCAATACTTTCAATTGAAACAGTTACAGGCAGTCTCATATCCATGATGACGGATTCACTATCATCATCTATATTTATAATTCCAACATTAGATGTCAAATTACCTGATTTTTCATCCTGAACATTTTTTAAAGGATTATATGTTAAGCATTCATCATCATATTGCTCAGCAATAAAATCCACTAAAGCACTGTGGATATCAGATTTATAAAGCGCTTTGCATAATCTATTAACAGCATTAATTCCAGTTTCAGGAACAGCTGCATGGGCAGCTTTTCCTAAAATAGTTATTCTATTGTCCTGACCAGAATATTCATAACCTAAATAATTAAGAGAACTCTCTAATTCAGAAGTTTTATTATTAATTATTACACTGGCTAATGCCGGTACTGAATTAGCGGCAGAACCACCTGACATGTTGAATTCATTTTTTCTATTACAGAAAAGACGAAATTGGTATAAGCCTTTTTCTGCATTTACCAATGGGAAAGCAGAGTCAGGAGTAAATCCTAAAGTAGGTATTTCTTCTGCTTCGGCATATTTTTTCATTCCTTTCCAGCTTCGTTCTTCATCTGTACCAAAAATAAATCTTATTCTTTTAGATGGGGTAAAACCTTCATCCAGCAAAGATTTCAAGGCATATAGACATATTATCAAAGGTCCTTTATTATCCATTACGCCTCTGCCTATTAATTTATTCTCTATAAAACCAGGTGTATATGGAGACAGTGTCCATTCATCCAAGTTTCCGAAAGGGACAACATCTATATGTCCCAAAATAGCTAAAAGATCTTCGCCTTCGCCATAATCAGCAAATCCGTAATATCCATCTTTATAAGTTGCATTTAAGCCTAGTGAACAAGATGTATCTAAAATTTTATTTAAAGCTTTATCAATATTTTCACCAAAAGGATATTCAGTAGTAGCATCAATATTAAAACTTGGAATATTTAACATATCAATTAAAGATTTAATCAATTCATCTTTATAAGACAAAAACTGCATGTTCATCCCTCCCACATTAATTAATTACAATTAGTAAAGTCCCTGAATGTAAAATAGCTGAGCTTTGTTATTTTTCAAACAATTGTTAAATATGCCCAGCATAAAGCTTTGGTAATACGCTCTTTATTTTAAAAAAGCATAAAAGAAGAGTTTTTATTTTATATGAAGTTTACTGCTTTAGTTCTATCCAGTATCTTAGTGAGATTTTTCTATCATTCTCAATTTCAGAGTCAAATTTACCGCCGTTGTTCTCGATTATCTTTGCTGAATAGATATTTTGTTTTCTGCAGGTTACAAGCACTTTACCAATTCCCATTTTGCATGCCTTTTTCAAAGCTATCTCCAGTATTTTTGTCCCATAGCCATGATTTCTTTTACTTGGTCTTATGTCATACCCAATATGGCCGCCTTCAGTCATTAACTGGTCAGTTAATTTGTGCCTGATATTTACAGCGCCGTATATATGACCTCGGTCATCAGTCATAAAAAATGTTAATGAAGGAACATTGTTTTCAGGAAGATTTTTCCCTAATGATTCATTATTTAGTGATTTTATATATGACTTAAAATCTAATCCTTTCTAGTTGATTGAACATGGGATCAAATCTTCATTAGCTTCTATAAATTCATCTATAAAACCATTGAATTCATTCTCTTTAATTTTTACCGAATCTACCAATTTTATCATTTTTCAAATCTCAACGGTTCATCATCATCTCATTCATTCATATTATCTGATGAAATATATGAATACATATTTACATCATCTCTAAATGTCCAGCCTTTTTTTAGCCAAAATTTGTTCCCTATTTCATTATTTTTAAATACAAACAAGTGAGCTTTATAAATTCCTATATCACTTAAACCTTCAAGACATTTATTAAATAATTTTTCACCAATCCCTTTGTTTCTACATTCAGATTTAACAATAAGATGCTGAAGATATCCACGTCTTCCGTCATGCCCACACATAACACATCCTATAATTTTATCATTAATTACTGCTACAAAATTTAAGTTAGCATTTCTTTTTAAATATCTATCTATTGCATCTTTAGAATCAGCTTCACGAATAGCAATACCGGGAGTTAATCTGAATAATTTAATAAGCTTATCATAATCTTCAATTGTCATTAATCTGATATTCATAAAGCTTATTATCCCAATAACTCCAGTGATTTTAGATTCTTTAAATTTGAATAATTTTTGTTTTTATACTTCCTAATTTTAATAGAAGACAGAGTTCTATTCTGCTTATTAATCGCCGTTATAGTTACTCCATGATAAGGGTAATCATACTTTCTCATATGCTCTAAAATTAGTTTATCGGTATTAAAAATTATACTTTTAACATTTTCGCTGATTGAATTTACTGTATATGTTAGATCTAACGAATTATATCCTGCCAATAAACTGACAGAAGTTGATACATCAATATTAGAAATAAATTTATTTTTCTTTAGAAGTTTATTTAAATCATTTTTGGCGTATTTACTATCAAGCGGGTTAATATGCATGCTCTTAATATAATTTATATTTGCTTCGCTATTTACAGCTATTTCATGCAGTTGAGCTGGAGAGTCGGCAGCAGTTATATTTGTTTTATTAATATCATATATTAAAATTTGATCAATAGTTTTACCATTGGTATTACTCACAGTAATATCTACTCCATAAACCTGACAATCTTTAGACTTTATAAAATTTAATAACTCTTTATTAATCTTATAAATATCAGTTTTTTGATTATTTGTCTTATTAATGATATACGATATATCAAATGAGCTTCTATCATTAAAATATCCGCTCATCATAGTCGTATCTACATTAAGTTTAGAGATATTTTTGCATTTATTGGCAAAACTTTTTACTTCCTGTGCAGTCCTGGACATTTTACTTAAAGCTATTATATCCAAATCTTTGCTCTGCTTTACATCATAACTTTTATTTTTAACAATCAGCACTCCCAATAAAACAACAATGAGTATAACTAAAATTGCAGTTCTCATAAAAAATCTCCCGTTTAATAAAAAAATCTCCTATACTACAATATGTTCATAATATTTAAATGCAGACTAATGAAGCATTTTATTGGATATAATAAATAACCATTTGTGCATATTAAATATAGTTTAGACTAAAAGTGTATACACATATTAAACCAAATTTAAGCTAAACATACATATTTATTTTTAATAAATTAGCTGTTTCAATTACTTTTTTCGAAAGGTGTGTTTCGGTGAGCTTATATTCTCTTCTAGCCCAGTCAAATATCTGCGGACCATTTAAGTTATTTTTATTAGAATGTTGCTTTAAATATTTTTCAGTAATTTCCTTTGTTCTAGGGAAAATATGAAAATGTACTTTTAGACACTCTTCTCCAAATTTGGCAATATAGATATTTTCAGGCTTAATAGTTCTGCATATCACCTCCTCAACTTTAGCTAAAATTACAATTAAAGAATTTAATGAATCAGCATTTAAGTTGTGCAAAAAATAAATATTTTCTATTGGTTCTAAAATAATATAACCTGGAATATTACAACTCCTGCATTGCGATGCAATGAAGTTATCGTCCCTATATATGATTATTTGATTATCCATGTTAGAAATTTTTCTGTTTAAATTATCATTCCAAGCATTTTATTTTACCCATTTCCCCCAGGAAACTTCCCTTCCTGGAAAAGCCATTCTTTTAAAAGGCCAAAAATTAATCAGCCAATTTTTAACATCTTTGTACAGCCTATTATCAAGAGCAATATGGCTATCTCTTACCCATAGATAAATTTCACAGTCAAATTTAGAAAAAGTAGAAGGATTAATATAGACACATCCGATACATTTTTCTCTAGACAGAGTTAATACTGTATATGCAAAAGCTTCTCGCAATCTAAATTCCTGTTCATGTCTGACCAAATCTCTTGTATTTTCTTCACGTGTCATATTAACTTCAGGCCATTTAGTATTTTCTCCGAAGATGTTTCTGAGACGCTCCATGCTTGACATCACGGCATCATAATCAAGCTCAGTTACGTTAGGTGTTAATACTTCTAAACGATAATTGTCAGTAACAAGTTTTTCCGGTACAGTAAAATTTGTTGGGATAAATATTTTTGTCATTATTATTTCTCAGCTACTATCACAGAAGACATTTCTGAGATCTTCACTATCCTATAATTTTTATAGAACTCTTCTATATTTTTTGTTGTTTCATCTTTGAACCAATAAAACTCTCCTTCCAAAGATGAATAAGTTGATTCGTCTTCCTTATATTTCTTCTTTAAATTATTTAATTCATAATGATTATCAATCATTAAGTCACCGATAACCATTTTTCCGTTTTCATTTAAAAACTTAGAAGAATACTCTAAAATTTTAATCTTTTCTTCCGATGTTAAATGATGTAATGAATAAGAGCTTATAATTACATCAAATTTGTCGTTGTTTGTTTCAAAAAATTCTATAAAATCAGATTTAATGAAATTCTTATACGATAAATGGGAACATTTTATATTAGATTTTTCATTCATTTTCTCTGATAGATCAATACATGTTAAAGATCTGCATGAATCTATTTTAGATGTCAGGTTCCCCGTACCTGAACCAAGTTCTAACACTTTTGATCTCTCTGTAATTTTTGAAGTTTTTATAATCAGGCAAAGAGTTTTTTCATAACCAGCTCTGATCGGATTAACTTCATTCAAAACATTTTTATCATAAATATCAGCCTGCCCGTCGTGATTAAATATTTCAGCATTATTACTTTTCATGTTATCCTCAAATTATCATCTTCAAAATTTTTTCTATTGTCACGGCTTTAGAATACACTCCATTTACCAAAAACATAATTTGATCAAACAGTTCATAACGTTTATTCAATCCTACTTTTAAAAGCTCATCCCAAAAAGTTACAGATTGAAATCAACGCAATAGGGCCTGGGATTAAGTTTGGAGTCCATTCTTTTTTATTAATTGGAAAGCTAACTTTATTCATATTTACAACATATTTTTGTGTTATATGTTGCATAACAAATTTTAAAGCCAATCATAATTAACTGGGGAATCCATTAATATGTGGGTTAAAGTATTCAAAAATTAAGTATTTCTAAGCGCAATAGCTCTGCATTTATAAAAAATCGGCGTTAAAAATTAACGCCGTTGAGATTACATTCTATTAAATTTCAATTTTAAAGATAATCTTTAAAAAATATATTCAGATTCGGATCTGCAGTTTAAATTTTTATACTCTTTTTCAGATATAATTTTTTTAAACAAAGTTCCATCTTCAGCTACAGTATTTACCATATACTGTTTTTTTATTTCACCATCTATTTCAATATTTTTTTTTAATTTAAAACAATCATTAACAGGTTTAGTTAAATATGCTTTTTTTTCTTTAGAATAAAAATAAATGTTATCCATAATCACTCCTCAGTTTATTATTTAAAATACCTTTACAAAATTAGAATGAGTTAATCTTTCACTAAATGACATTTTTTTATAGAAATCTTTTTTATAGCATTCAGATTCCTTAAAACAGTTTAAAATCAGACGGTATGCACCTTTTTCATCTGCTTTTCTTTCAACAATGTTCATTAATTTTTTTCCTAAACCATTCCCTCTTGCTTTATCAGATATTACAAGTTGAGTTACATATCCTTCAATCCCAGGTATCATAACTGAATAAATCCAGTGAACAGTTATATAACCTAAAATTTTATCATCTGCCTCTGCTACAAATACCATATTGCTTTTATTGTCAGAATACGCTTTAAGCATGTTTTTAGCAGTTTCCGTAGCAGTATCTTTTGAATATGAAATATTCTGTTCATTTCTAAATGATGCAACAAGCTCACCTATTTGAATATTATCGTCAAATACAGCTCTTCTAACTTTTATATTCATTTCTATCCTCCCGCTATTCATACTATTAGACTTTTAACAGAAATGGTAAAACGGTAGAATAAATTTAGCTCACAGATATACAGTGCATAATGCAGTTTATATTCAATATAACGCCATAATGAAATATGTCAAAAATATTTTTAAAATCAGTTATTTTGCTTATTATTCTTGCTTCTAATGTTATAATTTAGTTACTTAATAAATAAAATATATTAAAAATGATAGAAGAAATGCTTACAGGTAAATCAAATTATATTACAGTCAGTGATGGAGTAAAACTCCACTATATTGAAGCAGGATCTGGACAACCTTTAGTAATGATTCCAGGTTGGTCACAAACAGCAGAACAGTTTAAATATCAAATTGATAATCTAAGCAGTAAATATAGAATTATTGCTCTGGACATGCGCGGCCATGGAGAATCAGATAAACCATCGCATGGCTATAGAGTTTCGAGATTTGCCATGGATGTTCATGAAATTTTAACAACTCTGAATCTTGATAACATTGTGCTATTAGGCCATTCAATGGGTTGTGCTGTCATATGGAGTTACTGGGATCTTTTCGGAAGTGATAAACTGTTAAAATTAGTACTTGTTGATCAGTCTCCTTTTATTACTTCCAATTTTAACTGGTCAGATAATGAATCCAAGAGTTGCGGATCATTTTTCAATTTAAATTCACTGATGAACACATACAATGCGCTAAATGGTCCAGACAGCGAAGAGTTCACAAAAAAAATGATAAACGGTATGCTTACCAGTACATTATCTGAAAAAAAACGAAAATGGATAATAAAACAAAATTTCAAATTTCCCCGTAAATATGCTGCGTCATTACTTTACAGTAACTGCACACGTGATTGGCGGGATACCATACCGCGAATCAATATTCCTACGCAAATTATAAGCGGCAGAGTCAGTATTGTTCCATGGCAGTCTCAAGTTTGGATTCATGATCAGATTGCAGGGTCAAAGCTTGACATATTTGAAGAAAAAGAAGGTGGACAGCATTTTATGTTTATTGAAAATCCGAATAAATTCAACAGGATAATTACTGAATTTATTGGCTAAAAATATTTTTACCTTTATTCTTCAAAATCTATTCACGACTGTTTAAGATTTTTCTGCAATTATGTATTTATTTCAATCAAAAAGATAAATATTAGGATTTTATTCCTGAATTTAAGTTTAGCTTTTTAACTTTTTTATATGCATAAGTTTTTTTTAGAAAAATAACAAATACAGTTACAGCTGCAAGTCCGCCTATTATAACTGAAATCTCATAAGGCAGATTAAATCCAATATCTGCAAAAAGAATAAATGTAAAACAAACACCGCTCATAAACAGTGCCGGAATAGAAGCTATCCAGTGATTTCTATTAGCTCTGGCCTGGTAAATAGCAGCCGACCAAAGAAGCAGCATGGCCAATGTTTGATTTGCCCATCCAAAATATCTCCACACAAGTTGAAAATTTTTCTGCCCGGCTATTGCCAGTATTATTCCAATAATAAATATAGGGATTGCGATAATAAGCCTTTTAGGAATTTTATTCTGCTTCAATTTTAGTGTATCTGCCACAATTAAACGTGCGCTTCTAAATGCTGTATCCCCGCTCGTTATAGGAAGAATGATTACACCTAAAACCGCTAAAAAACCACCGACTCCACCAAGAAGAGCTATTGATACATGATTAACAACCTGTGCTGGATTGCCAGCATGCAGTAGGGCTTCAGGGCTTTTGTAAAATGACAAACCTACAGTACACCATATTAAACCTATAATGCTTTCTGCAATCATTGACCCGTAAAAAACAGATCTGCCGTGTTTTTCAGATTTCATGCACCTGGCCATAAGAGGTGATTGAGTAGAATGAAAACCGCTTATTGCACTGCATGATATTGTAATAAAAATAAGAGGCCATATAGGAAGCTTATGAGCACCAGGGTAGTAATTATGAAAAAAGTTCAGATGCGGCAGTATTTGGTGATTACTGCATAGCAATGCTATTCCTACACCAAAAGTCATAAACAGAAGCAGTGCTCCGAAAAATGGATATAATCTTCCTATTATCTTATCTATGGGAAGCATTGTTGCAAGAAAATAATAGAAAAAAATGAAGGCTATTATCATCCATATTGACGGATTAAATCCATATTCACGCAGTAAAGTTTCTATCAACGAAGCCGGAGCAGTAACAAATACTGTTCCAACCAGCAGCAATAGGAGTAAAGAGAAAAATATCATTACCTGCCTGGCGGACATACCTAATGTATCGCCTATAACTTCAGGCAGATTTTTACCATCTTTTCTCAAAGAGAGCATTCCACTGAAAAAATCATGAACAGCACCTGCAAAAATACCCCCAATTACTATCCATAATAATGCAATTGGTCCATACAAAGCGCCAAGAATTGGCCCAAAAATAGGACCTATCCCTGCAATATTAAGCAATTGGATTAAAAACACCTTCCAAGTGGGAAGGTGTAAATAGTCAACCCCATCATGAAGTGTTGTTGCCGGAGTCGCTCTATTCGGTTTTATTACAAAACATCTTTCAATAAATTTACCATACAGAATGTATCCAATTATTAAAACGGCAATACAAAAGAAAAAAAACAGCATTTTTAACTCTCCCCCAAAGTTTAATTCACTGCATCAAGCAAAAATTCTGAAATATCCCCCATAGAATATTCTTAAGCAATAATTTATAAAAATTATAATTATCTCTAATTTGAATTAAAAAGATAAAATATCAAATAATAAATCCAATAATTGGTAATAAATATAACATAGTAAAATAGAGCTTACCTTATCATGATAAGCTCAAATTCATAAATGATATCACTAAGCACTTACTACTTCCATAGCGATTCGGGCCCAATCAAAAAGACGCTTTGGCTGATGCCTTATTGTACTTAAATCCTTTAAAATAAATTCTAAAGGACTTCCGTTTTCTTCACATATCTTTCGTGTTTTAGTCAGATCTTTACGAATTTGATCAAAATTACAGCTATCCATAGCAATGAGAGCAGGGTTCGGTTTACGCGAATAAACATAGTCTCCACCTATTTCCGCTGCTCCGCGTTCTTCATTTACCCACGGACTCATTGAAATTTTACGTACGTTAGGAATCATTCTAACTTCAGCCATTCTTCCATCCAGCGGTTCACAGCAACCATAATAAACTAATCCAAACCTTTCACAAATGCGTTTAGTATAATCAACTTCGAGTTCTTTAAACATTTTAGGTGAAACGGTAGATAGCATTTGAGCCAGTCCGTACATCCAAATATCCTTTGTCCTTGGTTTTTCAGGATTAAAATCAGCAGCAGGAAGTTCATCAGTCCATGCACCTGTACAGTGTACAAGGCTCTGAGGCATACAAAGCAATCCCTGTTCTTCAAGCTGATCCAACATGTCCAGATAACATTCTGTCATACGGTTTAAAAGGTTATGTACAAAATCAGGTTTATCAATCATGGCATACAAAGCATTCTCAACTCCCATCCATGTAGCTATGGGATCCCACAGTGACAGGTATGGGTCAACTCCGCATGAGCGCACTTCAAGCAGCCCGTCAAAAAGTTCATTTGCAATACCTAGCCGCCGTTCAGTTTCAATTAAATTATGTGTTATTACCGCTTTTTTAATTTTTTCTATATCTTCATCGGTTTGAAACTGATTTTCAAACATATGGCCTACAACATCATTCTCAGGAT
>DASCNA010000231.1:0-9118 GCA_036011305.1 Victivallales bacterium
CCGGAATATTTAATATTAACTATCTCACAGGAAGTAAGAATTAAAAAAAATAATAATAAAATAATTTTTTTAATTATAAATATCATTTTTTATCACCTTATTTTAAATTCGTAATTTATTATTATCTCCATCTAACATAGATTTTCTGATCTCTAATTTTTAAGCTCTAACAATCATTTGTATCTGATAAACTGTACATTGAGGATGTAATTGTATTCCAATATTTTATCAGGTGTCATACCTTCATCAAACATCTGGTCTCCCCATCCATTATAATTGCTTGTCTGAGAATAAGGTGAATATTCATTATATGATGAACTACTTAAATAGTGTTCGCGACCAGGAACTATATTATAATTTCTGATTACAACTGCGTTTGCTCCAACCTGTTCAGCTTTATTGATAATATCATTTTGTACTTTTTCAGTGTTTATTTCATTATAACTTGTAACGATAGCTTTACCTATAACTTTGTATTTCTCTTTAATATCTTTATCTGAAAACAGTATTTTAACATGTTCAGTAGGAGTTAATTTTTGTCCGATATATTTGAGATTAACATTACTGCACGAAGAAATTAGAATTATTAATATCAAAAAAATACTAAATTTATAGTAGTTATTGTATAAAAATATTTCTGGTAAATACATAATGTAATTTTCACTTCCAGTATCTAAATTATTTCACCTACATATGAATTAATCCTAGTTAGTAAGTTGATTTATACTGTTGATTTCATTTTTACTTTCATTTTGCGATTCAATATAGTTTTTGACATCTTGAGTATTAAGTTTAGGAGGTTCCAGAAACTTGTTTGATAAATTATTTTCATTTTGAGAATTTAAATTCTCAGATTGAAAACTGCTGCCTGTCATATCATCTAATTTGCTTGTAGTTGCATGTTGAATTTTAAGATATTGTTCATAATCTTTTTTGCCTAACTTAGGAGGAGTGTTATAATTGGGAAGCTGATCATTCGGCTGTACTTTACTACTGTAAAGAGGAGAAGGAGTTTTAACTTCTGTCATATTTTTCAGATCACTGGAAAGCGAGTTCTGCTTTTTTACATAAGTGTCATACTGTTTAGTTTTTATATTCGGCGAATTTAAACTGCCGATACTGTTTTTCAGTTTTGGATCTTTTTGATATTGTTTTATATCGTAAAGCGGTGAAGGAGTTTTAGTTTTAGTCAAATTTTCCAGATTATCCGATAGTTCGTTTTGTTTCTTAAGATATGTTTTGTATTCTTTTGTTTTAATATTTGGATTTGCCAGACTGTTTATCTGTCCTTGATTATTATCTATGCTATTACTGCTGTCATTATTACCTTTTAAAATGATAGAGAAGCTACAAAGTGTAAAAAAAAGAATGATAAATGCAGCTCTAGTTTTATAGTTCATATTCTAAGCCCTATTTTGATTTTATATTTATTTTATTATGTAAGATTTTTAATACTATAGCTCCTGCAGTAAATTATCTTATAATAACAATTTGCTTATTTATGAAAATTGCTTATATTTATACACCCTTTAATGGGGGTGTTCTGGTTTCGACTGGGTCGGTAGAACGTTGATTGCATGTCGAGGATGACCGTTGGCCTCGTAAATAATCGGTTAAAAAAATAAGTGCTAAAAATAATACAGTACAATTCGAGGCAATGCCTCTAGCTGCTTAATCTAAGATTAAGAGCAAAACTGTTTTCTGATAGTAGTAGGTCAACAGTTATTACTACTTAGATTTTGTTTTTCGTTCCTTGGGACAAAATCGAATTTATAGAGGAAATAGTCTGGAAGCCGCCTGTTCATCGGCTAAGTGGAAGGACGATAAACTTATAGATGAACTATGCATGTAGATATCTTCGGAAAGCTTATTTAGGACGGGGGTTCGATTCCCCCCACCTCCACCATTCTTTTTACCTTAATAAAAATTGTTGATTTTATTGATATTTATTAGTATTTCTAGTGATTTATTACATTATTTAGTCCAAAATTAGTACTAACTATATTGAGCCTATGGTAAGTTGCTTGTTCATGCATCTATTTTTTTATATATGAGAAAAAACCTACAATTGATTTATCATGAATAATAAGAATTAGAAACTGTAAATTAATTTTAAACTTCCGAGCTCTAATATGGTAAAAAAAAGAGTTTCCCTTATGCTTATAATAAAGTATCTTTGTATTTTGTAACCTTTCTACTAATTGAGTGTTTTATTTACTAAACATGAACTTAAAACATAAAGAAAAATTTTTAATATTTATCGCCTCATTTTTATGCATTACAGCTTTTGTTATTCTTACAATTGAGCATATAATCTTCTATAATCAATTTTTAAAGTCTAACTTAAACCTTATATCAACTAAATCTTTTATTTTTAACCCTGATCACATTAGGTTCTTAGTAATAATCTTTTTATTAAGTCTTTTAATGCTTCTATATTACTCAATAAAAATAATTATCTATAACCATAAAAGACGAAACAAAGATATTTTTTATAAAATATCAATTATAATATTAATTATTTTAATTCTCATCTATAATCCTGTTACCTTTGCATATATGGCAAAGTACCCGCAAATCGTTATTTCTCCCTACGTTGTGATATGGGATATTATTCATTTCCTGGGTATCATATTCATAATTGCTTTTCTGTTCAAAATAAGTTTTGAATAATTCGGGTAGATAAAAGGAATAAACTAAATTATAAGATAATGTAATATCAAAAGACACTTTCCAAATAAAATGTCAATTGTATAAAAATCGCAGAAATTCTGTTTTAGTTTCTCTAACTCCATATGGTGATCCTGTAAAGGAAAGAACATTTAGCGGACAATATATTAATGCATTATGATAGGGAAATTTTATATAGAGTTTATACTTACAATTAAACGACCTTTAGTATTAAGTAATAGAAAAAATTGGATTTATCTAGGAAATAGCAGAACTGAAAAAGCTATGGCAAATCATATGACTTTAATACAAAGCTGTAGAACTATGAATATTAATCTACAGAAATATTTGGAATTCATTTATAGAAATTTGATGTAATATTCTCATAAGCAGTTACATGAACTCCTTCAGATCACTGGAAAGAAGCGCAGAAGGACAAAGGTTAATCCAAAAATCTATGGACAATCAAATGTTAAATCTCTATAATGTTTTTATCGATACATTAAAAACGTAGCAATAATGTTGTTCGGAAGTAAAATCAAAATTCTATCAATTAATCTGGTATTATTTTCCCTTTTGTTTTTTTTCTGTAGTGCATACTCGAATAAATGAAATAAAATCTATAAAAATAAACGCACAAAGTAGATAGTAGTATTTATAATTAAAAACAAGGGAAAATTCTATGAGAAGCAGGTTACTTATTGTATTAAATCTTGGCCTATTTTTGTTTTCATATTCAATAACAATGGGAACAGAGCTAACAAAAGCAAAATCTGTCATCGTAGAGAAGAAACAGACATCACGCACAGCATATAAAAAAACAAAATTAGAGTTTAAATATACAAAGCTAACAATAACAAATTATACAAAGAAATCAGTACTGCTTACCATTAATTACTTCAAAAATGGTATTCATTTAACCAAAAAAGTAATGATAATTTACAAAAAAAAAGGAACATTGACCGTTGACAATGGTTCACATATAAACATTTCCTATGTACTAAGTGGTAAAAAAGTTGAAAGAATAGTGAAGGCACAAGGAAAGGGAACAAGTGTGACCTTAAGGCCATAACGAAAAGTATCAGACTATATTTGGGTGATAACCTTTACCATAACAAATATAGAGTAGGTTTAAACCAGAAGTAAGCCATATTTATATTCGTATTAATAAAAAATCTAATTTAACATATACACTCAAATGGCATATAGTAAATAAAATTGTATTCTAATTTTTTACTTGCACCAATCCTTAGTTTTAGTACCTCCATCATATCTGACTGGAAGACCATTTTTTATCAGAATATCTCCAAGATCTTTTCCATCATAAAATGCCAATTGTTTTACTTGCAGTATATTTGGTATAGATAAAATCTATATCAACAAATATCCTTCAAATAGCAGGCTGCAAATAAAGTTGTGTTATAAATCGTGTAATTTTCATATTATTAAATAGTAGAAACCTGTTATTAAATACTCTTATACTATAAAATGATTTTATAATATACTATTCAGTTTTTAATGTAAAAAAAGAATCAATCCATATTAACATAAATCCGAGCTATATGTAGAAAAATTGTTTATTTAAGAAAATATACATATGATAAGGAGAATTCTATGTCAGGTTCTATGTCAGAAGGAAATATGGTAAAAAATATGGCATGGACTATGAAATCACTTGAAAAAGCCAACTTACCAAAACCTGATACAAAATGGAATGTTATTTCTCAGGCAACTTTAGAACACGTATTCCTTGGCTCTTTAGATGGTTAATTATATTTTTTACTCAGCAGCTAAAATAAAAGAGATAAAAAACGTTAAAATATTTCGATATATCAACTTGATACCTCGATTGATTCTATATCTGTTCTTGATCTCTTACCTAAAATGAGTTCAGTACGCAAGATAATTCTATAAAAAAAGCACAATTTAATTATATAAGTTACACTTAAATCAAACATTCACTCTATTATTTTACTTGCTCAAGAGAATGGAAAAATTCACTTGAGGTCATTATAGAAACGCCCATATTCTTGATGTCGATTATATTTGCTTCATGAATTTCAGGTGTTTGTGCGGCGGTGGCATCCCTGAGCAAAATTACATCATAGTCATAAGCTATGGCATTAGTTATGGTAGCGCGAATACAATTTGGAGTTTGTATTCCGCAGACAATAAGCGTTTTTATACCAAGTCTTGTTAAAATTTGCTGTAGGTCAGTTTGGAAAAAACCACTGAAGCGTGTTCCAATTACAACTGCTTCTCCTTTAATAGGCTTCAGTTCATTTATAATTTTGGCTCCATGAGTACCTTCTACCACGAATGGCTTATTGTTAAATAGTTTGATTCTAAAGCGTTCAACATCAATGCCGTCTTCACGGTGCACCCTTTTTTTGTGAATAACCTGAATATTTTTTTGCCTACAGGTATTCAATACTGTTTGTATAGTTGGGATAACTGACTTACCAGTTGGTACAATATCCATCGCATCGTTTTGCATGTCTAATATCACCAATGCCATATCGATGAATTGATTTTTCGATTCAATTGCTTCATATTTGTTCATTTTTTTATTCCTTTATTATTGTGTCTAACGTTAAAGTTTATCAACATTTTGAAATGGAGCGGAAAAATGTCGGAAGAAATAATTTGTTATTTCTTATAACTATCTACCCCCCAAAGACAATTGGGAAAATTGAAACTTCCTATAGGAAAGACCTAATTTTGTTAACATATAAAATAAATACTAAACTATTAAATAAACAGTTTAAATATGTTATAATTACGAGGAATTAAACTGACATTGTGTCAGTTTAATGGTGATATATTTTAATAAGATGTATATGTGTCACTTAAATGTTATTTTAATTGTAAAGAATTTAAACCGCTAAGAAAAAATTTAAAGTTATCACAAAAGAATATTGCTGAGTATATTGGTAAGGCATGGACTCGAATAATTATCCAAAAAGCTTAATAAAAAAGAAATTACTTATCCATTATTCAGTGTCTGAGTCGTCCTTTGCCTACAAAATTTAAAAAGAAACTACCATTAAGCCGAAAGTCTTGAGGTGGATTCAATATTCTTTTCCTCTAAAGCATAAGGCATTATATTTATCTTTCTTTAATTGAATTAATAACCGAAAAAAGGAGAGAATAAAATGCCTAATAAAGTTAAATCAGCTCCACCAAAAGTCAAAAATTCTTATAGAGAGACTTTAAAAATGCTTAATTCTCATTCTGCGGGTATTGATGTGGGATCAATAGAGATGTGGGTTTGTGTTCCTAAAAAAGATGCATCCAAAGAAAACATTAAACAGTTTGGGAGTTTTACTCCTGATTTAATAAAGTTATGTAACTGGCTTTCTGAATGTAAAATAGAATCAGTTGCAATGGAATCAACAGGTATATACTGGATTCCACTTTTTCAAATGTTGGAAGGGCGAGGTTTTGATGTTGTATTGGTTAATGCACATGAACTCAAAAATGTTTCAGGTAGACCCAAAACAGACCGATTTGACTGTCAATGGATTCAGCGGCTTCATAGTTATGGATTATTAAAGGCATCGTTTAGACCTGAAGATAGTATATGTCGATTAAGAGTACTGATGAGACATCGAAAAAATTTAGTTGAAGAATCGTGTAAGCATATACAGCATATGCAAAAATCTTTAAGGCTGATGAATGTTGTTCTAGAGAAAGTAATCAGCGATATAACCGGAGAAGTAGGTATGAAAATAATTAATGCTATACTACGGGGCGAACATGATCCCTATGTGCTGGCAAAATATCGCAATGAGAGGATAAAATCCAGTGAGTCAACGATAGCCAAAGCATTAACAGGTAATTACCGGAAAGAAGAAATCTTTATTTTGCAACAGGCTGTTGATTCTTATAATCACGTAAATAAGCAGATAAAAAAATGTGATAATGAAACTGAAAAGCTTATAGCAAAAATAGGGAAAAATTATAAAAATAAATTTCATAAATCCAGTACATGTATTAATACAGTCGAACCTAAAAAATTTAAAAACAGACGCAAAGGGGCTTTTAAGGGCAGTAGTTCAAAAGTTTCAGGATATCTTCAATCAGTAATTGGTACAGAGATAACAGATATTAACGGTATAGATATGCTTGGTGCTTTAACTCTTATTTCAGAAACAGGTTTTAATATGAACAAATGGGCAACTGAAAAACACTTTTGCTCATGGTTGAGCCTTTCTCCAAATAGGAAAATTACTGGTGGTAAACTTTTGTCATCCAGAACAAAAAGGGTTAATAACAGGGCAAAACAAATATTTAAAACTGCTGCTGTAACTTTGAGAAACAGTAATTGTTATCTTGGAGCATTTTATAGAAGAATGAGAAAAAAAGCAGGCCCTGGAGTAGCTGTAACTGCTACCGCAAGGAAAATCGCTATTATATATTACCATACATTAAAACATGGAAGATCATTTGTAGAACTTGGGGCAGATTATTATGAAAAAACTTATAGAGATAGAATAAAAATAAACCTTGAAAAAAGAGCTGGTCAGTTAGGACTAAAGCTTGTTGAGCTTAAGCAGGCACTCTAATTATAATTGGTTTATCTTTATTTTAATTTAATAAAATAATTCATGTAAAAATCCGAATTAACATTGGTGATGCTATATGTTGTTCCCGATATTCAGTGTGGAATGTCATGCTATATGGAAAATTTATTGGTGAAGCTAGAAGCTATCCCGCGATAAGAGAATATTATTTTAATAGCATGATTACATGAATTTCTATATGAGGGAATAAATGATGAGTTAGATAATACAATTAAAGAATCATATGAGATCTGAAGCTTGGTTTCATAAGAGGTTATATTGAATCTCAATATTTAAAGAGTGGACTATATAGAGCCTTTAGATTAAATTATTTACCAGTAGCACAATTAACTTAATAAACCCATACAAGCAAAATAAATATCCACCTATTTGGACTGTCCAACAGATACTGACATACAGTAATGCTAATATGTACAAGATAGTGTATCTGGAAATACAGGAAATGGGAAGATATAAACTAACAATTTCAAATCTATATTGACAACCTCTATATATACTAGAGAATATACCAACTAAAATCTATTGACGATCCAGATTAAATCTCTATAATGTTTATATCAATACTAATGTTTATGCCCGGTTCAATTTTTTATAAAGATAAAATCAGACAATTATAATAGACGGATAAGGAGATATTTATTTGAATAAAAAACAGATTTCACTATTCGGAAGAGACAATATCGAATTTGCAAAATCAGATGGGCTTACCGACTCAGAAGGATTTATCGAAACAAAAACATCACTAGGGATTTGTCTTGGTGCTTCATCAATAAAAATAGTCTCCCTTCTGTGGAGGGAAGACAACAATGGCTACGAAGCCAAAGATGGACAGGATGACTTTACTATTTTAAAGTCCTCTGTGGTTTCGAATAAAGGCAATCCAAAGGACACCCTTCTGAAATTGCTTTCATCTCCTGATTTTCCACGACATGACTTTATTTGTATAACGGGACGCAAAGCCAAAGAAACTATCAATCAACCCACCATAACTGAGCCTGAAGCCAGCGAATATGCACTAAACTACTATAGAATGAAAAGTGGCAATACGATCCGTGCTCTTATCAGCCTGGGGAGTGAAAATTTTGTTTTTTATGAACTGGATAAAACTGGACAGATCATAAATGTCAGGACTGGAAGCAAGTGTGCCTCAGGTACAGGAGAATTCTTTCTCCAGCAGATTAGAAGAATGAATATTTCACTTGAGGAAGCAATCGAGTTGGCTCACAAGTCAGACGCATTTCAAGTCTCGGGCCGATGTTCAGTTTTCTGTAAAAGTGATTGCACTCATGCCCTCAATAAAGGGATGCCGACAGGAAAGGTTGCAGCTGGGTTGGGTGTTATGGTTGCAGAGAAGATAGTGGAGCTTGCGCAATCGCATCTAGATGGCCCCATCCTTTTCGTTGGAGGAGTGACTCGAAACTCTTACATAATGGACCATCTCAGAAAAAAAATCGGACATTTCATCATTCCTGAAGAAGGTGAATACTTTGAAGCACTGGGAGCCGCCATCTGTGCCCGAAAGCAAAAGATGCAGCAAGTCAACACAATATGCTTCGATTCAAGGATATCCTCCTTTTCTGTTCTGCCGCCTCTGGTTGAAGCACAGCATCGTGTCATTTTCCGAGAATTTGATCCATGTAAACCAGAGAGTGATGATGCATGTATAATCGGTCTCGATGTCGGATCCACAACCACAAAATCGGTTCTGTTACGACTAGAAGACAATGCCGTTATCTCCTCAGTTTATTTAAGAACGAATGGAAAACCGGTAAAGGCAGCGCGCGACTGCTATGCAGCTATGGTCAATGATCTTGGAAACATATCTGTAAAGGTAGTCGGGCTCGGAGTTACTGGTTCAGGAA
>DASCNA010000232.1:0-9635 GCA_036011305.1 Victivallales bacterium
ATTCACAGCGAAATCATAGATTTCCTCAACAGTGAATTTTTTACCTGTTTTAGGATTTGTATATGTATAATCCGGCTCCTGAACAGCTATTGAAATAACCCTAAGTTTATCTTTATACTTATTAAAAAAAGGATAGCTGTTTTTCATTTGTGCTTTTCTGTATGGAACTGTATCGGGATTGCCAAGGCCAATATCATTTTTAACAGCATAATTAAAAATGCCTTCCATGTATTTTTGATCATTATTCCACTCGCCCGGGAAAAAATTTACATATTGAACAGCGTAGCTCTTTTTAAATGCTTGCTTTAATGCAGCTAAATTACTCAAGACTCCCTGGTAGTATTTATCATCAATTTTTATATTTTCTTTTTTAGGATCAAAATCTATTGAAGTTTCCGGAAGATTAACGCCGGCAATTTTTCCATCAAACTCTTTACCAAGTTCAGTCAGTAATTTTTGAAAGCGTTCTTGCACTTTAGGATCCCACTGTTTTGCAGCCCATCCATACCCAGTAGGCTTACCTTCACCAGCAAAATCCTGTTGTTTCATTACCCCCCCGTCATACTCATCTGTTAGTAAATAATCAGGAACAGGAATGTTCTCAATAGTAAATGATCTATCCTGTATTTGAATAAAAAGCTTTTTATTATATTTTTTCAAAAAGGCTAAATCATCTTTAATAGCTTGAAAATTATAAACTCCTTTTTTACGTTCCAACACTTTCCATGGATAAATTATTTGTGCACCGGATATTTCCGGATGATTTATAAATTCTAGATTTTCATTTGCCGGTCCGCCACCTAAGAATACAAATATTTCCGGAGCGGCAAATGCAGCTGAATTAAAAGTTAAAATTGTTACTAGAACTAACATTCCCATAATGATTGTACGCATAAAGATTACCCCTTTTTTATTTTTGAATTATTATCTGTTCTGGGGATTTTTTGTTATAAAAAAACAAAATATAGAATGACAAATTTCTATTTAGAAATTTAAAATATTCTCCCCACAGTCTTTCGTTATATAAATTTAATTTAAACAATCAAGTGTTTTTTCTTAAGTTTACTGATAAAATCAACAAATAATTTGAGCATAAAATTCATAAACTAAGGGAGCATTTTAAATGAGAAAACCAGCAATAGCAACTTTAATAGTTATAGCTGTTATATTTGCAGTTAATAGCGCTTATTCTCACTGTCAGGTTCCATGTGGAATTTATGATGATGACCTTGTTTTTAAAGAGATGATTCTTGATACGACAACTATAAAAAAATCTATAAAAGAAATAGAAAAACTATCAGCAACTAAGCCAATAAATTATAATCAGATAATTAGATGGACGGAGGAAAAAAGCCGGTCGGCAAATAGTATAATAAATAATGCTTCAAATTATTTTCTTGCACAGAGAATTAAAACTACAGATAAAAACTATATTGATGAGCTTAAGCTGTTACATTCAATTATAGTTAATGCCATGAAAACGAAGCAGTCTTTAGATAAACTCAATATAGAAAACTTAAGTAAAAATATTAAAGATTTTGAATCATTATACAATTCAAGACAATAATATCGAACTTGTAAAAGTTATTCAAAAGCAATATATATTCACTGAATATTAATAAAGTTTTCTAAAGGTTTTTGGAGATAAATAACTGCATCACTTTTTACCTAATTCATTTATTCTGTTTGGATACCAGCCATATGGATTATTTAACCAATCATTAATCATATTAAACTGGTTATTATTAAGTAAATTATTTTTCAATGCTATATTAATAACTTCTCTATAATCAGTTAAGCTGTAATAAGGAATCTGCAGTTCCTTAAAATTTTTATCAGCTTCTTTAATATTACAATTCATGATCGACATGCAAGCTTTTACATTACCACCCTGTCCTGTTACAGCTTTACAAGCAGCGACGCTTGATACTCCATATCCAATCATATCTTCAATAATAATAACATCTTTACTTTTAGGGGATATTCCTTCAACCTGTTTGTTCATACCATAGTTTTTCTGTTCTTTTCTTACATATATTGACGGCAATATTAGTCTATCAGCAATTAATACAGCCCATCCTATAGCACCTGTAGCAACTCCACAGATTATTTCAGGAAAAAGAGATTTTTGATGTATTAGTTTAATGAATTCGTCTGTTATTTTATTTCTTATTTCAGGATAGGATAAAAGAGGTCTCAAATCAGTATATACAGGACCGGAATTACCACTAGTGTATATTATTGGTTTTTCTGGAGTTAATTTTAGTAACTTTTTATCTATTAAAGTTTTAATAAAATGATAGTCCATGACTATTTTTACCTCTCATTAAAATGGACAGATTTTTAAAGAAGTTGTTTTTATATATTATAAGCAATTGTTTGCAACTCGGCAACAGGTCCAGTTCATCTACGCTGCCAGATATGCCTTATTAAAACAATCTTTGACCTTCTGGTAATAGCGCCCCAAAGTCTTCTCTTTTTATATTCTACAGCAAGATTACTCTTGTCATACAGTGTCAGTATCACACATACCACAACTCCGCCTAAAATCAGAAAGCCAAAGAAAATAGCACTGAGTATGCTGAAGTGTCGAACAAAAAAACTTGAAATAGGAAGGGCTAAAATAGTTCCAATAGTACCTGCTAAAACCAAAAAACTCATAAGTTTCGGGCTGTTGTATTTTAACTGATCTATTCCGTAAGAGAGTATAGATGCGTAGAGACCTGCGTATCCGATTCCCATAATTGCGATCATTACAAAAATAAACAACGGGTTTTGAAAAATTAATAGGAAGAAATAAGCTATAAATGCCAAAAGCGTTGAGCATATAATGAACTGATATATTTTCATATAGCGTCCAACTTTATCTGAGGCAAATCTGCCAAAAGTAATAAACAGCCAGAATATTGTAAGACTTAGGCTTGCATTCAGAATTGAAAAATTATACTTGAGTTTTAGATAGGAAACTATCCATGTAGAAAATACACACTCAGACACAACATAAAAAAGAATTGCGCCAAAAAGAAGATAGATACTGATATGCCACCGCTGTTTTGCCTGAGTTTCGCTCTGATCATTTACTTGTGCATCGGATTGGATTCTATTAAATGGTATATAGTAGGTAAATATTCCCAATAATACCATCAAAACACAGCTCAAAAGCACTACTATCTGCCAGTGCCAGTTCATGTTCAGCAGTTGCCCCAGAATCAACGGTCCTATTATTCCGCCTACACTGAAGAAAAAGTTTAAAATATTCAGTTTCTGAAATTTCTTTTCAGGATGGAGAGTTACTATCAGGTAATTCGGTATTGATATCAATATTCCATATCCAAGTCCCAAAGGGAATAGTCCAAAAATAAAAAGAGGAAGATAACCTGAAATAAGGCATAGATAACTGATAAATATTGCTGCCAGACCTATAAAAGCCTCTATTTTTAAATTAACCTTTTCTAAAAGAAAACCGTTGATATAAGTAGCAGCAGCCTGCATTGCAGCAGTAATAAAAAACAGGTATCCGACATATGCCAGACCAATATTATAAGTTTTAGACAAGTATAAAATAATAATTCCTTGAGATATAAAAACACATCCCAGAAATACGAATATTAAATATGACAGCCATGTCAGACGGTTTATATTCATATTGAAAATATTCCTTATAAGCTTAGGTTTTGATAAAACGGTAATATAATAGGTTAATTAATCTTTAAATATTATTTTAAAATATAAATTAAGACTGTTTTTAAATCAAAGCTATTTTATAATTTATATCTGAAATCTAAAATCATAAATATAAGATCGTTCTTATGTACTCAAATGTAATAATTTTTGGAGACAGTCAAAGCGATATCGGCAATGTTCCATGCAGCGATATATTAGTCGATGTTGAGAAAACAAAAAAGCAGGAAGGACAAACAGTTGACGGAGTAATTAATCAAATACTTTCTAATTTATCTTATGTCCCTGTTTCCAATCCTGTAAATCCTCACAATAAATCATTTAAGGTACCTGGCAGTGATGAAGTTTTTAAACATCCAGATATTTCTTCTCTCAATTCACATAAGTATTCCCTGCCCCTACTAAATGGCTGTAACAGAGAATCTGCGTCTGTAAATTGGACTCAATATTTCATGAATATGGCATATGATAACGGGTTAATAAAAGATAAAGATATTGCTCCATGGGGTTGGTTGTATGATAAAACTGAAAATGAAAAACGGAAATTTGATAATATCTCAATCAATTATTCGTGGTGCGGTGCCCAATCCAATGATGATTGCCGGCATGTTGTGTATTTCAAGAAACCATGGAAAATTCCATTTGACTCTAAAGAAAATCCATTATCTTTAGAAGATGTATTTAATCGACAGAAAAAATTCAGAAAAAATCCTGTTCAAATTGACTATTTACATGATCTGGCAATACCGGGAACCTGCAGACAGATAAAAATATTTAATGATGATGTTCACAACGGAAGAGTTAATGTAAATAATGATACTCTTTATATTGTGTGGACCGGCGCAAATGATATCGGCAATGTTTTTAATGAATTAACTGAAGGTAGTCTGACTTCACTGCCTAAGCGGTGGAAAAATTTTAATAAGGATAAGCTGTCAGGCAAACTGCCTGAACTGGCAGTTAATACATTAAATGAACTGATAAAATCACCTACAAAAACCAAAAATATTATTGTTCTTTCGCAGTATAATATCGGCATGCTCCCCATGATTGGAAATATCTTAGGTAAATTTAAGTTAAATTTTAAATATTCACGCCAAATTATTGCTTCCATTTTATCAAAAGGTGCAGAGAATTATAATAGATATCTGGAAATGAAAGTTGACGAATTGAATAGACAGAGTGATTTTAATATTGTATTTATCGACTTACTCCCTATTTTTAATAAACTGTCAAAAAAAGGGTGTATATTTAATAGAAAATTCGGAAGAAGTTTTATGTCTGATAATGTTGACAAGTTAACAAAAGGTCAGGGAGCCGAAATTTCAGACTATCTGTTTTGGGATTCGCAGCATTTATCTTCTTTAGGACAGCAGGTTATAGCTTATCAAGTTTATAACTGTATCAAACAAAATAAAACTTAAGGGATTTTAAAATGAGAAAAAATATAACTTCTGAATTAAAAACAGGAAAAATATCTACTCCGATTGGAGACATGCTGGCTGCAGCTTCAGACAATGGTATCTCTCTTTTAGAATTTACAGGCCTGGACAGGTGCGAAAAGAATTTAAGTGTTGTAAGTAAAAATTTAAACTTTGGATCTGGTGCTAAAGCTGAAAAGCTGCTAGATGAATTATTCCTTCAAATTACAGAATATTTTGCAGGAAAAAGAAGAAACTTTAACATACCGCTCGATATAAATATAGGTACTTTATTTCAAAAGCAGGCATGGGATGCATTGTTGACCATCCCTTATGGTATCACAAAAAGCTATAAAGAACAGGCTGAAATTATTAATAATCCTAAGGCTGTCAGAGCTATAGGCAATGCCAATAAACGTAATCCAATATCAATAATAGTTCCATGCCACAGGGTAATTGGAGCAAATGGCAAACTTGTAGGCTATGGCGGCGGTTTATGGCGAAAAGAATACCTTTTGAACTTGGAGTTTTCCAATAAGAAAAATAAATAAGAACACAGAAAAAGTATAAAGACTATAGAAATTTCTGCACCCTTAAAATTATTAGATTCTATTTTCTGTCAGCAGAATAAATCATTTAAAATTAAAGTTAATTAGCGGCAGAACTGGAAATAATCCGTTTGGCATAAAATTTATGAGCCCTAATTGAAATCCGCTGGACTTTGTAGCTTTATTGATCAATCCTAGCTGAAAGCTACCTGTATCTGTTGCTTCATTATATAGGCCAACTTGAGCACCAGCAAAATTATTTTCTAAATTAACAATACCCAGTTGTACTCCATTTGAATTTTTACTATCGCAGAACAATGAAAACTGCAGACCGTTCACATTATTTGACTGGCTTAAAAACAACCCAAAATCAATTCCGTTGACAGTTTCAGCCGGACCATATGAACCTAGCAGTCCTAAGCTCAAACCATTTACGGTAAGATTCTTTGGCCAATACCAGACACCGGGCCATACAGCAAGTCGCAAAGGAGTAGAGGAAGATGTTTCTTGTACTGTTGTATCTTGTTTTGCAGTTGTGGGGGCAGCTGATACTGTAGTAATAAATCCTGCAGCGCAGAATAGTGTAATCAGAAAAATAATAAATTTACTTTTCATAATTTACCTTTCTTAGTTTCAGTTAATCTTAAAATAAAGATATGCACTATAAAAGGTTTAGGCACTATTTAAAGCTAATTTATATTTTTTATAAAAATATATTTTAAGATAATACCTCTTGCATTTTAAACGAGATTCATTTAGCTGTTATTCGATCAACCACTACTTAAAGGTATAATAGTCTCCTATTATCAATCCATCCAACTCCGTCTTTAAATAAGTATCAACAGCATCCTGAGGTGTACACACAATTGGTTCTCTTACATTAAAGCTAGTATTTAAGAGCACTGCGTAGCCTGTAATATGTTCAAATTCTATAAGAAGGTCATATAATTTCTTATTTGTTTCTTCAGTTACAATTTGAATCCTGGCAGTATTATCTACATGGCTTACAGCAGGAAATTTATGATAATATTCTTTTTTGATTTTTACAGTTAAAAGCATATATAATGCAAGCTTAGAAAACGGTTCTTTGATTTCAAAATATTTTTTAGCCGCTTCAGGTGTAACGATTGGAGCAAAAGGTCTGAATGTTTCGCGTTTTTTGATATTATTATTAATTCTATCTTTAATCCTAAGTTCAAATGGTGATGCTAAAATTGATCTATTTCCCAGAGCACGTGGGCCACTTTCCATTTTTCCCTGAAACCAACCCAAAATTTTTCCATCCAGAAGTGCATGTGCAGTAACAGTGTTTATATTATCTGTTTTTATAAATGTTTTAATGCACAGGTCTATAGTTTTTTTTATATCTTCATTGGAATATTCAGTTCCAAGATATGGAGAAAAGTATGTCGGTGGTTTTCTTCTTTCCCGTCTGGTATTGAATGCTGCATACAATGCCGCACCTATTGCTCCTCCAGTGTCAGACGTAAATGGAGGGATAAAAACATTTTCATATATTCCACTGTTTACAATATCGCTGTTGACATCACAGTTTAAAAAGCAGCCGCCTGCAAGACATAAGTTTTTGTTCTTATTTTTTTTTGAGTTATATTCCAGTGCATGTAATAAAGCTTTTTTGATCCCATATTGAAGAGAATGTGCTATATTCTTATGTTTTAGTGAAATAGGTTCATCATAACTTCTAGGAGCTCCTAAGTGCCTGTATACATAACCATTTTTATACGACCAGTACCCCAGAATTTGTCTATTAACTTTAAACTTTCCATCCTTTTTTAAGATAAAACACTTTTCGAAAAAATCTTTATATTCATTTTCCCCATAAGAAGCGAGGGCCATTAAGGTTCCCTCCTGAAATTCTCTGAAACCGAGATATTTAGTAAAATTACGATAAACAACGCCGATTGAATTTTCTACAGGTAAACTCCATTTTTTAGTAATTCTAGTATTGAAGGCTGTAAAAGCGGATGTGGCGCTATTTTCTCCATATCCGTCAAAAACCATTATATCTGAATCATTATAGGGTGATAAATAATAAGCAGATGCCGCATGGGCCAAATGGTGAGGTACATACTCTATTTTTGTGTTAAATTTTACGTTAAACGTTTTATTTATATACTTTTTTAATATATATATTTTAGCTATTGAACGAAAATTAATAGGAGGTTTATTAAGTTTAAGAATCTTTAGATAAAAGGGTAGATATTTTATAGCAAACCTTAATTCATGATTTAACAAACGCCATGGCTGCCAATTAAATGCAATTAGATCTATATCATTGGGTTTTAAGCCGGTAGACTGCAGAATTTTTTTAATGGATTTCTCAGGAAAACAATTAGTGTGCTTTTCTCTGTTCAACCGTTCCTCTTCAATATTAATAATAAGTTTACCATTTTGCACCAGACAGGCAGCCGAGTCATGTACAAAAGCAGTAATTCCAAGAATATTCATATATCATCTTTGTTAAAATAAGTTCGTTCAAAGTATACCAGGTTTATAGTGCGATTATAGTTAAATGAAATGACATTGCAATGTGCTACTTTTATATCCCAGCATGCAATGTAAATAACAAATCATTTGCTAAGCTGTATCTTATTCATATAAAAGAATTACTATGTAAAAAATTCAATAATTGCTCTTCAATTTATTTCGATAATAAATATCTTTTCTTGTTTTTGACAATAAGAATATTTATTAATTCAGCTTAAGATCACATTTTTGAGAAATGATTACTTAAAAACAGGAAAGTTTTAGCTCTCCCTTCAAAACTCATCTATAAAAAAGCAGTTGTAATTTTCAATATTTCTGAACATGATTTTACATAACTATACTTTTTAAAAAAGTTGTTTAATAAAAGAAAACACTTAAATTGTCATTTGAATTATTGTAAATGTGAAGTTATTCAGCAAGCTACTATATATTTGAACTTATTATTGTAAGGGGATTAGAATGAACTCTATAGATAAAGTAATCAGTAAAATTTCAGTTTTCGATAATAGCACAGCATTAAGCGCAAAAAAACATCTCGAATCACTTGCTATGCCGCACAGGGCTCTTGGTAAAGTAATGGATCTTGCACAGGACTTAGCTGGTATTACTGGAAAAAACCATCCTTCGTTTGAAAAGAAAATAAATATTGTAATGGCAGCTGATCATGGCGTTACTGAAGAAACAATCAGCGCTTATCCGCAGGAAGTAACTGTTCCAATGGTATATACAATGTTAAAAGAAGGTGCTGCAATAAATGTATTGGCTAAGTCCGCAGGAAGCAATGTTGTAGTAGTTGATGTCGGCATAAAATCTGAAATAGAAATTCCTGAGAACGAAAATTTTATCTGCAGACGTATAGCCAGCGGAACAGCAAACTTTGCCAAAGGACCGGCTATGACAAAAGGCCAAGCAATAAAATCCATTGAAACCGGGATAGAAATAGCTGATTGTTTAGCAAATAAAACTGATGTTTTCGGTCTAGGTGAAATAGGAATAGGAAATACTACATCTGCAACAGCAATTCTATGTGCAGTAACTGGTACAGAACCAGCTGTTGTGACAGGACGCGGGACTGGAATAAATGATGATATTTTACAAAATAAAATTTCTGTAATAGAAAAAACACTACAGTTAAACAATCCGAATAAAAATGATGCCGTTGATATCCTGCAGAAAATAGGAGGCTTTGAAATAGGAGCTATGGCAGGGTTCATACTAGGAGCTGCTTCTAAACGGATACCGGTAATAATTGATGGTTTAATATCTACATCCAGCGTATTAATAGCTCAATTACTATGTCCTAAAATATGTGATTTCATAATAGTGTCCCATGAAGGTACGGAGCCCGGTCACAAACTAATGCTGAAACATTTAAATAAAGAAGCTTATTTGAATCTAGGGTTACGCCTGGGAGAAGGTACAGGTGCTGCACTTATGATGCCATTAATAGACAGTGCCAGTGCCGTTTTGAATAATA
>DASCNA010000233.1:0-2361 GCA_036011305.1 Victivallales bacterium
ATTACAATTGTTTATTTAAATTTTTATATAAAAAACTCTCTTTAAAGCATGAAGAAAAAAAAAAAACTAGGCATTCAAACTTACACTTTAATTATGATATCAGCATTGACCTACATGGAAAGACAGTTGAAGACTCTATATACGAACTGGAAAAAATTATTTATTCAGGAATATACAGCAGTATCCTGATAGTACACGGCATCGGTACAGGCGCACTGAAAACCGGAATAAGAAGTTATCTTAAGCACAATTCATATATAAAAGATATATTTTTCGGAGAAACTATGAATATTCCGGGAGGCAGCGGCGTAACTGTAATA
This sequence comes from Victivallales bacterium, assembly GCA_036011305.1. Classification (GTDB taxonomy): domain Bacteria; phylum Verrucomicrobiota; class Lentisphaeria; order Victivallales; family GWF2-38-69; genus DASCNA01. Next base: position 321 of record DASCNA010000233.1, read on the forward strand.
TATATATAATTAACAATTTCAAATTACGAATTAGTCAATTTGTAATTATTTATACCTGTCTTTAAAATCTGCTATTGAGTCTGCACAAATGTTGCCGGGTTCGCGTAAAAATAAAATAAAATCAGATAATCTTTCCCGAACTTTATCATCAATAACATGTTCTATATTACATGCCATATTTTCAGAATGCTCAGGCTTAAGTCCAAGGATATCATTAAAAAAATCTGCAAATACTTTGTGCCTGATGTGCAGTTCTTTGCCTATTTTTAAACCGCGTTCAGTCATTGTTACAGCCTGTCTTGCCTTATAGTTTATCAATCCCATCTTTGCAAGGCCCTGCAACGCTTCAGTTACAGACGGCATACTGATATTCAGCCTTTCCGCTATGGATTTAACATGAGCATGCTCATGAGCAGCACACAGAGAAAATATAGTTTCCATATACTGCTGCTGATTTAAGCTTAAATTTTCTGTAATATTATCTTTCATTGATTATGAATTTCTTATTTTATCTTTTTCACGTTCATATTTAGAGTTTATCGAAGCAAGTTCTACAACAAGATCTTCTGATATCTGGTTTAAAGCACTGATATCACCTGCTGCTCTCTTTTTTTTGTCTTCATAAGTCAATTTAGCTTCAGCTATTTTAGATTTACTTACTGCATCCAATTCTGATATTTTCTGTTTCTGAACATCAGTCAGTTTTTTAACAGATTCAACACCTGCTCTTTCCATTGCCAATTCATATGCACTTTTCATAATAATTTTCCAATTTATACCAGTAACTGTTTATAGAATAATAATGAATTTAAAACAATACCGTGTGTAATAATACCATCGTTTATTTTATCATCAATCTCATTTACGGGAACAATCAGAGTTTCAATATCCTCTCCTTCATCAAAAGAAGTATCAAATTTTTTTACAGCATCTTCAACTAAAACTGTATAACACCAGTTTCCCTGTAATGCAGGATTAGGACATACTTTTCCTATAACTCTGCTTTTGGTTCCGACAAAGCCCGTTTCTTCTTTCAGTTCTCTGAGACCGGCATGTTCAGGCCCTTCTCCAGTTTCAACCAATCCCCCAGGTACCTCAAGTTCAAATCTTTTAGAACCATGCCTGTACTGTTTTATCATAACTAACTCATTCTCTGGCGTTAAAGCTACAATATTGACCCATGAGTTAGGACAGTCAATAACAAAAAAATCACCAGCTTTACCATTTCTTGGGCAAACAGCCTTCTCTTCATATATATCAAATACAGAAGTATGTAGAATCTTTGCTCTAGTTAATATTTTCCAGGGAGTATTATTTTTATCCATAATCAACTACTTCATTTATTATTTGAAACATCCATTCATTTCTTCTTTGCTGCCTTTACAAACGGCATTACACTCTTTATAAAATCGGCGAATTCACTAGATTTTATCTGTTGTGCCGCATCGCTAAATGCAGATACAGGATCAGGATGCACTTCTACAATTACTCCGTCTGCTCCTGCAGCAATACCGGCACACGCAAGAGGAGTAACCAGATTAACTTTACCTGCAGCGTGGGATGGATCGATCATTACAGGAAAATGTGATTCCTGCTTGGCGACAGCTACAGCGCCAACATCCAGAGTACTTCTTGTCGCTGTTTCAAAAGTTCGTATCCCGCGTTCACATAAAATAACATTGGGGCACCCATTAACTACTAAATATTCAGCAGCAGAAAGCCACTCACTTATTGTTGTAGACATCCCTCTTTTAAGAAGCACTGGTCTGTCAACTTTTGATACCATTTCAAGCAGATGATAATTCTGGCAGTTTCTAGCTCCTATCTGAAGACAATCAGCGACTGCCGCTACTTTTTCTATATGAGTAACTCCGACCACTTCTGTAATGATAGCAACCCCAAACTCATCTTTCATAGCTTTAAGTATTTCTAAACCTTTTTCGCCTAATCCCTGAAAAGCATGTGGGGATGGACGGGGTTTATAAGCTCCACCGCGAACTATATTTACCCCTGCTTCAACAATGTCTTTTGTAGCTGCATG
>DASCNA010000234.1:0-2694 GCA_036011305.1 Victivallales bacterium
AATCCAAAAAGCATTTGTATAATACCCATAATTATTACTGCTGCAAAAAGATACCCCAGTGCTGAATCTGCTCCTGCAATTTTTCCCTGTGCAATAACAAGGGGTGCAAAAATAACTGCTACGGCTCCTGTAGCACCTGAAATCATACCCGGACGTCCTCCAAATATTGCTGTAATCAATCCCATCATAAAAGCTGCATAAAGTCCGACTTTTGGATCTACATTGGCAACAAATGAAAATGCAATGGCTTCAGGCACAAGCGCTAACGCAACTGTCAACCCGGATAAAAGGTCGCTCTTAATACTGCGAGGCGTATTAAAAATCAACTCAATAAAATAATTACGGTATGAGTTAGTCATATATGACTTAATTTTACTGTTCATCAAATTTCCTTTGATTTATTTTCTGTCAATCAGTGTTCTATATAAAACTGTTACGCAAGCAGCTTGATGTATCTTTCATTACAAAAATCAGAGATACAAAATACGATAATTTTATCTCAACATGTATACACTCTTTCCGTATACATACTGTCATAACAGAACATTTACAGTGAGAAATAAGACATCATAAATTCTAGATAAATTAAATAGTCAGATTCTTAAGTCAATAAAAAGCAGAGTTAAAAAAAAATTGTAGTTCATTTATGCTTACAAACATAATTACAGCTAAAAATGAATTAAAAATATACACTCAATGGTGAAATATTCAAATAACAAGTGCAAATCTAAAACAAAGCCTTTAAAAAAGTTGTGTAAATTTTAATTATATATCTGAATCAGCAATTTAATTAAGAACTGTTATTGGTTGTTTTTTTACTTAATAATGTTTACCATTGTAATAAATTATTTATATAATATGAAAGTTTTTACATGAAGACAATTTCAAGTATTGCTTCACTCTTATTTGTATTACTGAGTCCATTATTTATTAACGTCAGTTATGGTGCTAACGAAATAATACCATTAAAGCAACCAGTGGAATCAAGACCTATGAAAATAACATTTATATATAATGCAAAGAGTGGAAAAATAAATACTTTTATGGATATTGGACACAAAATATTGAACCCTGATACATATTCTTGTAATCTTTGTTCTCTGACATACGGTGTATTTACAGAAAAAGAAGAATGGAAAAAATATAGAGAGAACAGTTCTTTTGAATTAATATTTTTCCATAAAGATGAATTTGAGAAAAAATATAAAGGTAATGAAAAATTTACCTATCCCATAATACTTAAATCTGAAACAGATGGAATCTACGAAGTATTAGTACCTACCCAAAAAATAAATGAACTCAATGGCATCAGTGAATTAATAGAAATATTACCTAAAAAATAAAATTAGTTAATTAGTGCATTTATTCAAACTGCTTTATATTAATTTAGCATTTGATTTTCTACTTTATGAATCCAGGTCTAATATTCAAAGCATTCATTTTAGCTGTTTCATTCCCCTGTTTTAAAGCATCAAGAAGATTTTTACCGTCGAGAACTCCCATTACAAGCCCTGATGTAAATGAATCACCACAGCCTATTGGATTCAGAGCTTTAATTTTTTCAGGTAAAAATGATCCTATATTACCTCTATCGCAATATACTGTTTCTTTTGCTCCCTGAGTTATTATAAAAACATTATTGTAGACAAGAGTCAATTCTTTTAGCTCATTTTCAAAATTAAAATCGTTCTTTTTATTATGAAAAGTATCATAAAACTCCTGCATATTGATTTTTATAAAATCAGGTCTTATACGCTCATTGATAAAAGAATTTTTCAAATCTTCATTTCTGTAATCAGCAAAAACAAGTTTATTTAACTTTTTTGATTTTTCGACAATTCGAGGAATTATTTTATCTGAGAACCCGGAAAGTCTACTGCCTGAAATAACTACAGCTGAATAGTTAGGAACTAATTCATTAAATTTTTCAATAAAATTATGTTCAACTTCACCTAAAACAGCTTCAGGTTCATTTACTACTAATTCTGAAATTGTTCCATCAGATTCATTGATAATGGTATAACATATTCTTGGTTCAACTTCTGTAAGTACAGGGCATAAGTTAACTGATTTTTGTGCTAAACTTATAAATTTTTCAGTGCTGCATCCACCAACTTGAGTTAAACACAATGAATTACCTCCCAACTGGGAAAATACTCTGGCTGAATTAATACATTTTCCAGACACATCAAACCAGTATTTTTTGCATCTTGAAACTTCATTAACTTCAAATTTTTCAAAAAGCATAGTTTTTTGAAAACCGGGACTTAAACCAACAAATAAAACTTTATGCATAATTTGGTATTATCTTAATTCATTAACAAAATTTCTTACACTCCAGAATAAATTCTCATATCTACTCTACAGTGACCGATTTAGCCAAGTTTCTTGGTTGGTCAATTGAGCAGCCTTTTTCTTTAGCTACATAATAAGAAAATAGCTGTAAAGCTACAACTGTAGGAATTGGATTTATAAAATTTGAACATTTAGGTATCCAGATAACATCATCAGCATGCTCTTCTATTTCATTATCACCAGCTGTTGCAGTTGCTATAACTGGTGATTTTCTTGCTTTACATTCCTGTATATTACCTATAATCTTATCTTTTCCTGGTACATCATTAGCTAATGCAATTACAGGAACTCTCTCTTCTAGAAGAGCAATTGGCCCGTGTTTCAATTCTGCAGCATGAT
>DASCNA010000235.1:0-20117 GCA_036011305.1 Victivallales bacterium
TGTTCAGTTCCCATTTCCTTTAAATGGTTGATTGTTTTATATATTTCTTTTTTATCAAGCAAACAGCCTTTTTTCATGGAATAGATTGCATTTGTTATATATTTTCTATATATAATATCAGGCTCTATTATTTTAATATTGAATTTATTAAATATTTTTTTATATATTCCTGAAATATAAATACCCTCTGTCGCAAGCAAGCCTATCTGCTTAACTTCTTTATAATTTTTTGATATATATTCAGCCGTAACTTCTATCATATCAATAAATGGTATATTTATCTGAGATGCAATTTCATCATAAAAATAATGTGCAGTATGACATGGCATAATAATGCAGTCTACTTTGTTTGATTCAAGCCTTTTGGCAGAGTTAAGCATTTGATTAAGTGGAGAATTTAGGCCTGTTTTTATAAACTGTGTTCTATCTGGTATTTCACAATTACTGTCAATAATAATATGAATATGATCCTGATCTGAATCAGCTTTTGTCATAATTATAATTTTTTTAAATAGATCAGCAGTTGCAAGTGGCCCCATGCCGCCTAATATACCAAGCATTTTTCCCATTATTTATTGTACATCCTATATAAAAATTCAAATTATTTTTATAATAAACTCAAATATAAATATTAACAGCTTTTAATATTTATATTTGTTCAATTTAATAGTAAAAAAAACAGCCCCACCAAAAGGTGAGGCTATTTTGATAATATATTATTTTAGCTATTCAACTAAAACTGTTGGATTATTGTAATATTCATTTACTTTGTTGGATAACCATCCACCATCGTCAGATGGATATTTTCCTACACTTGTAGTGTCGCCACCACCCCACAATATTGAGAAAACATTACTGTCTTTTGCTTTGTCCATATTGTTAGTTGACCAGTTATAGCCATTTTCCAGTAGATATTTACCTGTTGTTGCAGCAGCACTGTTATAAATGCCTGGAAGTGCAATGCTTGTAATATATGATTTTACATTGCTTAAATCAGGTTGCAATTTAGTATCTCCAAAGAAATAATTTGGTGCAGTTGCAGCATGATTTTCTCTAGTATCGATACCACCTTCTATTTGTAAATGGCCTCCTGGTATTTGCCATAGCATTACCGGAACGTTTCCAAGATCTCTACTTATTAGCCTTGCATAAGTCAAATAGTTGTCCCAGTCTCTGGCGTTAAAGAAATACCCAATTCCTACTTCTCCAATAGAGTCTCTCTCATATTTATCAAAGGCAACGAAATCAGGTTTATATTTTCCTGTATACACTTCAAGATTATTCCAAAGTGTACTTGTTGGACCTGCTACTAATTGCTGGATGTCAGTTTCTGAATAATTGTTATGTACCCAGTTTGCCGAATTACCAGACCAAATATTTTCCTGCCATCCAAAAGTAACATCAGGGCTGTAAGTTTTAATTACCCAGTTAGTAGCCTGGATCCAGCCTTTAAAGTCATTATTGAATTGCGGTATTGATGGTACAGGTTCTTCAGACAATATTGGATATATATTAGTAGTAACATGCTCTTCCCATGGCACTTTAACATCCCAATCAGACCATTTACCTATGCGCATTTTTGCAAATATTTCCATTGTTGTTAATTGTTCACCATTATATTCAAACTTGTCATTAACAAAATGATGTGCTTTGTATAATGCTTCCTGTACTTTTATAGGTGTTGCATCAATTGCAGTCCATAAATTTTGCTGTTGTACCATTCCAAGAAGGTCAGCATTTAGAACAATAGAACCTGGATAAGGGTTTTCTGCAGTTTTATAAGACTGCATGATTTTTGTGGTGTTCATCAAATTAATGAAATGTTTTGTAAGATTATCATAAATATGTAAATCTTCAAAGTTCGTACCACCACTCATTTCAGCAGTATAAACTACCATCACTGGTCTTACTCTCATTCCGTATTTACCTGTTAAAGATTCACACATTTTTGCAGTATTATGTGTATATATTGGGTATTTTATAGTACCTCTATCACCATTGCCGCCGTCACCTGCATATTTGAATACAGCATCAACTGGCCTTCCTTCATGATGGCTCTCTATAGTTCTTGTGACTGCCCCCATTGCAATATAATTAGGCCATCCTCTTACAGAAGCTGATGAATCGTCACCTTTCAGTTTTATAAGAACTGTGCTGAAAACAGAAGCTGAATTTCCTGCTAAATCTTTAGCCGTAACATTAATAGTGTGGCTACCGAATTTTGTTGGTGTCCAGTTTACATTTTGAACATTAAATGTTTGACCGTCTACAGTGATAGTAACAGAGTCTAGGTCTCCATCTGCATCAGAAACTTCGACTATAATGTTTACCTGAGCAAGAGTTTCCTGTTCTATCGTAGCTCCATTATAAGGAGTTGTAATACTTACATCAGGCGCAGATCCGTTACTTCCGCCATCTTCTTCAATTGTTATGCTGATAGTTTCAGTCGTTGTAGCACCTTCATTATCAATAGCTGTTCCTGTTATTGCATATGTGCCAAAAGCTGAAGGAGTCCAGTCTGCACTGTCGGAATTAAAAGTTTGGTTATCAACTTTTATGGTTGATGATGCGATTGTTCCATCTTCATCGGTTGCAGAAATCGCAATATTTATTGATGAAAGTGTGCTTTGTTTGATTACATCTCCATCTGAAGGAGCTGTGAATGCTACTGTAGGAACTACATTATCATCATTTCCTCCACCTTGGCCATTAAAAGTAACATTTCTTACTAAAGTGTTTGGATTTGGAGTTGTACCATTTGTGCTGAAACCGAAATCAAAAGTGATTGAGCTTCCTGCATTAACTACTTTGGCACCTTCCCATGTTTGGTTAATATAAGTAAAATGTTCGCCATTTTGTGATTCTTTTATTGTATTTCCTGGAGTATTGATTGCATATTGAGAATCAAATTCAAGCTTCCAGCCATCTATTGTTTCAGAGCCATTATTGGTAACAGTTATCCGGAATGTATTCCACCATGGTGAAAGGTTTCCTGGAGTAACAACTATTGCAACATCTCCTGTGTTGCCGCCATTTTTATTAACTGTTACAGTAATTATTCCTTGCTCGATATCATTTACGGTATAGGTAAAAGTATCAGTTCCATAATTGTTAGCATTAGCGGAGTAAACTACTTTATTATTTTGAATAACAGCTGTACCTATGGATGGATTACCGATAGCTGTAATTTGTAGGTTGCTTCCAGTATCATTTGAAAGAGCATTAATGGTTACTGTTTCTCCCTGATCTACAGTTGCAGCATCATTATTAACAACTATTGGATCATTTGCTTTTTCTTTAATTTCAATGCTTATTTCTTTTTCAACAGCAGCACCTTTATCATCAGTTGCAGTAGCTTTAAGTGTAAATATGCCAAACTGTGAAGGAGTCCAGTTTATACTAGTTCCATCATAAATTTTATCCTCTACAGTGATGTTAGATGAAGTAATAGTTCCATCTTCATCAGTTGCAGTGATTTGAATTGTAACTGGAGATAGCGTTTTCTGAATAATTACATCACCGTCAGCAGGGCTAGTAAAATTAACAACAGGGTTACTATTTGTATTACCGTCTTTTACAGTAATATTAATTGAAGTTTCTGCTAATCTACCTTCGTTGTCTGTTGCTTTAGCTATAATTGTAAAATCACCAAATTTAGAAGGAGTCCAGTTAGCTGTTAATGCATTAAAACTCTGATCGTCAACTTCTATTGAAGTAGATACTATTTCTCCATCAGAGTCAGTTGCTGTCATTGTGATACTTATTGGAGATAATGTTGTTTGAGTTATAATTTCATTCGCTTCGGGAGAAGTTATTACTACAGTTGGAGCTTTATTATCATCATTATTAAATACTCTGTTTAAAGCATCAACTAAAGGAGTTTTAATATCAGATGTGTATGGGAGTTTATTGCCATATGTTTGTTCTATCGGACCAACATCCCAGTCACCGAAAACCTGCCAGATAATAACTCCACCAAGATTCTTGTCATTTACATAGTTAGCTTTTAGTTCGACAGATTCAACATTATCATAACTGAGGAAATATTTTCCATTTGTCTTATATGGAACTTTTGCTTTATCATCCCAATGATAAGTCCATTCAGTTGTGTTTTTCATTATAAAGTCGTAGTTTGGTGTTCCGTCCCAGACATTTATTTCCCAGTTGTCATAATCTGCAGCTGTAGTTATTTGACCGTCAGGCTGTAAAAATTTAGACTGTTTTATTGTCGGAGCTCCTAGCTGCCCAGTTCCTGAAGTGATGACTCCTCTTCCATAAAACGCAACACCCATATTAATTTTTTCAGGTTTAACTCCTGCAGTTTCTGTAAGATATTTATATGTATTATCCCAGGATAGTTCTCCCTGGTCAGCATACAATGGTGAATTATGACCAGCATTGTCAGACCAGCCACCGTTAATATCATATGACATTATATTATAAAAGTTCATATAATTGTCTAATTTGCTCCACTCGAAACCAGCAAGCTTATTTGGTGCACAACTGAATGCCGCAGTTAAAGTCTTGTCAGGACCTATAGCCTCTCTGATTTCTTTCATCAGGGTAGTGAAGTTTGTATAATCTTCATTCGAACCTGTGAAGTTCATTCCAGCAAATGGTCCTGGGTATTCCCAGTCAATATCGATACCGGCAAAACCCATATTTATCAATCTCTTACAATCATCAATAAATTTCTGACGTTTCACAGGATCTTTTGCCATTTCAGGGAAATGTCTGCACATACTCCAGCCACCAATTGAAGCCATTAGTTTTACATTATTTTCCTGACAAAGTTCTATTAATCCTTTTGCTCCGTTTTCTTTTTTAAGAGGAATAGGCATTTTTCCTCTTAAACCGGTTTTTGTGTTATACCAGCCCATTGGATCTGATACGTATCCAGCTTCAGTAGCAGCTGCATTAAATTCCCATATTGGGGCAAGTTCTCCATAAAGAAGATAATAGTCAAAACTGCTGTAAATATCTCCATATAGCAGTTCTCCAGGTTCCTGAACAGTTCCAGGTTGATATATTGATTTATTTCTCAGGTCACCACTGTGCAATGAACCGTCTTTGGCTACTCCGAAGAATGAAAAGTTTAGCATAGTATATTTAGAGTAATCAACATTGAGCTGATTACATGTACCCTGAGCAGGAAATCCATTTGCCTGAGCTTTCCATGCATCCCATTGCGTAAAATATGCTATAATTTCTTTATCGCCTGTAGGTTGAATATCTTTTTTCTTTATCGTAATAATAATTGTAGCAGTACCAATTGCTCCTTCATTATCAGTCGCTTCTGCATTAATAGTATGAGTTGCAAATTTTGATGGAGTCCAATTAGCTGTTCCCTGATTAAATGTCTGTTCATCAACTGTTATTTTTCTAGAGACAATTGTTCCATCATTGTCGATTGCTTCAATAACAATGTTAATAGGAGATAAAGTTTCCTGTTCGATTACAGCACCATTTTGATGAGATGTAATAGTAACAGTCGGTTTTTCATTTACATCAGGAATTTGATTAACTGTTACAGTTATATTTCCTTGTTCTGTATTATTGATAGTATAGGTAAATGTATCTGTTCCAGTGCTATTAGAGCTAGCTGTATATTCTACTTTATTATCTTTTATAACTGCAGTTCCAAGTGCAGGAGTACCAATATTTGTGATGAGTAAGTTATTTCCTGTATCGTTAGCTAGAGCATCAATTACTATTAAATTTCCTTGAGTCACTGTAGCAGTATCATCATTTATAATGATTGGATCAGACGGTTTTTCTTGAATTTCTATACTTATCTCTTTTTCTATCGTTGCACCTTTATCATCAGTAGCTGATGCTTTAATTATAAATATGCCAAACTTAGTAGGAACCCAGTTGGCATTGGTTCCATTAAAAGTTTGATTATCTACAATTATATTTGATGATGAAATTGTACCGTCTTCATCAGTTGCAGTAATTTGAATGTTAACATAAGATAATGTTTCCTGAATAATTACATCACCATCTTTAGGTGTCTTAAAATTTACAACAGGATTTACGTTAGGTTTATCTTCTTTCACTGTAACATTAATTGATGTTTGGGAAGATTTTCCTTTATCGTCTGTGGCTGTTGCAATAATTGTGAAATCTCCAAATTTAGAAGGAGTCCAGTTTGCAGTAGCTGTATCATAACTCTGGCTATCAACGTCAATCGATGTACTTGTAATAGAACCATCCTGATCAGTTGCTGTAATTGATATAGTTATTGGAGAAAGTGTTTTTTGTGTGATAACATCATTGTTTTTTGGAGAAGTTATGTTTATTTCAGGTGCTGTGTTAGGATCAGGATTATCAAGTTCTAAAACTTCAGCAACAGTTTTTCCTGTTTCCCATGGATAATGTGTATAACCTGCAGAAAGTTCTCCGTTTTTGATTTCTAAAGCATCCCAGTCTACACTCCAGTTCATGAAACCGGCTATTTCTGCATTTTCTGAAATCATTTGATTCCATGCATTCTTAATTTCAGTTGAAGTTACTGTATATAATCCGTTTCCACCTGAAGCCCCATCTGTAGCCGGGATACCTAAAGCAAATTTTTCTTTAGGTATGAACACTCCTTTATTTCCATTTGCATTATAACCTTCAGTTGTGGTTGCACCCCATGCTATCGCTGCAATAAATTTATCCATCCCATTACCTGGTGTAACTTTATTACCATTGGAGTCTGTTACCCCATTTGCTGAACCCTGATTATAAGTTTGAGGCCAGATATAGGAAAAATTATCTAAGTTGATTTTATTAATTAAATCTATATAAAAACTATTTGGAATTTGGTGATCAGGTCCGTAAGTATAAGGTATTATATAAGGCCATTCAGGAGCTGCTGTTAGCCAAAAATCCATTCCTTTATTTCTATAATTATCTACAATCTCTTTTATTGCATCACCGAATATGTCAGTATTAATTTGACCTCTGTTAATTAATGAAGCTTCAATGTCAATATCCAGCCCTTCAAATCCATATTCATCAATTAATGCTGAAACCTGAGTTTTGAATTTAGCTGCATCTGCTGTTGATTGCATTACTAGATCAAATTCAGCTCCTCCTAGAGAAACTAATACTTTTCTACCTTGAGCTTTTGTCTTTGAAATATACTCTTTTACTTTTGTTTTTGAAAAGGCTGAATCAGTATTATCACTTAGGTCACCAAGAGCTAATTCAAAATTACCGTCTTTAGTTACTATAAAAGCTGTAATTATGACATTGTATGATGGATCAATTTTATCCATTTCAATGCCTTGTGATTCAATTATTTTTCCATTAGTAGGATAAGATTGATTTCCTCCCCAGGCACACCAGTATGTAGCATTAACTTTATTAAATACTGCTTTTTCTTTTACATTAACAGTTATGAGCCCAACAGCGGTTAATCCTGAAGTATTTGCTATTGTATAATTAAAGGTATCAGTACCTTTATATCCTTTAGTAGGTGTATATTTAATTTTTCCACTTTCTATTACAGCAGTACCATTTTGTGGAGTTGTTAAAGATTTTAGTATGATTGTTTCGTTTTGTGGGTCACTGTCATTTGATAATACATCTATAGTAACAGGTGTATCGATATTTGTTGATGCAGTATCATTAGTTGCAACCGGAGGTTTTGGTTCCTGGTCTTTTTCTTTAATTGTAACTGTAATGGAACTTGTACCTTTTGCTCCATCGTTATCAATAGCTTCTGCATTTATAGTATAAGTACCGAAAGAAGATGGAGTCCATGATGCTTTATCACCATTGTATGTTTGTCCCTCTACCTGAATAGATGCTGATGAAATTGTACCGTCTTCATCAGTAGCATTTATTTCTATATCTATAGGAAATAAAGTTTTTTGTGTAAAAGTTTGATTATCGGAAGGTTTGATGAAATTGACTATTGGCGTTTTATTTGACGGTTCAGGCCCCTGGCCGTTAAATTTTACAGAAGTAGGAAGAGGTAACGTTGTTATATCTTTACCATTCGGACTAAAGCCAAAACTTAAAGTCAAAGTATTACCAGGATCTATAATTTTTGCGCTATTCCAATTTCCATTAACGAAAACATGATGATTTCCGTCACTTGATTCTTTTACAGCAGTGCCTGGTGTGCCAACATCATACGGAAAGTCAAATTCAAGTTTCCAGCCGTCAATAGGCTGAGATCCCTGATTTGTTACATCAATTATTAGGTTCCCCCACCAGTTTCCTCCTGTAATCTTTGTTTCAAGTTTTACATCTTCAGCTATTGCTGCTGATGCAATAATTGTATTGAATATTATGGAAAGAAATAAAATTAAAATGTACTTTATCTTACATTTCATTTTAAAAACGGTCAAGAGTTGAGCTGATTTCATAACATCTTCCCTTCCTTATTTGTTTATTGATAATATTTGTTATTAACCAAAGAGTTAAATACAATGTTGCTAGTAGCATTAATTATGCCATAAACAGGGAAATGTAATGAAGTTTATTTTTTGAACCTGATGCTTAAATTGGCTAATTTATTATTAGTTAACTGATTAGAAACAAACTGTTCGATATTGAACACTCGTTCATTATTGAACAAGGATTTATATTTCATAAATAAATTTATGTGGATTATTGCAACAATTTTAGGAAATTATGGACGTATTGTGACTAAGGGTTATAATAATATTATATATTTTAGGCAAAAGAATGAAAATTCCACTAACTGTAGTAAATACAATAATGTATATTGAACCATATATAACAGGTTATAATGATATAGAACAGGTATAATATGATAGCTAAAATTACAGGAATTGTTGATACTGTCAGTCTGGCTGATGTTATTGTTGATGTTAATGGAATTGGATATGAAATTGTGATTCCTTTAAGTACGTATGATCTTCTGCCTAAAGAAAGTGAAAAAGTAACTCTAAATATATTCCATTATGTTAGAGAAGATGCAATTATTTTATATGGATTTGTCACATTAGAGGAGAAAGAATTATTCAAACTTTTAACTACAGTTACAGGAATAGGTCCCAAGCTGGCTTTGAAAATATTAAGCAGTTCTAATGTGAGATCTTTGTGTGAAGCAATAGTAAACGTCGATATTAAAACCATAAGTAAAATTAATGGTTTAGGGAAAAAATCTGCCGAGAGGTTGGTTATAGAATTAAAAGATAAGATACATACTATTTCTCCTGAAGCTGCTTATGGAGAGCAAACTGTTTCCAAATCTCTGACAAAACAGGCAGAAGCTGCCATGCTGGCATTAGTTCAATTGGGGTTTAAACAGGAAACTGCCAGAAAAATTATTAAAAAAATAAGTAGCGAGCTAAGTGAAACAGAATTGAACAGTGAAAATATTATAAGATTGGCTCTTCAACATCTAAATTCGTAAAAATATATGAAGTTAAGGAATAAATTTTTTATAATTTTTAGTGTGGTTATAATAATTTTTATAATTATAAGCCTATTTATACAATTCTACTTAATAGTCCCTGCTACTCTGAAAATTGAAAAGTCAGAAGCGACCAAAAGCCTTCAAAGATGCATGGATGCAATAAAAAATGAAGAAGAACATTTAGCTCTCTTAACAAAAAATTGGAGTAAATGGGATGATACATTTGCTTTTATCAATAACAATAATGAAGAGTTTATTAAATCCAATCTTAACTTAACTACTTTTAAAAATAACAATCTTTATGCAATTTTGTTCTATAGTTCTGACAAGTCATTAATGTGGGCTGGAAAATATAATAAAAGAAAAAGTGATTACAAAAATCTTAGTAACGTTTATGAGACTTTCGGTATTAATTTTAAAGATCTGATTGTTGGAAAGAAGCCTGTATCAGGACTGATATCCACTGATAGAGGTATATATATAATAGCTTGCAGTCCTATATTGAAAACTTCTAGTATAGGCACTTCAAGAGGAACAATTTTTATGATTAGAAAATTCAATAACGATCTGATACAGAAAATCAGCAATAGAGTGTCTCTGAATATTTCTTTTAAAAAAGTCATTAAGGTAAAAGAAGAATCTAATAAACCTTTTTTTAAGGAATCAGGCAACGACATTTTATCAAGCAATATATATATCCCATGTTTAAATAATGGGAATTATGTTCTGCTGCACGCAAATATTCAGCGCGGTATATTCAGCAGTAGTTTAAAAATTCTAAATTATGCGCAATTGTTTATTTGTCTTGTAACTCTGGTACTACTTTTAATTGTCCTGTTAATACTTAGAAAAATGGTAATACGTCCATTATCAAATCTGATAGAATATATTATTTTTTTGAAAAAGAAGCACAAAATGAATAATATTTCCAGTACTAAGCATAATGATGAAATAGGTATGCTGACAAGAGAATTTGATTCTTTGTTTAATCAAATTAATACTAATAATCAAAATCTTGAACAACTGGTTGAAAAAAGAACAGAAGAAATAAAAAAATCTCATGAAGAAATGATTTTTAGGCTTGCAATATCTTCAGATAAAAGGGATTCAGGAACAGGGAATCATATCAAAAGAATTATGGAAATGACAACACTTTTTGCTAATAAGCTGGGAATGCCAGCAGACATAAGTGAAATGTATGGACTTGCCAGTACAATGCATGATATTGGGAAAATTGGTATCCCGGACAATATCTTATTGAAACCTGGTAAATTTATAACTGAAGAATACGAAACAATGAAAGAACATTGTGTAATTGGAGCAAGTATTTTGGGAGGCAGCAAAATAAGATTATTAAATATTGCTCATGAAATTGCACTGGGACACCATGAACGTTGGGACGGGAAAGGATATCCTATGCAGATAAAAGGAAAAGATATTCCTATTTCTGCACGAATTGTATCGATACTTGATGTTTTTGATGCTTTATATACTGAAAGACTTTATAAAAAAGCCTGGAAAATAGAAAAAATAGTATCTTATTTCAAAGAAAATAAAGGTGTTCAGTTTGACTCTGAACTTGTTGAGTTGTTCTTAACGAATATTTCTGAATTTAAGGAAATTATAGATGAGAATAAAGGTTAAATTTGATTAACTAGGTAGCCGGACAAAGCTGTCCGACTCTATTATTTAAATATTATTATTTTGGTAAGAATGCTGCAATTTTATAAGTACCGTTTATTTTCCTTATATACATTTGCAGAATAATATCATCTTTTGTCTTTTTATAGTGAGCTTTCCATAGAAGGATATGAAATTTACCTTTTGTGTATTCACCGAAATACTCTTTATCTTTAAATTTACCAAGTTTTTCATTTAGAGCCTTATCCGCCTGAATGAATTTTTCTTCATCAAAAAATTTTTTTGCTTCAGGAGTAAAATCTCTGGAAAATATAGCATAATTATTTGTTTCTAATCCTTTGAGGAGACTCGGGAGCATCATTTTTCCCGCATCAATATAATTTTTACAATTTTGGACATTTGGGGTTGGTGGGATTTTGGGTTTAACTATTTCTTTTTTTTCTACCTTGGATGTGGCACAACCGGAAATAATAAAAATTGATGTTAAGATGCATAAAACAAAAGGTGCGAATTTAAAACTTTTCATAAATAATTACCCTTAAATGAAATTTAATTATGATAACTCAGTATATTATAGAAAAATGAAATTTGTATATTTTTTATCCCATTTTTTACACTTTTATGAAATGAGTTTATTTATAAAAAAAAGCCCTCCTGAATTCAGAGGGCTAGAATTTAAGCAAATGAATAAATTATGTAATTACATAATTTCTCCCATTTTCTTGAAGAACTCAAAATGTTTGAGAGCATTTTCTTCAGCTTCTTTGAATAGTCTTTCTGCTTCTTGTGGAGCAGTTTTCTGTAAAGCTGTGTAACGACGTTCACTTCTAATGAATTCTTGGAAATTACCTTTAGGATCTTTAGTTTCCCAGATAAAAGGTTTTTCAAGACTTGGGTTATATCTGTATAAAGGCCAGTAACCGCATTCAACAGCTCTTTTCTGTTCTGTCTGTGTTTTCATCATGTTAATACCATGAGCAATACATGGTGAGTAAGCTATGATAATTGATGGGCCTTTATGAGCTTCAGCTTCCTGGAAAGCTTTCAGAGTTTGGATACGATTTGCTCCAAGAGAAATAGATGCCACATATACATCACCATATGTCATACACATGAAACCTAAGTTCTTTTTAGGTTTACGCATGCCGGCATTAGCAAATTTAGCAACTGCAGCAATTGGAGTAGCTTTTGAAGCCTGTCCACCAGTATTTGAGTATACTTCAGTATCAAGAACAAGCAGATTAACATTTTTACCTGAAGCAACTACGTGGTCTAAGCCGCCGAAACCAATATCATTGGCCCAACCGTCACCACCAATACTCCAAATACTCTTGTCTACAAAATAATCCTGAAGTTCCTGTATTTTTACAAGAGTTTCAGTATTCTGTGGGCAGCAAGATTTGCTTTGTTCGATAGCTTTTGGAAGTATAGCTTTTACAGCATTCTGAGCATCATTAGCAACTGAATCAACATTTGTCCACTGTTCTATAGCTTTAGCTAGAACATCTTTAATATCTTGACAGCAGTCTGAGTCAGTGTTAATTATTTTCTCAACATTCATTTTCAACTGAGCTCTGTTGCTGTCGACTGCAAGACGCATACCGAAAGCATATTCAGCATTGTCTTCAAACAGTGAGTTTGCCCAAGTTGGTCCACGACCATCTTCTGTCTGACAGTAAGGAACTGTTGGGAATGTTCCACCGTAAATAGAAGAGCAACCAGTAGCATTAGCAGCGATTATACGTTCTCCGAACAGTTGAGACATAATTCTAACATATGGAGTTTCTCCACAACCTGCACAAGCTCCTGAGAATTCGAATAGAGGTTGTTTGAACATAGCACCTTTAAGTGATGATTCTGGAGCACCGTCTAATACATTTTCAGGAAGATTATCGAAGAATGTAAAATTAGCTATTGAGCCATTTTCATGTTCTTTTTCAAGTGTTGAAAATACCAATGCTTTATCTTTGACAGGGCATGTTTCTACGCATACACCACATCCTGTACAGTCATCAGAATATATTTGAAGTCTGTATGCAAGATTTTTATCATTCTTAGTTTTTGAAGTTAGAGTATTGAATGTTTCAGGAGCATCTTTAAGTAGCGCTGGATCAATTTGTTTTGCTCTTGCTGCAGAATGCGGACAAGAATTAACACATTGATTACATTGAATACAGTTTTCAGCAACCCAGTTCGGAACACGCGGAGCTATACAGCGTTTTTCAAGTTTTGCAGTAGCTGTTGGAACTTTACCGTCATAACTCATTTTTGAAACAGGGATGTCATCGCCTTTTAGATGAAGTGTAGGTTTGATAACTTCTTTAGCAAAATCTGGAGCATCATCAGATATGAGTTGAGGAGCTTTATATGATTTTGTGATTTCAGCAGGAACTTCAATTTGAGCTAGAGCTTCTGAGGCTTTATCAACACATGAACAGTTCATGTTAACAATATCTTCGCCAAGTCTGCTATATGTTTTCTTAATAGATTTTTTAATTAACTCAATTGCTTCAGTTTCTGGAAGAATTCCTGAAATTTTAAAGAATGCACTCTGCATAACAGTATTTATTCTTGCGCCTAAACCTGCAGCTTCAGATATTTTAAGAGCATCAATATTATAGAATTTAATTTTCTTTTTGATGATTGTTTCCTGCATATCACGTGTTAAGTGATTAAAGACTTCTGAATTAGCAATTTCTGAATTAAGCAGGAAAATACCGCCTTCTTTGATTCCTTTAAGCATATCATAACGACCGATGTAAGCAGAATTATGACAGGCAACAAAATTAGGATGTGTTACAAGATAAGGGCTTCTAATTGTGCTTTTTCCAAAACGCAGGTGAGAAACTGTGATACCGTAAGATTTCTTTGAATCATAAACAAAGTAACCCTGAGCATTCATATCAGTATTGTCACCGATAATTTTGATAGAGTTTTTATTAGCACCAACTGTTCCGTCAGAACCTAATCCCCAGAACATACATCCAATTACATCTTCTGATTCAGTATTGATAGTTTCTTTAACTTCCAGTGAAAGATTACTTACATCATCAGTGATACCAACTGTAAAGTTATGTGTGCATGCACCGTCAGCGTGATCAAATACAGCTTTAACCATAGAAGGTGTAAATTCTTTACTTGATAATCCGTAACGGCCGCCGATAACTTTAGTATCTGTATTAGCGAGGGCAAGGGCAATATCCATATATAAAGGTTCGCCGATTGCACCTGGTTCTTTAGTTCTGTCAAGGGCAATAACTGTTTTTGCTGTCGAAGGAATAGCATCAATGAAAGCTTTTACAGAGAAAGGTCTGTAAAGTCTAACTTTAATGGCACCGACTTTTTCGCCTTTGGCTGTCAGGTATTCAACTGTTTCATCAATAGTGTCACATCCTGAACCTATTGCAACGATAACTTTTTCTGCGTCAGCAGCACCTACATAATCAAAAAGATGATATTGGCGGCCGATTTTAGCTGCCAGTTTATCCATATATCCCTGAACAATTCCTGGAACTGCATCATAGTATTTATTAACTGTTTCACGACCCTGAAAATATACATCAGGATTCTGAGCAGCAACTTTCACAACCGGTTTTTCAGGGCGCATTGCTCTGTCACGGAATTTTCTTACACATTCGTGGTCAACTAATTCGTTGATTGTTTCATAGCTGATTTCTTCTACTTTCTGTATTTCATGTGATGTACGGAATCCATCAAAGAAAGAAAGGAAAGGAACTTCTGATTTTAAAGTTGAAAGATGACTTATAACAGCAAGGTCCATTTCTTCCTGTATAGATCCTGCGCCAATCATTGCAAAACCTGTATTTCTGCAGCTCATAACATCTGAATGGTCACCGAAAATAGAAAGTGACTGACATGCTAATGATCTAGCTGAAACGTGGAATACTGTAGGAAGCATTTCGCCAGCAATTTTGTACATATTAGGAATCATTAACAGTAGGCCTTGAGAAGCAGTAAAAGTAGTAGTTAATGAACCGGCACTCAAAGCACCGTGAACAGAACCTGCTGCGCCGGCTTCTGACTGCATTTCAACGACTTCAACTTTTGTTCCGAAAATATTTTTAAGTCCTTGACTTGCCCATGCATCAGCCATTTCGCCCATGTCTGATGATGGTGTTATTGGATAGATTGCTGCAACTTCACTAAAAGCATATGCTACGTGAGAAGCGGCTGTATTACCAGTAATTGTAACTTTTTTACCCATGTTGTGTGTCCTCCAAGAGTAATTTATTTTAATTCTTTATTTGGATATATTTTACCTATTAAAAATTTCTAAATATATCAACAGTAAACTAAAAGCAAAGCAATTTTAAATTAACATAAAATAATAAAAAATCCAAAAAAAAAATGAATAATATTGAATAATCTAATGGATTACAATTTTATATGTGTATTTTTTTGAAAAAATACGATATCAGATAGCAATTTTAGAAAATAGAAGTATTTTGATAGTACGCAGGTTTTAGGTGATTTTAGCTGGGTTTTATTCGTAATAAGTTTTTATTCTATTTCTCCAACCGGGTAGCCATTTTTCTTCATATGTTTTATTTGGAGAGTTTTTAACTCTGCGGGTTAATACAAAGTCAGCTGATTTAGCAAACTCTTTTAATGCAGGAATACCTGTTTCAGTGCCTTTCATATGCTCTAAAACCTGTAATAATCCCCATCCTTCTCCATTATATCTTTCAGGTTTTGAGATGCCTTCACCTTTAAAATTGACATAATCAATTAAAGGGTAAAGTCCCATTGGTGATTTTAGCATTCTATTAAATTGTTTATATATGTTTCTTCTTTGCTCAGGTTTAGCTTCGTTTAACATCTTGGGTAGAGCTGATATTAATCTGTTGGCAATGAACTTTATCTGCAAAGATTTTGAATTTATAAGAAAGTTTCTTAAATAAACCATTTTAGGTGAATTATAGTTTTTATAAAAATCTTTTCTGCTTTTCCAAGGACAGGGCTGATTAGGCTGCAGCCATTTCGGCATATTAATTTTATTTTTCTCTAAAAAATTAAGAAATTGAGGGAAAGATTCATCAAATGGACCTTTATTGTATGCTGTATACCAAATAAAGTGTCCTATTCCCAAAGATGCAAAATATTCTCCTTTGTTCCAATGAGTTAAATTCGAATCTTTACCTGCGCATTCATTGTAAAAAATTTTATTACCAATAATATTTAGTTCCTTGTTTGTTATATTTATTTTTTCCGCATGTAATAAAAAGGGAGAAAAAATAAATATAAAAAATAGTGCTTGCTTATAATATTTATTGATATTAATAATTAATTTCATTTTATGTATTTGGGTTATTTTTAATTATTCACTTTGAAGTTCTTCAATATAATTGAAAAAGTCAATTTTATTTCTACACATTATTACAAGCTGATCATTAACAAGTATTTCTGTTTTTCCTTTTGGATGTACATACGAGTTATTTCGTTTGATCAGAGTAACTAAAGCTTCTTCTGGAAAATTTATTTGAGAAATTTGTTTTCCTGCAAAATATGAATGTTCTGTAATATTTAATTCAAGCATCTGATCTTCAAAATATTCCAGTTCTTCTGTATCGGATTTTTCTTTTATTAAATCGGATTTTTCTTCATTAAGCCCAAGAAGTTTTGCGCCTAAGCTTAAAGTTGCACCTTGTATTAAAACCGAGACCAGAACTATAAAGAATATCAAGTTGAAAATTGTGTTTGATTTTGGAACATTTGCAACCATGGTAAAAATAGCAAATACAATTGGTACTGCACCTTTTAAACCACCCCATGAAAGATAAAGCTTACTTTTAGTATTATATTTCTTTCCAAAAATAGCAAGAGTAGAAAATACACATATTGGTCTGACTATGAAGACAAGTATTAGAGCGAGAGGGATTCCGTAATATGCGAAGTCAATAAGCTCACTTGGAAAGACAAGAAGTCCTAAACATATAAACAGAGCAATTTGCATTAACCAGGATATAACTGAAAAGAATTTTATGGTGCTGTTTTTATATAAAAACTTTTTGGAACGGAGCATAATTCCTAGGATATATATGGCTAGAAAACCATTTCCGTACAGTAAATTTGTTGCGGAGAAAGTAAAAAACAAAATTCCTATAATTAGTATTGAATAAAGTTCTTCTATTTTTAATCTTAGTCTTTCCAGGATAAATTTAGAAATATATCCTAGAAAAAATCCCATTGCCGCACCTATTAACATTTGCCTTATAAAAAATATTATATAGTGAAGCGTGGAGTTACTTTGTCCACCGTCATTTATTATAGAAATAAACATAAGAACCATTACATATGCAATCGGATCATTGCTTCCTGATTCAAATTCAAGAACATTTCTCAGTTTGTATTTTAATTTAATTTTGCCGAATTCTAAAAGAGAAAACACAGCGGCGGCATCAGTTGAGGCTACAGCTGAAGATGCTAGAAAAGATTCGAGCAGATTTAATTTAGTCAAATAATAAATGGGGAAAGCAAAAATTACTGCATTCAAAATTACTCCAAGGACAGAAAGAGCAACTCCTTCTTTAATTATTGGCTTTACATCCTGTACTTTTGTTTGAAAACCGCCGTAAAAAAGAATGAAACAAAGTGCTAATGAGGCAATTAAATATGCAAAGCTAGGATCATTAAAATATATATGACCAATGCCGTCAGAGCCTAATAACATTCCGATGAAGATAAAAATGATTAAAAGAGGAATATTAAAACGTTTTGAGAGTTTTGCTGAATAAGCACTAATGATAATAACAATTGAACAAATTATCATCATTCTATCCATAAGATTCTCCTGTTATAAAAAAATAAAAGAATTAGAAGATCTAACTCTTTTATTATATCATTGATTGGGGAAGTATGTTTCAGTAAGTCAATTAATTTACAGGATAATTTATGAATTTGCTTTTCGAATACCAAAACTTTTATCGATTTTTAGGAATGCAACAACAATAATTGTCGGAATTACCATTGCCAGTACTAACCAGAAAAAGTGTTCATACCCCAATAGTGTTTCAAGCCATCCACTTATCATTCCAGGTCCCATTAATGCGAGCATCATAATGCCTGAGAAAAAAGCATAGTGTGCAGTTTTAAAACGGCTGTCTCTTACAAGATACATTAAATAGAAAGCATAAGCTGAATAACCGAAAGCAAAGCAGAACTGTTCAATAGTTATACATGACAGGATAAATAAATGATTGGTTGGCTGATACATCGCAAGAATTACGTATAGTAAATGAGGAAGATTCATTATAATCACCATCCACCAAAGCCAGAATTTTAAACCTTTTTTGTAAATAGCATAACCTCCTAGAAGTCCAGCAAGCAGTAAAGCAATTGGTGCTACTACACCATATGAAAAACCAGTAAATTGGTCAGTTAAGCCTAATCCTCCTGTATGGGCAGAACTTAAAAGGAAAAGAGG
Source organism: Victivallales bacterium (assembly GCA_036011305.1). GTDB lineage: Bacteria > Verrucomicrobiota > Lentisphaeria > Victivallales > GWF2-38-69 > DASCNA01. The sequence goes on from DASCNA010000235.1 coordinate 18,471, forward strand.
CATGATTTTATTGGCTAGAGTTTCGCCAAGTTTATAAAGAAGAAGAAACAGAATACCTATCCATAAACGTTTAATTTTAATAAACTCAATGAATACCCGCAGGAACTCCTGGTAAGCACTTTTCAACGTTCTCACATTTCTCAGTTTTTCATTTTTGGGAAGGACAAATCTGTGATATATGGCCACGGTTAGTATTATTGCTCCCGCAATGCCTATTACTATGGCCCAGACAGTATGATAATTTCCAATTTCCTCAAATAGATAGCCTGCTATCATGATCAAAACTCCCTGTACAAGTATTTTGCCAACTTGATACGAAGCACCTTGTACACCAAGATAAAGTGACTGTTCATGAGGTACTAATTGGACAATATAATTTCCATCACATGCCATGTCATGAGAAGTGCCGATAAATGCATAAGCCCAGAATATAGCTATAGTTGCTGTGATAAAGAATGGTGTTTGAAGCGCAAATATTAGTGCTACGCAACAGGCGGCAATTAAGATTTCCATAAAATAAATCCACCAACGTTTTGTCATGAATAGATCTACAAAAGCGGCCCAGAGCGGTCTCAATCCATATGGCAATAACAACATACCTGTAATAACTGTAATTTGTGTATTTGATAGGCCAAGATTTTTGTACATAATCGCGGCCATGTAGAGAATTACTGTGCCTATTAAACCTTCCATAAAAAAAGTTGAAGGTACCCAAAACCATACATCTTTTCTTAATTTTGTTTTTTTACTTTTAAGTCCCATTCAAGTAATCTCTCCCTATTTTTTATTAAACTTTTTCCCCTTTGAAAAATTTCTAATTAGCAATTTTTAATAAGTTAATCCATGACCAATTTTATAAATTATTTCATTTGTATTATAATTAATTATATCTACAGGTAGTTTTCCTTTTGGTTTTAATAAAACTGTACCATCGTTAGGATTCATAAAAATCATTTTTACTACAGTTTTAATGTTTACATCCAGTGCAGCCTGTATAGCATTTGTCTGATCAAATCCTACTGCTCCGTAAATTGCGATGTTTGTATTGCTCTCAGGCAAATAAGCAATATCATATGGATTACGTGCAGATATTGTTACAATTTTTCTCTCTTTATTATTGCAGTAAGATACAACAGTGTTGTAAAGTTTTTTCTCAGAATTCACATTATAAGTAACTAATAAAATCAGATCTGCTTCATCAATTAAATTTATTAAGCTGTTAGATTGTGCAGAATCTGAAGGATTAATTTTCTTGACTGTAATATTAGAATTTGTAGAAAACAGTTCAGATATTTTTTTAATTGAATCGGACAATAAATCAATTCTTGTCTGATTATCATCCAATATTAATATTTTAGTGTTATCAATTAAACTATAAGGCAGAAGTTTTTCTTGATTTTTAATTAGAGTAATACCTTTGGATGCGGCATCAGATTCAATCTTTTTGTGGTTTTGGCATCCAACAATTTCCTGTGCAAGAATAATTTTATTCAGCAAATCAGATTTTGAATTATGACAGTTGATTATATTTTTATTAATTTTGAGAGAAATTATTTTATTTACAGATTCATCAACTCTTGATTTGAAGGCTAGATTATTGTTGTATAATTTTTCTAAAGTAAAAAACAGTTTTTCAAGTTTGTATAT
>DASCNA010000236.1:0-10745 GCA_036011305.1 Victivallales bacterium
CATACTATTATTATTTTTAATATTTATATATAATGCCGTTTAATGATACTTTGTTCATTATTTGTTTTATTATTAGGCATAAATTTTACTTTAGAGTGATTCTTTTTCTGAACTCCTCGATTTTTTGATAAAATAAGTATATATTTTCTGCTTATGCATAATTAAATTTGAATTACTATGATTTGATGGAGATTGAAAATGTCCAATAGAACACTATTTATAGCTGGAAACTGGAAAATGAATAAAACTGCCACAGAGGCAGAAAAAATCATAACGGAATTAAAAACTAAAGTTAGTGAATTTTCAGGAAAAGTTAATATTGCTGTCTGTCCTGCATTTACTGCATTGGATAGAGCTGTAAAAGCAGCTTGTTGCACAAATATTAAAATTGGAGCACAGGATATTTCTGAGAAAGCCAGCGGTGCATATACTGGAGAAATTTCAGCTGAAATGCTTCTGGACTTAGGTGTTGAGTATGTGATAGTTGGACATAGTGAACGAAGACAGTATCATGCTGAAACAGACGATGAAGTTAGCAGAAAAGCTAAATTTGCCTTGAAATCAGGTTTACTACCTATTATTTGCATAGGGGAAACACTGGAAGAACGCGAAGCTGATAAAACATCCCAGGTTATTACATCTCAGATCAGAGGAAGTCTAGCTGGGCTTTCAAGTGATGAGATTTTAAAAACTACATTAGCCTATGAACCTGTCTGGGCTATAGGAACAGGAAAAACTGCATCCCCTGAACAAGCTCAAGAAGTTCATAAATTGATAAGATCTTTATTAACTGAACTTTATAGCTCAGATGTGGCAGAAAAAGTTATTATTCAATACGGTGGTTCCGTAAAAGCTGGAAATTCGGCTGAACTTATGAGCCAGAAGGATATCGATGGAGCATTAGTCGGAGGAGCAAGCTTAGATGCAGAGGATTTTAGGCAATTAATAGCTAACGCTTTATAAAATTATTATTTTATTTTAAGGAAGATATATGGGTATATTAGTAGTATTGTTGACAATTGTAGATGTTCTTATTGCGCTTTTAATTATTGCCTTAGTGCTTGTACAGCAGTCTAAGAGCGGAGGTGGCTTAGGTTCTACTTTCGGAGGAGGCGGTTCTGATTCTCTATTCGGTGCTCATGCTAGTACCCATTTGAGTAGACTGACGGTTTGGTTTGCTACTGTATTTATAATAATTACATTGGCTTTAGCCATAATCTCAGCACATCGACCTAAACAGAAAAGCATAGTTGAGCTAAACAGTATGTTAGCTAAACCTGCCCAGACCCAAACTGTAACTCCTAATAAAAAAGCAGAGAAGGTAGAATTATCCAAAACAGGTGTATTGAGTAATGCTGTAAAAACAAAGGAACAGAAAACAACTAAGAAATAATAAATATTTAAAATTATCCGTATTATGTTTATAAATGAATTGATTTAGGTTAAAAATGTATTAATTCGTTAAGATTTGAATTTGCATTTTATTAAGTTGATTATAGATTATAATCCTTTATGATTTTATTTATTCTAAAACTTAATATATTTTGAGAGGATTTCAGCTATGGCACATAAGAAAGGACAGTCAAGCAGTAAGAACGGCAGAGACAGTAACCCTCAGTATTTGGGAGTTAAAGTATATGGCGGCCAGTCAATTAAAGCCGGCGGCATTATCATTCGTCAACGTGGAACTAAATTTCATCCAGGAAAAAATGTAGGTTGTGGACGCGACTTTACTCTTTTTGCTCTTAAAGATGGATTTGTAAAATTTAATAAAAATCAACGCAATGTAAGTGTAGTAGAAGCTGTATAACTTTATATACAGTATTTGTTAGACTTTTTAGCCCGGTGATACTGGGCTTTTTTGCTATATATACAGGATATTAATTATGTTTGTTGATAAAGTCAAAATTATAGTAAAAGGCGGTGATGGCGGTAACGGTTGTGCTAGCTTTCGCAGAGAAAAATTTGTTCCGTTAGGAGGTCCTAGTGGTGGAGATGGCGGAAATGGCGGAAATGTTATTATTACTGCTAGAATGAACGAACATAGTTTGGTAGATCTGCTATATAAGCGTCACCATAGAGCTGTTAAAGGTGAAAATGGTAGAGGAAAAGATCAGTATGGTAAAACAGGGGCGGATATTAACCTTTATGTGCCTATTGGAACTGTAATAAAAGATATTGATGATAATAATGCAGTTATAGCAGATTTAGGTGAAGATGGTAAAAGTTTCATTGCTGTTCGTGGAGGAATGGGTGGGAGAGGAAATATTCATTTTAAGACAAGTACAAATAGAGCTCCAAGAGAATGTGAACCTGGTACTGAAGGCGAATTAAGGAATTTAGAATTAGAATTAAAAACTATAGCTGATATTGGTCTGGTTGGATATCCAAATGCCGGGAAAAGCACTCTCCTGAGTGCTGTATCTGCTGCTAAACCTAAAATTGCAGCTTATCCTTTTACTACATTGCATCCAATTGTTGGAACTATTGAATTTGATGATTATTCCAGAATGTTAATAGCAGATATTCCGGGCTTAATTGATGGTGCACATAATAATATAGGTTTAGGACATAGTTTTTTAAGACATATTGAGAGAACAAGAATATTAGTTTTCGTTATTGATATGGCTGGAATTGACGGAAGAAATCCTCTTGATGATTACTACTCACTTAAAAATGAATTAGAAATGTATATGAAGGGACTTTCAGGTAGGCCTTCATTGATTGTTGCTAATAAAATGGATCTGCCGGAATCAATAGATAATTATAAAGATTTTAAAGAAAAAGTATATGACTCTCAAATAGTGGCAATTAGCGCCGGTCAGAAAGAAAACCTTGACTTATTGCTTGAGACATTAAAAATAAAGCTTAAAAAAATAAAATAATTTTATTTTAATAAATCTTTTTTACTGTTTTTAAGATATAAATTTTCCCCGGAAACAGGTTTTGTTTTAAGTTCCCATGTGGTTTTTAACCATTGACCTTTTGGGCTGATCATGACTGTATATATTCCATTTCTGCCAGATAGTAATGAATTATATTTTTTCTCCAATCCTGAAATACCTATCCATTTATTATTGGCAAACTTTGCACTTCCAATATATTTTTTAAGTTGGCTAGAACTAAAATTATTTTGTTTAAACACTGTTTTAATTTCTAAATACTGATATTCTTTTAATAAATTTGATATATTGAAAATTTCATTTTGTGTTATGTTATTCTTAACAAGAATATAACTATTGTTAAGAGTTTTAGTAAATTCTGTATTATATAGAATTTTCTGCAGTTTGTTTCTTATATAAATTAACTTATTAGAGTTAATTTTATTTTTAATATACAAATTATAATATTTTGTATAGCTCGATAAAATTTTACCGTTTTTATCAATAATTTTTCCTCTATCAGGTATAATGATTCCAATATATTTCTGTAGTTTTGATTTATTAGAAGATTTATATGGATGCGAATATTGAATAATGAAAATCAGAATTAACCAGGTTATAAATAAAATAAGAAGTAATTTTATGCGCTTTGTTCTGATATCCATGTCTTAATGAAAATCTATTAACTTCAACTGTTTTAGACAATTATAGATGAGTAATACCTAAAATTTCTGCAATAATATATTTATTATTATCATTAATTTTAGTTTTGCCATTGTAATATGGAGCTGAATTGATTTTTATTAAAAGGTTAGGAGAGAGCTTAGGCTGTATTGTTCTAATAATTTTGTTTTGTGCGATAGGGTTGGATTCTTGTAAACATTGATGAACTTGTTGTTTGTAATTGAATTGAGCAAATTTTTCTAAATTAATCTGAATTGTTTTTCCTGAAAAGTATACAATAAGGGTAGTCAAACTCAATATTGCAACTATATATATTTTTTGTTTAAGTTTATATTTTGACATTTAATGCTCTTAGATATTTTTTAATTCTTTTAGTTCTGTATTGATAAAGTTCTTATAAAAATTTATTTGTTCGTTTAATTGTGTTCTATTTACAGGCCAGTTTATTAATTGCAGGCTTTTCAACTCTTTAGTTGCATCAAATATGTAACTTGTTAATGCTTCTTTATAATTTTTCATTTTTACTATTCCTCTCAGATTAGTTAATAAAAATTAATTGCTGCGCCTTATTGGTATATTTGGGTTTATTATATGAAATATCTTCTGTTTTGCTTGGTTCAATATCAAATCTCCTTCAGAAGACTTGATATCCTTAATGCACGTTTGCATTGCACCTAATAGATTGGAAAGATGATGTATATTTGCACCTGATCCTTTGGTCAAGATTCTTTGCTTGTATATGTTAAATTCATTTTGTGTCATGTTTAAACCTCAAAATTACCTTCCATTTGTAAATCTATTTTCATTTCCTTTGTTGTTTTATCGTTTATATGATCATTAATTTTGGCTAATTCATGTTTCCAAAGTTTAGTATTCCAAATTTCCAGGCCAATTTCGCAGCCTATGATTATTACATTGTCTCCAGATTCTATTTTTGCATGTTCTCTATATGCCTGTGGGATGGTTAGTCTTCCCTGGGCTGATATTGTTTCTGATTTTGAGAATGAACCAAATCTACGCATTGTTCGTCTGAATAGCATGCTTGATGCTGCTTTCTTTGCAGGTCCATTCTCGCTTTCTCGCATCTTTAAATAAACTTTCTCCGGGTAAATTGCTATTGCTCCTTCCGGGAGACAGTGTAGAACGACATCAAAACCGCCGTTATTTTTGTAGTCCTCTATTGCTCTCGGATTTAATTTAATCCTTCCATTTGCATCAATAGTCGTGCTATCTTGACCGCAAAAAGCAAGCATTTTGAGTCTCCAGTTTTGTGTATCAGTATCGTATTCAACACTTAAATGTAAAATCCATTATAGACCATTATAGGCCAAAATAGTCCATAAAACAATATAATTTGCTCTTTTTTGCAAAAAAATATTATTATAGGCTTGTAATTTACTTGTAAATGGAGAAATAGAGATTTTTTTGTGACAAAGAGTTGACTATTTAGTTTTTATTCCAAAAGTCTGATAAAGTTTAGTGAATTCATTGAATGACTTATTATATCTATGTCTATCTTCATGCAGGAAGGATTTCAGTATTCTTTCACGGTGTCTGTTTATGGCAGATTCTGCCATCTCTATAAGTTCAGTAGTGCTATGACAGATATTTAGTTCACTGTTGGCAAAAATCTCATCAGTAGATCTGAATTGAGTAGAAATTTCACTTCCTATAAAGTTGCTGAGCTGTTTTTCTTCCTGAAATAGAATCATTTCATGTGTAACCAGAGCATATGCAGCTTGAATTGTATCTTTTAAAAGCAATAAATATTGAGTTATAGGATCTTGAAGTTCTTTTTTTAAATCAGAGAGCTGGGGCAAGCTACGTCTGGCTTCAATAGCAATATCGAGTAGCTTAAGGATTATTTTGTATATTTCACTTCTTTCTTCCTCGCTTTTTGAAAACATATTATCATTGAATAAATAAATCGCCTGATCATAAGCAGCATTATGTCTAGCTATAAGTGCTGGCATATTCATTTCAGAGAGGTAGCTGTTTTTTGATTTGCTGCCTGATTTTTTATTACGTATTAATGGTAACATTTTAAAAAATAACTATTTAGTTGCTGATAATATACCTTAAAAATAGTAAATTATTTCTTATGATTCAAGTATTTTAGTGTAAATTATAAAATAAGCTATTATATTTATAACATAATATATACTTCTAAAACTTAATAAAATCATATAATTATCTAAAAAGTTAATATAATATCTATCATACAAAAGGAGAATTAACTGATGCAGGTGCAATTATTAGATGTAAGAGCTCAATATAATGAGAATAATTTGAGAGAAGAAGTAATGCCTTTAATTGACGAAATATGCAGTAACCAAGCATTCGTAGGAGGTAAAAAAATTGAAGATTTCGAAGCTGCAATTGCTGAATACTGCGGATGCAAATATGCTTGTGGAGTCTCTTCCGGTTCAGATGCTCTTATTATATCATTAATGGTTGAAGGTATCGGAGCTGGAGATGAAGTAATAACAAGTCCATTTACTTTTTTTGCTACTGTAGGTGCAATTTGGAGAGTCGGAGCTAAACCTGTATTTGTAGATATTGATCCTGATGATTTTAATATTGATCCTGACTTAATCGAATCCAAAATTACTTCTAATACAAAAGCTATAATGCCTGTTCACCTTTACGGGCAAATGGCTAAGATGGATAAAATTATGGCAATTGCCAAGAAACATAATCTTATCGTTATTGAAGATGCAGCACAGGCTATTGGCTCTGAATATTTAAATAGAAGAGCAGGAAGCTATGGTGATTTCGGCTGTTTTTCTTTTTATCCAAGTAAAAATCTGGGTGCATTTGGAGATGCAGGTATTGTTACTACAAATGATGAAGAAAGATATGAAAAACTAAAAATGTTCCGTAATCATGGAGCAGACCCAAAATCAAGATATATGCATAAATTTGTTGGTGGTAACTTTAGACTGGATGCTCTTCAGGCTGCAATCCTTCATGTTAAGTTAAAACATTTAGATAAATGGAGTGGTGCCAGGCAAAATAATGCAGAGGAATATAAAAAATTATTTGCCGCTTCCAACATTGGAGACAAAGTCAAATTACCTGTAACAACAGAAGGTTCAACCAGACATATTTATAACCAGTACTGTATACTTGTTGAAGACGGAAAAAGAGATGCACTTCAAGCCGCTCTTGGAAAAGCAGGTATTGGATCAGCTGTTTATTATCCTTTATCACTTCATTTACAGGATTGCTTTGCAGATCTGGGTCACAAAGAAGGTGATTTCCCAATAAGCGAAGAGATGTCTAAAAAAATATTGGCTTTGCCAATCTATCCTGAAGCTACAAGTGAGCAGAGAAAAATTGTTGTTTCAGAAATCGAAAAATTCTTACTGGGTTAAACTATATGAGGAAATCCAACTTCAAAAGACAATCGTACAGAAGGTTGTTTGCCTATGTAAAACCATATAAAACAATTCTGATAATTGGTATTATTTTGGGTATTATGACAGGAGGCTTTTTTGGTGCAAGCTTTTTTTGGCTGAAAGGTTTTGTCCAGCCATTTCAAAAGCAGGCCCCTGCTAAAGTTGCTCAGGCTGTTGGAGTTTCAAGTAGTGGTCTTGGTGATAAAATATACAAATTAGAAAATGTAAAAAAAGTATCTATTGAAAATAGTTCGAATAATTCTTTAGGTAAAAAAGCCTATAATTCTAAATTAAGCAGTAGTGAAACTAAGCAGATTGACAGTGTATTAAGTTATGCCAAGGCATTAGGAATACCTATGGAAAATGAGGCAGGCAGACTTACTCTGTTAGGCCTGTTGCTTTTTGTTGGAAGTTTTGCCTTAATGTGGTTTTTTAAAGCATTAGCGGTATATGGTAATGCATTATGTATGCGCTGGGTAGGTAACCGTGTAGTTACTGATATGCGGAATCAAGTTTTTGAAAAACTTACCAATCAATCTTTATCTTTTTACGGTAAGGTTGATATGGGGCAGTTGATAAGCAGGGTTATGCAGGATACAGATGTGATTCAGGGGGCTGTATCTAATAATATTGCTTCTCTGACAAGTATGCCGTTTCAGATATTAGGTAGTGTAGGTTTTATTGTTATTGCCAGCATAAGCAATGATAATTTTGTATTGCTGTTTATTATGTTGGCAGCAGGATTTTTAATGATGCTTCCAATAATACTTGTTGGTAAGAAAGTCAGAAAAATTTATAAAACATCTCTTCATAGAGTTTCATATGTTTTTTCAAGAATGCATGAAGTCTTTACAGGGATCATTCTTGTAAAAGCTTCATTTACAGAAAAAGAAGAATTTAATAAGTTCAGGGAAGTTAATGAAAAATATTTTCATACATTAATTAAAGCATTGAAGACTCAGTTGATGATGAGTCCTCTGACAGAACTGCTTGGGGTTTGTGCTATTGCTATTTTCTTTGTATATGCTTATTTAGATAATATATCACTAGCTGATATTATAGTGCTAATAGTTCCTGCACTATTGATGTATCAACCTATCAAAGCTCTGGCTAAAGTTAATAACGGTATTCAAAAATGTATGTCTGGTGCTGATAGATATTTTGATTTAATAGACACTGATACTTCAATAAAAGAGATAGATAATCCTGCTAGGATTTACGAATTTAAAGACAAAATTGTGTTTGATCATGTGAGTTTTGATTATGATTCTAATATAAGTGTTTTAAAAGAAGTTAATTTAACTTTGGGAAAAGGTAAGATGGTCGCTGTAGTTGGCGAAACTGGATCAGGCAAAACAACGGTAGCCAACCTTATTGCAAGGTTCTATGATGCAAGTTCAGGCAAAGTAACTATTGACGGCGTTGATGTAAAAGATCTAAAAATTAAAGATTTGAGAAGTCTGATTGGTGTAGTTACACAAAATACTATTCTCTTCAATGATACAATAAAAAGTAATATAGCTTATGGTAACAATGATGCGACAATAGAAGAAATTGAAAATGCAGCCAAACAAGCTAACGCTCATAAATTTATTGTTGATGGTAATCATGAAAGCGGTTATGATACAGTAGTAGGAGAAAAAGGATTTTTGTTAAGCGGTGGAGAAAAACAGCGTATTGCAATTGCAAGAGCAATATTAAGAAATCCTCCAATACTTATTCTTGATGAGGCTACTAGCGCATTAGATACTGTCACTGAGAGATTAGTGCAGGATGCATTGAATAATTTAATGCAGAACCGTACTGTATTTGCTATTGCTCACCGTTTAAGTACAATTCAACATGCAGATACAATCATTGTATTGGACAAAGGTAGAATTGTCGAAAGTGGAACGCATGAAGAGCTAATGGCTATTCCTGACGGTTATTATAAATATCTGCATGAAATCCAGTTTGATAAATAATTAAATTTTTTGACAAATTTAAAGGAATTATTAATGATTCATATAAAGAAGCAAATAACTTTTATTTCAATCATATTTTTATTAACGCCTGTTTTTCTCTCAGCAGCACAGAAAATAGGAGTTGTAAATATGGAAAAACTTTTTACTAATTATTATAAAACTAAACTTGCAGATGCAAAAATTAAGAATCAAACTGAAATATATAGAAAATACCTTGCTTCATTAAATGACTCTAAAAATAAACTGCAACAGGAATTTGTTGAGTTAAGGGATGCTTCTCAAAATATAGCTTATAGTGATATAGAAAGAGAAAATAAAAGGATTGAAGCTCAAAATAAATACCGTCAACTTCAGGCAAAAAATGCTGAAATTCAGCAATATAATGAACAGAAGAAACAGCAGTTATTTGGTGAATATGAAAAAATTAGAGATAAATTAGTTGGCGAAATTGAAGTTGTAGTAAAAAATATTGCTAAACGTGAACATTTTACTGTCATATATGACAATTCAGGGAATACCATGAACAATATTCCTGTTGTTGTATATTATGACTCAAGTATAGATATAACAGCAAAAGTTTCAAAAGAATTAAATCTTGGAAATGAAAACATAAATCCGTAAATTTGTCGAGGAAAATATGAAAAAACTATCTGTAGAAGAGTTATCTAAAATGCTGAACGCAGAAGTTTTAGGTAAAAAAGATATTTATGTCACAGGAGTTAATACTTTAGGAGATGCTGAGGAAACTGATGTTTCTTTTCTTAGTAACCAAAAGTACTATAATATGCTTGATACAACAAGAGCTGCAGTTGTTTTGGTAGCAAAAGACATAGATAAAAATGTAGTTGAAGGTAAAACTTGGCTCTTATGTGACAGCCCTAATATTTCTTTTTCAAAAGTTGTAGATTACTTTGCTCCTCCAGCTCCTGAATATAAACCTGGAATTCATCCCTCTGCAATAATTGACAAGAGTGCTTTAATAGATTCATCATGTCATATTGGACCTAATGTTGTGATTGAGAAAGATGTTGTGATTAAACCTAAGACAATAATTTTATCCGGAGTATTTATTGGAGAAAATTCAAAAATTGGCAGAGAATGTCTTATTTATCAGAATACTGTAATGAGAGAAAGAACTGAAATTGGCAATAATGCAATTATACATAGTAATGTTAGTATTGGAGCTGACGGATTTGGATACGAAGCTACTCCTTTTGGTATTGTTAAAATACCTCAGGTAGGATATGTTAAAATTGAAGATGAAGTTGAGATTGGTTCAAATTCTACTATTGATAGAGGGCGTTTCGGGAAAACATGGATAAAATCTGGTGTAAAGTTAGATGACCAGGTGCATGTTGCTCATAATGTTGTCGTAAGTGAATTTTCTATGCTGATAGGGCAGTGCGGAGTTGCTGGCAGCAGTAAAATAGGTCAGGGTGTAATAATAGCAGCGCAAGCTGGTATCAGTCATCATCTTAATGTCGGCAGTGGAGCTAAAATTGCGGGTCAGGCAGGTGTAACTAAAGATGTGCCGGAAGGCGGTGTGTATGCTGGTACTACAGCTGAACCTGTTAGAGAGTTTATGGCAAGATCTGCTTTACCAAGGACAGTTAAAAAACTAAAAGGACAAATTAAAGATTTAGAATCTATAGTTACTGAATTAAAGAAAGAAGTTGATATTCTCAAAAATAAATAATAATGAAAAAAACTTCATTTACTCCTTTAATAATATTTCTTTTTATCGTTGTTTTAGGTACATTTTTATTGGTTAACTGGGGTTTTTTTTATCCTTCAGTCAAATCTAATAAAGTTAA
>DASCNA010000237.1:0-1906 GCA_036011305.1 Victivallales bacterium
GAAAATCAGGAGGTAGAATTTAAAATTAACTGTAACCTTTTAAACAAAATGAATTCTCTTGGTATGCCAGATGCATATAAAGTGAAACGTACATAATAATGCCTGGAATCGAGAGCAGAAATATTCATTCAACAAAGCCCCGCCTGTAGCTAATCTTCTTATAAAGGTAGATTTATGAGAATCAGTTTACTCCCCTGCCCTCAAAAATAGTCTTGTGCCTGAGAGGTTGTATAAAAAATTACTCTCGAAATCAAATTCTTAAATTATATGGCAAATATGAGTTTTGATAAAATGTTATTATCTCTTTTCTGAGATTGTCTGTTCGTATTTCAATGCCGGGTAAATCTTTTTAATCATATCAAAATGTTTGTCATTAGCCAATAAAATTAAATTGTTATCTAGGCAGTGTTGAGCAATATAAATATCTGATAAAGGTATTGTCTTTCCTACTATTTTTTTTATCATCTGCCCTGCCATAATAAAATAATCATAATCCATGTTACAAATATTTAAAAAGTCAATGCACGCCGTAATTGAAGTTTCATTCCTTTTAGAACCGCCAAGTATCTCTGAAATAATAATCCCATTTATGTATATTGCTTGAGCTTCAATCAATTCAGCTATTTTATCATCCGTTGAATAAGTACTCCTTCTAAAAAAATTTATCAGTAAACTTGAATCTATAAAATATTTATTGTTCATTCAATTCAAGCCCCCTCAGTGAAGCAACATCATAATCTTCATCAATACTTCCAGAATTTCTTAGACTTAGAAGCATTTTTTTCTTATATTCCATTATTTCATCTTTAAGACATTTGTTTAATAGTTTTGTTTTACTCTTGATTCCTGTTATCTTCATAGCAGTTGCAATTAACTTATCATCCAATTCAAGTGTAGTTCTCATAGCTTGACCTCATCTTTTTTATATGTATATTTATAGCATATATTTCATATGCTTTCAATCTTGTAATTATTTCATTGTGGTATTTCTATTACTTTTTTTGATTAATACTAGGAAAGACACAATTATTGCGATAAAGGGTAGTAGCGTAAAAACGCCTAAAAAGGGGCATAAGGAACAATTCACTTATCTATAAACACTTACAAAGTGTAAAACTGACAATATCTCAAATAACATTCCCATAAACGGTTAACTAAACATGAGATAATATTTACCTAATTGAGTGTAAATTAAAATTTTACTTGCCCTATAATAAACATAATAGAGAGAAATACCCAAAAACACCGAATATTTCCTTGTTTTTTAGATCTCAAACATTCCCATAATAACACTATTTAGGGAATGTCTAAGAGATTTAACTATAGAATATAGACAACAAAACAATTACTTAAAACATAGCATCCAAGAACTGTAAATGGGAATGTTACTTGATAAAGATATTAATCATAAAATATTAATGAGTAATCATTTTTTTATAAAAGGGAAAGTTTTTAAAAAGAATCTTAAAAAAACTCTAAAAAACACGATAATTCCCATTAATAATTATTTTAGGGAATTTAGGTTTCATAAAGTGAGGCTAAATTAGTTAAAATTATCTCAGTTTGAACGTATCATTTATAGGAAAGTTTTTTGTGCTTTTAGAGAAAAATCACTTTGTATCACTTTGACTATTAACGAATTGCTCCTTATGCCCCTTTTTAGACGTTTTTACGCTACTACCCTAATTAACGGCAACAGCAGATTTGATTTGAGTAGAGTAAATTTTATTTTTAATTTCTTTCAGCCATACTTTGTATTCATCATTAATAATATTATTAGGCATTGTTATAATTATCTTTCTTTTTTTTAGGCTTTTATAGCCACAGGATTTTTATATTTGTATAATATTCATAATTAAGTTCAACTGAAAATATTTTTATTATTATTTTATTATAAAAAATATAT
>DASCNA010000238.1:0-6655 GCA_036011305.1 Victivallales bacterium
CAAAGTTTTCTTTTTCAGGCCATTTTATGCCTATTTCGTCATTTGTAGAAACTGTGAATTTTGGTGTTTTTATTAATTCTCCATTTACTGTTACATTGCCATTTCTAATTAATTTCTGAATATATGATCTTGAGTATGATAAATTCAGGATACTGAAAAAAAGATCCAGTCTCCCTCTCATAAACTTCTTGTCCACTACAAATATTTCAATATTATCTGATGATTGGTTTTTCATTAACCGTTTACTATTAATAATTAACTATTAAGCTTTTTTGATTTGTTCATAATTTTATGATGACAAATGCCGTATATGACAACTATTATAACCAAGCCAAGTAATATCCAGATAAAATTACCCATAATCATGTCTTTACCTTTATAAACAATATCGCCATAACTCATATTTTTGGAAATACTTCCAAGATAATAACCTATTAAACTTAAAACTGTTACCCAGATGCCTGCACCTAAAACTGTAAATAGAATAAAAGTGCTGTGCCTCATTTTAGAAAGTCCTGCAGGTATTGATATTAACTGCCTGATTGCAGGTAGAAGTCTGCATACAAAAGTAGTAACTTCGCCATATTCTCTAAATATTTCTTCAGCTCTTTCTAAAGTTTGAGGTTTTAGAAAAAAATATTTTCCATATTTATAAAGTATCGGCCTTCCTAAAAGCAGAGCAAGGTAATAATTAAAATAAGCTCCTGCCAATGATCCGACTGTTCCGATTATTATTGCTACAACTAAATCTAATCCCGGGGATGCAAATGAAAGCCCCGCCCTATATGCTAAAAAACCGGCTGGTATCATTATTACTTCACTTGGAAACGGAACCAATGAACTCTCTAAAGCCATTAAAATAAAAATTATTAGAAACCCCCACACATGTGCATAAGAAATAGCCCAGTCTATATGCTTAATGATTAAATCAGTTTCACTCATATTATATTATTTCCTTAAATTATTGTTAGAATTAACCTAAATGTTTTATTATCAGGCGAATCAATTTAGTAGATTGAAAACTTAAAGCTGGTTATTATACTCCTGATTCATCTTATTTAAAATTTCTTTTTGCCTAATTATTGCAGCTTTTTTCTGTATTTTGATCATTTTGCTTTCCAAACCCAGCTGTTTTGCATCTAAATCAATTATCTGATTTGCCATACCATCATATTCTGATACGCATGAATCCGACTCTTTTATAAGCGCTTTAAGTTCTTCTGACTTAGGAAACTCCTTCAGAATTTTCTCTATTTCTCCTGTCTGATATGCAAATTCCTGTTTTTTCTCCGCAAGTTTTATTTTCTGTTCCAAAAACCAGACTCTGGATTCAAGTTGCCTAATTTCATTTTTCCTGCCGTTATCATATACATTTGCAAGTTCTGTATAAGTATTTTTCAACTGTACCTTTAGTTTATTATATTTATCAATAGCTTCTGCAACTCTTTTTGAGGTATTAGAATTAACCTGTTCTTTCACATTTATTCCTTGTGCAAAATCTCTTAATTTTTGAGCTCTTATATTAAAATTCTGTTTGCTTGAACCGGAAACAGCTTTACCGTTGGTCATTTCAAAGTAGCTGGCACTATCATCTGCAATAAGAGTTGAAATACTTAATAAAAATAAAAAAGTAGCAGTTAATATCATCCTCATTTAAATTCTCCAAGTTAAGATTATTGTTAAAAAAATAATATTACTTCAATATTTTTAATACACTAATTACATTCTAAGTCTAAAATCTGAAATCTGAAATCTGAAACCTGAAATTTTAAACATTAATTATCAAATTTATATATGAAATAAGAGTTTTATATGTAAATTATATTATACGGAATTAATAATTAAATTAAGGTGGAGAAATGAAACAGAAAGTTCTAGATAAATTCATAAGATATATCAAGATAGATACTCAATCTGACGACTACTCAAAAACATACCCAAGCACATCAAAGCAATTTGATCTTGCTAAATTATTAATGAACGAGCTGAAAGAACTAGGTTTAAATGATGCCAGTGTAGATGACAACTGTTATGTTACAGCCACCTTGTCTTCGAATTTACCTGAAACTAATAGTGACAGTATTCCCGTAGTTGGCTTTATTGCTCATATGGATACTGCCACCAATTTACCAGGTAAAGTTACTAATCCTCAAATAATTTCTAATTATCAGGGAGGCAATATTGCTCTTCCCAACTGTACAGACGCAATGATTTCTATTGAAGATAATCCATACCTTAATAACTGTATCGGAGATACAATCATTACAGCTGATGGAACTACTCTTTTAGGTGCAGATGATAAAGCAGGTATTGCAGCAATTATCACAATGGCTGAATACCTGATAAATAATCCTGATATTAAGCATGGAACGATAAAAATAGCATTTACTCCTGATGAAGAAGTCGGTCAAGGGGTCAAATATTTTGATATTAAAAAATTTGGTGCAGATTTCGCATATACAATTGACGGTGGAATGCCCGGCATGATAAATAAAGAGACTTTTTCTGCAGACAGTGCAACAATAGACCTTTACGGAAAAGATATTCATCCAGGAAAAGCTAAAGGAAAGATGATAAATTCAGCTGTTGCAATGGCTGATTTAATCAATAAACTGCCTAAAAATATGACCCCTGAAACTACAGAAAACTACGAACCTTATATTCATGTTCATACATCAAACGGCACTGTTACTAAATCTACTATTGAACTGTTGTTGAGAGATTTTAAAACTCGGGGATTAACTAAATTAAAAAATATAATTGAAAAAGCAATTGAAGAAACTAAAGAAGAATATGAAGGGCTGAAAATTGATTTAAAAGTTGAGGAATCATACAGAAATATGGCTGAATATCTGGCTGACAAACCGGAAATTCTTGATTATTTATGGAAAGCAGCTGAAAAATCAGGCATTACACCGGAATGGGAACCAATTAGAGGAGGTACAGACGGTTCTAAACTGTCAGAAATGGGATTACCGACTCCAAACATATATACAGGCGGTAACAACTGCCATAGCAAAACAGAATGGTTATCTTTAAATGCCCTGGAAAAAACAGTTTGGACAATAATAAACTTAGTACAAATAATTGCTGATAATAAAAGTACCTAACTAATAGAATTGCTTCATAAAAGATATACTGAATCAAGTTAAAAAGACTTCCTGCCAGTATATCTTTTTCTTATATTTCTCCAATAAATAAATTATTAATTGACAATATTTAAACACCAGTTTTTTTCATCAACTTCAATGTTATGTATCCATTCAACTTATTAAAGCTATCAAATAAGCCTTATCATTATATCCTTGTGCAGCATTTTGTACAAAATCATTATTTAAAATTATTATAATTCCTATATAATTATATAAAAGAACAAACTATAAACCTAGCTATGTTATGGACTCCTGTATTTGATGGAAAAACGATTTAAAATACTATGTTTAACCTCTATTGGTGGAATAGTTGAATATTACGATTTTTATGTTTATATATTTTTAGCTAATTTTATTGCTGAAAATTTTTTTACCGGCACGGCATTTACCAGATTAATGCTAACTTATTCGATTTTTGCTGTGGGATATCTTTTAAGACCGATTAGCAGTATTCTTCTCACCTATTTGAGAAATAAATATGGAGAGAAAAATATTTCTCTTTTTTCTATTTTCATCATGACCTGGGCAACTTTTTTTATTGGATGCATCCCGGATTATCATACGATTGGAATAACTGCTCCCCTGCTTTTATTATCTTTCAAAGCAATACAGGGATTAGCACTCGGCGGAGAAATCCCTGCTTCAATAACATATGTGCAGAAAAATATACAAGAGAAGAAAAAACTTTTTGCAGGAACTATTATTTTAATAAATATTTTAATAGGTGTTTTGAGTGCATCTCTTATTACTACAATTCTTATAGCATCATTTACACCTTCAGAAATAAAACTATATGCATGGAGAATACCATTTTTAATAGGAGGCATACTTGGAGGTATCGGTTGGTATATCAGGTGTAATATAATACCAAAGATGCCCGAGTCAAATAATAAACTATACAAAGAAAAAAAATTAAGAATCCCAATATTCGACATAATAGAAAAATACACTTTAAGCTTTTTTATCGGAATGTCTCTTGCACTGTCAATGGCTACAATGATTATTTTCTTTTTCCTGATGCTTCCGAGCTATTTAATATACTTCTATAACTATGACTTTAGTACAGCATTTCAAATCAACATACTTTCAAGTATTATATTAGTTATATCTACGATATTAATAAGCATTATCATCAGCAAAACTTCAATTGAACCATGGATTTTCTTACTCATTGGAAACATTCTCACTATTCCGGCTTCTGTTTTTGTGTTTAATTCATTTATAAATTACGACCTTGTAAGCCTTACTATCAGTTTAGTTATAATGGCTGTTATTGTAGGATTCAGCAATAGTACACTTATGGTGATTCTGGCAAAATTATTTACAGATAGAGTCAGATATTCAGGTTTATCATCAGCCTACAATATTGCCATGGCTCTTGCCGGTTGTTTAGTTCCCATTACAATAATTTTTTGGAGCAAAGAGTATTATAATATTTACTTTATGCCTTTATATTTCGTATTATTTGTTTGCGTATTGGGAAGCATTTCTGCATCATTGATCCCAATAGCTATGAAAAAAATAAAAGATAGACCTAGAATTACCAATAAATTTCACCCTGAATATTATAAAAGTTAATTTGCAGATTAAATAAATATGGATAAACATTCTTCAAAAGTAGCATTTTGTGGATTCAGCGCCTTTTTTACATCTTTAGGCATTACTCTGTTTGCTTACCCAGTACTCTTACCATACGTCATAGAGGAAAAATGGGTAACAGAAGATATTGCCAATATTATTTTAAACTTTGATGAAGTTGGCTTTATAATCGGGTTAATTGCAACTACATTTTTGCATAAATTCTTCTCCTGGAAACAAATATTAAGATATTCATTATTACTGTCCTCAATTTCACTTGCTTGCCCTCCTATTATCATTAACTTTTACTGGTTATCAATATGCATATTGTTTATGAGTTTTTTATCAGGCATCATAGTAAGTTCAGCTCCTCCTTATCTGCTTTCAACAGTTACTGATAATAATAAAAGTTTTGTTGCAGGAGTAATGTACTCAGGAACTGGATTTGGTTTTGTTTTCACAAGTATTATTATTGACATATTTGTAGGCCATGGCCTTCATATAATTTGGTCAGCTTTCGCAATTATAATTCTTATCTTTGCGATATTCAGCTGGTTTTTATGGCCATCGGAAAATAGTGTTATTAAAGAAGTAATAAAAGATCAAAGTAAACCTGCTCAAAAAAAATTAAATTATATTAAAACAATAGTTTTTACATGTATTCTCTTTGAGATAGGAACATCTGCTATAATTCTTTACCTGGAAGAATATCTATACATATATAAGAAGTTCAGTACTCATGAAACATCTTTAGCCTGGCTCCTTGTAGGAATAGGTTCAATTCTTGGCACACTAATTTTTGGTTATTTATCAAAATATTTGGGTATTAAGTATACGTTTATGATAACCATCCTTTTAGCAGGTTCATCTACAATGCTGTTAGGTATAATTTCAATGCGAGGGATGATTTTACTGCTAACATTAGCAGGAAGTTTAGGCATATATGCAGGAGTTGCTATGTATGCAGCATATAACAATTTGGCAAATACCGGAAAATTCAGTCTTATATCCTGGCAAATTATTATATTAGCAGAAACAATTAGTGCCTGGCTTGCTATATTACTATTTGGATTTCTCTTACAATATGATGTTCACTACTCTATGATATTTATAATCTGTGGTGCATTATTAATATTTGCTCTAGTTGTTACCATGCTACTACCAAATATTAAAACAAAAACAAGATCATAAATAAAAGTATTATTTAGTGATATTGAAATATACTATATTCCAGATTTAATTATATATAGATTGTTTGTAAATGGAAAAAAATAAAGAAAAAACATTAAATAACTTATTCATTTCATCAGAAGAATATAATACAGTCATCTACAACTGGAATGATACTGAATCACCGTATCCAAAAAATAAAACAATACACCAGTTATTCGAAGAGCAGGTTGAACGAACACCTAATAATATTGCTGTAATATTTGAAGATATACGTCTTACTTATAAAGAGCTAAATAAAAAATCTAATCAATTGGCTTTTATAATTAGAGAAACTTATAAAGAAATATATAATACCAACTTATTGCCTGACACATTAATTCCTATTTGTGTAGAAAAAAGTCACGAAATGATCATTGGCATATTAGGTATTCTTAAAGCTGGAGGTGCATATGTACCTATTGCGTCTAATCTCCCTGATAAAAGAATTAAAGATATATTAAATAATACAGGTGCCAAACTTATTTTGACTGAAAAAAAAATATTGAGACAAAACTCTGCATTACAAAAAATTAATAATATTATAATTAATGATACCAGTATTACAAGTTTTCCGAAGTCTTACTCATTTCATCTAACAACAAATAGTAAATCTCTTGCATATGTCATATATACCTCTGGTTCCACAGGATCACCAAATGGAGTCATGATTGAACATAGAAGTTTCATAAACTACTATATAAATTTTTTAAAAT
>DASCNA010000239.1:0-3030 GCA_036011305.1 Victivallales bacterium
CAGAAAATTGAATACTACTTTGAAGAAGTTACTGTTGCTCTAAGAGCGCATATGTTTAAAGTTGATAATCAATAAATTTACTTTTTCTTTTGGATTCTTTATCAAGACATGATTCAAATAAATACCTTCTACTGACCATATTAAAAATAAAGTCAGGAATTAAAGCTTTTGTTTCAGGTTGTGATTCAACAAAAGCTTTGGCTGTTTTTCCTACTGAAATAACACCTATATCGTCTGGTATTTGAGTATACAATTCTTCTTCCAGTTCAGAGTCAGAAATTACAATATAGAACCTGTTAAAACATTCTTTTAACTTCTGAAAATTAATCTCTGCAATTTCCGAACTATTTTCTACAGCTTTGAATGCAAATATAGGGTATAACCGCACAAATGGGTAGAATGAACCACGAATTTAAGTGATCACATTAAAAAGGAGCGTTTTTTCTTTCAATATTTGCAAATAAAAATGATATTTTAAATACGAAATCTTAAAAAAAATAAAGCAAATACAGGTTTTTACTGAGATTTTTAAATAGTAGCTCTTTTTCATCGTTTTTTAAGTATTATTTTGGTGAGGTTAATTAATTCCAAGATACAATTTGTTTTTGGTTCTTTATTTTTGGAAGTACTTTTTCACATAATCAATTATATACAAGTATTTAACGAATATTATCGTGGTTGATTTTACCCAAATGTGCAATTATACCCGATGTGCTGCTATTATACAGCGTGCAAAAGATAAATTTAAAAGAAAAAACAATTTCTTTCTTTCAATCATTGACATATTTTTTAAAGACATGTAAAATGTAACCATGTGCAATGTTGTATAATGTTATATTTTATATGGAGTTTATATGGATGATATTTTTTCTTTGACTGAAGTAGCAGATATGCTATCTGTATCTAAAGAAACCTTGCGTAGATGGGATAATAATGGAAAGCTAAAGGCTTATAGACATCCAATCAATAATTATAGAATATATAAAAAAGAACAATTAAAACAATTTGAGGAATTAGGCTTTATTTTTAATAATTCACCTAAACACTATGAAAGACCTATTAAAAACTATACAGCAGTTGAATTATTTGCAGGATGCGGTGGTTTAGGGATAGGACTTGAACAAGCTGGTATTAATTGTAGTTTATTGAATGACAATGATAAATGGTGCTGTCAGACTTTGAGAAAAAATAGACCACAGTGGAATGTAATCGAGGGTGATATTGGAGAAATAGACTTTTCATATTACAATAAAAAAGCAGATATTGTAACAGGAGGTTTTCCTTGTCAAGCATTTAGTTATGCCGGCAACAAGAAAGGTTTTTTAGATGCAAGAGGTAATTTATTTTATAAATATGCAGATGCCGTTAAATCTATTAGACCTAAAATTTTTTTAATTGAAAATGTCAAAGGTCTTTTAAAACATGACAATGGCAGAACTATAGAAACGATGTTGTCATTTATGAGAGATTTAGGGTATAGAGTTTTAGAACCTAAGTGTTTGAAAGCTTTATTCTATCGTGTTCCACAAAAAAGAGAAAGAACTATTATTGTAGGAATTAGGAATGATATATCTATAGATTTTAATTATCCTGAACCACATAATAAAATTTATAACCTTAAAGATGCATTAAAAAAGAGTGAGTTATATAATTCAGATGTTGGTTATTCAGAAGGTACTAAGTATCCAAAAAGGAAGAAAGAAATATTGGAATATGTACCACAAGGAGGGTATTGGAGAGATCTACCATTAAAATTGCAGAAGGAATATATGAAAAAAAGCTATTATTTAGGTGGTGGCAAAACAGGAATGGCGAGAAGAATGAGTTGGAATGAGCCATCCTTGACATTAACCTGTAGCCCAGCTCAAAAACAGACAGAGAGATGTCATCCAGAAGAGACTAGACCTTTCACTGTAAGGGAATATGCAAGAATCCAAACATTTCCTGACAACTGGTTTTTTTGTGGTTCTATAAGTCAACAGTATAAGCAAATAGGCAATGCTGTTCCAGTTAATATGGCGACAGAGCTTGGTTATTCACTTGTCGAATTCTTAAATGAATATTATCAGTCATCAATAAATACGATATCATAAATTTGTTCAGTAATTGTGCTAAGGTGAGGCTCTATTTCTGAAATTATTGTATCAATAATAACTTTTATATCCTCATTATTACCTGTTTTTACTTCATTGATAACTTCAGGTAATGCTTTGTAAAGATTGAAAAGATCATTTGCATTGCCTGTTACAAGTTCATAAACATTGTCCCCCCAAATTTTTTTAACAGCCTCAATAGTGTTAAAATTCTTTTTTATCCATACTTCATTTCCAGATCTTTTAACAGTGTTAGCAATAATGTAGGCCCAATATGCAGTAGGTCTATTGGGCTGGCTTGTTATATCTTCTAGTTTATGTCTCACTGCGTTTAATGCATCTGCACTGCATGTGTTATATTTATTCTTTAGTTCTACATAAATAGTTTCTTCGTCATTTACTAAGTCTACAGATTGACCTGTACCTAAATCTGTCCATCCATCAACTCCTCCTAATATCTTTTGATGAAACTCTCCCAATGTTTGTTCAACAGATTTATTCAATTGGCGATATATTTCTTGTTGTACCCAATCATTCAAACTTGTGACTTTTATATCAAATGCCATTTTAAATGGGTCAATTTTATTACTGAATAGTTTACTTTTAAAAATATCATTTTTCCCTATAGCATTTCTTGTTGAAGACAACAGATCATCTGCTTTTTTATAAGAGTCAAAAACATGTTGTGTACAATATCTGAAATGATCATCAGTTATAAAATTTACATAAGCCATTTAAACTCCTTAATATTCTTTACGATAGTTTTTTATCTGAGTGTAAAAAACTTATATTGTTGTTAAAAAGATTACAATAATATAAGTTTATTAAATTAAAAGAATATGAACTCTATTGTTCTTTTTTTTATAAAGCAATCATTGAAACGGCATAAAATTCATATTGATATTTTAACCTAATCATTCTCAAAACTCATATTTAG
>DASCNA010000240.1:0-1866 GCA_036011305.1 Victivallales bacterium
TATATATCATAATATTTATATATTTTACAAATTATCATAGGAGTACTATTTTCTAATATATAATATAAAAGATTAATAAATTATCAGGAAGGTTTCGGAAATGTTTAATTTGCATATCAATAGATCATTTATAGCAGGTTTTGTTCATATAATCGTAATATCATTATTAATTGCTAACATAGCGTTACTTTTTGCAAGTCTAATATTAAGTATCGGCTAACTCAAGCAGAATATTGACATCTAATGTTTTTTAAATGATGTTTCGGGAACATTTGCAAATGGAAAATATTACTGAAAAATTATCTAAACCATTAATTAACCCATGGTTCATAGCCTGCATAGTAATCCTACCAACCGCCATGGAAGTTTTGGATTCAAGTATTGCCAATGTTGTTTTGCCATATATAGCCGGTGATCTGGGTGTAAGTGTCGATAAAAGTTCCTGGGTTCTGACATGTTATTTAGTTTCCAATGCAGTAATACTTCCTATTACAGGGTGGCTTTCTGATGCTATAGGCAGAAAGAGATATTTTTTAATAAGTATTGCAACTTTTACAATTGCATCCTTAATGTGCGGCCTGTCAACTTCATTGGGAGAGCTTCTTTTTTTCAGGGTTTTACAAGGACTTGGTGGAGGGGGTCTGCTTCCAATCTCCCAAGCGATCTTAATTGAAAGCTTTCCAGAAGAAAAAAGATCAATAGCTATGGGCATATACGGAATGGGTGTTATCCTTGCACCTATACTTGGACCGGTTTTAGGTGGCTGGATTGCAGATAACTTTGCGTGGAACTGGATATTTCTAATAAATATACCAATTGGATTCATTTCAATTGCTTTAGTTTATATGTTTATCCGTGAACCTAAAACAGAAACTCATAAGAAGTACAAGAAAATTGATTACATCGGTTTATCAACATTAACTATCGGGATAAGTGCTTTACAGCTATTGTTAGACAAAGGGCAAAGGTATGACTGGTTTTCTTCTGAGTTTATAATAGTTATGGCTATAATATCTGTAATATCAATTTTGTTCTGTATTTACTGGGAGCTTAAATGTGAAAATCCCATTATAGATCTGAGACTTTTAAAAGATAGAAATCTTAGTATCGGTATTATAAGCATGTTTGTAATTGGCATGGTATTTTACGCAGTAAATGAAGCTCTGCCGGTTTTTCTTCAAACACAAATGGGATATACAGCCTTTCTCAGCGGTCTAGTTATTGGTATATCTGGAATTGTTGTCTTATTTGGCATGCCCATCGCAGGAGTACTAAGCAGTAAATTTAATCAGAAGTGGTTAATTATGATAGGCTGGACATTTGCCATTATATCATTATATAAAATGACATGTTTTAATTTGAACATTACTTTCATGGATACAGCCTGGGTCAGATCCATAATGGGCCTTGGGACATCATTGATTTTTGTACCAGTCAATTCAATAGCATTTGAATTTATTCCACATGAAAAAATAGAGTACGGCACAGGGATGATAAACTTAGCAAGAAATATCGGAGGCAGTGTTGGTATTTCTGCAATAAACACAATTTTAGCTAGATCTGAACAGATTCATCAAAATATATTTGTAAAACATATAAGTCCACTCAATCCTGTATTCAGTCAAACAATAAGCACTATGAAAGAAAATCTTGGACTCACCCTGCAACAATCCTACCATGTGGTATACTCAATGCTGCAGAAACAGTCAGCAATGTTATCATACATTAACTGCTTTCATACTCTCATGTTAATCCTGATTTTTACAATACCTATGTTCTTCTTTCTCAAAAAGGGAAATAATACACTTACTACCAGTTATATCTAACTAAAACTTGAGAATATTTCTTAAAATATATTTATATATG
>DASCNA010000241.1:0-30174 GCA_036011305.1 Victivallales bacterium
ATTAAACCGGTCAGTTGCATAATCTGTCCTAATAATTTTTTTACCTGCAGGGACAAAAATAAGATTATTTCCAGAATCAGTAAAAGGGTAAATATGATTTCTACCTTTACTAAACCCAACTCTATATAATACAACATCATGCTTTGTCTCATTATCAATAATAAGAGTTATATGATTAAATTGTGATGCATATGTGCCAATTGAGGTAATTAATAATAATAAACAAATAATAGTTTTCATAAAAATATTTTAAACTGATAAATACTTAGAATGTTATTCCTGTAGCTCTATCTCCGCCGGTTCTTTCGTCATCTTCAAAACTTGGCTGATCACCAAACTGAGTATTATAATCATTATTCATCTGTTCATCATCCACGCGGTCATTCCACCATGAATAACTGCCCTGTGCTTTATCATCTGTAGTAGGATCTTCAGAACTGCTTAGAATATTATTACAGCCTGAGACAAATAAAACTATGATGAATAATACAAAACAGAAAAAATTAATTTTTAAACGCATAACATAACCTCGAATAATGATTTTTACTTTTTAATTGTATTATACATCACTTCTTATTTCTAGCAGCATCTGACCTAGATATCTCAAATTTATCCAAAACTTTTTCCTGAAAAATCTCCATATACAAATATATACCTGGAGTTACAAACAGGGTTATTATTTGAGAAAATATAAGACCTCCAACAATTACTAATCCGAGAGAAACTCTCGAAGAACCATCTGCACCAACGCCAATTGCAATTGGCAATGCTCCCATTATTGCAGCAACCCCTGTCATTAATATTGGTCTGAACCTTACTAAACATGAATCATAGATTGAATTATACATATCTTCGCCCTTGTCTCTGTTCTGCTTGGCAAAATCTACCATCATAATACCGTTTTTGGCAATAATCCCCAGCAACATAAACAGTCCAACATAAGCATATAAATCTAGTTCTGAATTAAATAATAACAGCGTCCCTATACCTCCGAATGCAGCAACAGGAAGTGTTGTTAGTACGGTAAATGGATGGATATAGCTTTCATATAATACACCTAAAATAACATACATTAAAAATACAGAAATTATAACAAGAACCCCCATAGCGGCAATAGCATCTTCAAATTCTTGAGCTTCACCTTCAAAAGTTCCACTGATTCCCGGTGTTAATATTTCAGAAGAAAGTTTTCTCAACTTATTTGTTGCAACACCGATAGGTACATTGGGTAGGACACTGAATGATATTGTAGCTGAGACTAACTGCTGTCGGTGTAAAACTTTCTGCGGTCCTAAAATCTGCTTCCATTCTGCAATACTTCTAAAAGGTACAAGTCTCCCTGTATGGCTTGAACGTACATACAGTTTACTTAAATCAGTAGGTTCATTCTGAAATTTTTTCCCTATTTTAAGGATCACTTCATACTGGTCAATATCAGTTGTGTACTGAGTTAATTTTCCTTGTGCAAATGCTAGCGCAAGGGTATTTTCGATATCTTCTGCAGTAATACCGTAAGTTGAAGCTCTATCTCTGAGTATTTTTATTGACAACTGAGGCATATCCAGCTTTACACTGCTTTGAAGACCTATAAAAATCGGAACCTTACTCAAAGCTTTTTTAAGCTCATCAGCACATTTATATACAGCCTCTTTCTCTGGCCCTGATATAGTATAAGAGTATTTTGAACCTGCAGCGGTGCTCTGCCCTCCTGTACTGATTTGCAATACTGGGGAAGGCATCATAAAAACAAAACCGAGAGGGTAATTAAGATTCATCATTTTCATACTTAATTCACCGACAACACTGTCAATGGACTTTCTTAATTTTCTGTCAATTAAAATGATCCACATAATACCGGTAGACTGGTCAGCTCCAGGTGCAAGACCAGTGGCAGTAACAAAATGATCAATATTTTTATCACTCTCTAAGACCTTATCAATTTCATTTTGAAACTTCTGCATCATTTTACTCGGAGTACCTAAAGGAACAAGAATTCCACCCTGTATCAATCCACTGTCTCCTACCGGCAGAAACCCCTTAGGAACAAAAGTATAAAAAATAAATGTTCCAATAAGACATACACCCCACATTATAAGGGCCATATATTTCTTTTTTAAAATAAATTTAAGTGCATAACTGTACTGTTTTATCATGCCATTGACGAACCAGTCGGTAAAACGCTGAAGCATATTTTTTTTAATTTCTAATGAATTAGGTTTTAACATTCTGGCGCACATCATTGGTGTAAGGGTCAATGATATAATTCCTGAACAGACAACAGTAATTATTACAGTTAAGGCAAATTCCCTGAAAGTACGTCCGACAATTCCCCCCATAAATACAAGAGGGATAAAAACTGTTACAAGCGACAGTGTCATTGAAATAACAGTACCTGTTATTTCTTTACAGCTTTTTACCGCAGCATCAAACGGAGCTAAACCTTCCTCTACTAATCTTACAGAATTTTCTAATACAACGATTGCATCATCCACAACAAAACCAATTGCAACAGTAAGAGCCATTAATGATAAATTATCAATTGTAAAACCGGCAATATACATGATTAAAAAAGTGCTTATTATTGAAAGAGGCAGAGAAATAGCAGGAATAATAGTATCTGAAGCTCTTCCTAAAAATATAAAAATCACCAGCACAACTAAAAAGAATGCTAGAAAAAGAGTGAATTTTACATCATCAACAGATTCCTTTATTGTTGTAGCTTTATCATATAGAATTTTAATATCTACTGAACCTGGAACTTCATTTTTGAGTTTTTTTAATAATACCTTAACTTTACTGGAAATCTCAATTGTGTTCGATCCGGATCTTCTTCTGACAAGGATCAATGCAGGTTGATGGGCCTCCTCACCTCCTTTTTGATGATACACAACTTTTACTACATCGTTTTCCGTTCCGTTTATTGCTTTACCAATACTACTTATCCTAACAGGAGCTTTATCTTGATATTTCAATATTAAATTATTATACTCTTTCTGGTCAACTAACTGGCCTTTGGGTTCTAAGGAAAATGCTTTATAGTTTCCGTTTAGACTTCCTACGGGCGTCATAACAGTACTTTGCTTAAGAATATTCGCAACATCAGTAAATCCCAGGTCAAAAGCAGCTAATTTATCTGGATCCACATTTATAACCGCAGCTTCTTTTGAACCATATGTCTGAACCTGAGAAACACCTTGGATCATATTAATTCTCTGTGCTATTCTCTTGTTAGCAATTTCATATATCTGTCCTGTAGTCAATGTATTTGAAGAAACAAAAATATAGATAATAGGCGCATCTGAAGGGTTGTTTTTAGAATATGCAGGCGGAGACGGCAGAGTATGCAAATTACCTTCGGCTCTGGAAATAGCAGCCTGAACATCCGGTGCAGCTAAATCTACATTTGTGCTCAAATCAAAAGTTAATGTAATTTGAGTATTTCCTTCTGTATTACTTGAAATAATACTTTGCAATCCAGGAATCTGCATGCATTGATTTTCTATTGGCGATGCAACAGCTGAAGCCATTGTCTCGGGACTTCCTCCAGGATAACCTGCGCTAATTGTTATAACCGGACTCTGAACTTCAGGGAGGTCACTTATTGGGAGCTTAAAATATGAAGTAACACCAAAAGCTAACACTGTCAGCATTATCAGCACTGTCATAATAGGTTTTTTTATAAATTCTTCAGATATATTCATTTAATATCTCTGATTTAAAATTATATATTTAATCTTAAACAAACTATTTTTCTGAACGTTGAGTATCAGTATTAGTTTTCGAAAGTAATGGTAATTTAAAAGTCGCTGTTTTAACTATTTTTACATCAGAACCAGGAGCCAATCCCATTTGTCCGACAGTAACAACAGTGTCACCTGGCTTGATTGCATTTTCTTTAGATGGAGTAATTTCAATGTAACCTTCTTCTTTAAGGCCTGGCTTGACATATTCCAATACAGCTTTATTATTTTTTACTAAAAATACATAATAACCTTTTTGTCCCTGGCTAACAGATTGATAGGGAACGAGCAAAGCATTTTTTTTGACGAAAAAAATCAGTTTTACATTGACAAATTGTCCTGGCCATAATAACCGATCTTTATTTGGAACAACAGCTCTCAGTAAAATTGTTCCGGTTTTATTATCAACAGCATTGCTTAATACCTTTAAAACTCCTTCATAGTAACATGATTCCATTTTATCTTCTAAATTTGCTGTCTGCGTCTCAATTATTACTTTCAGTTCACCTTTAGACATTGCATGTTTCAATCTAGTTAAATTTCTTTCAGGAATAGTAAAATCCACATAAAGTGGATCAATAGATCTAATATTAACTAATGTCGGCCCGTTATTGGCAGTCACAACATTACCGGGATCAACTTTTCTAAATCCTGTAATACCATCAATAGGTGATGCAATACGACAATATGAAAGTTGTATAGCATATTCTTCAATATTAGCTTTATCCAGTTCAACTTTTGCAATTGTTTTTTTTAAAGTAGTTATATATTGAGCAAATGCCTGCTTTGCAATAGCACCTGTTTTTGGTAAATTTCTATCTTTATTAACTATATATTCTTGCAACTTTTCGTCTGCTTGATCCTGCTTTAAACTTGCATAAGCCCGATCCAGTAAAGCCTGATATAACCTTGGATCAATAGTAAAAAGTAAATCCCCTTTTTTTACATACTGTCCCTGCTTAAAGTAGCATTTTATTATTTCCCCTGTTACCTGAGATATAATGTTAACACTTTTAACTGAAGTCAAACTTCCAATATTTTTAACATAGATTGGAACATCATAAGAAATGGCTTTTCCTATCTGAACAGCTCTTTTTATTTTAAATTGTCCACCAGTGCTTTCTTTTTTTGAACATGATACGCTCAAAACAATAAAAGAAATACATATAATTATTAAAAATATGGTAGTTATAATTTTTTTTAGATGCATATTGCCTCTTTATGTCAAATTATTATTCTAAATAGGATTTGTAAATTGATAGAATTAATTAATAATTATATCAAAACCATTAGATTATACAATAACTCACACAAATTATGGCATTCATTAATCTGAACTTATATACAAAAAAATTAGTCTCGTAATAGGCTTTAATTCAGCTATAATATTTTGGAAACAATGATCTAAAAAATCCACACAGCAACAATCAGGTCAGTAATGATTTTCTACAACAAATCAGCAAATAATATAATAGTGATAGTTTCTCTATTCATTTTTTTAGCTCATATTGGCTTTCGTGTAACTGCAGACAGTACAAAAAATAATTTCCAAAAATATCTCTTTGTAAAAGTAATTAATAATGAAATTAATTATCCTATTACAGCCATGTCTAAAAATGAATTTTCAATAGTTGGCGTCAATAATAAAAAAACTAAGAAAATAATAATAAAGCCTAAAAAAACTAAAATCTTATTTTTCAATAATGATAAAAAAGAAAAAAGCTCCGGAAATATATTAAAAATAACGGCTAATAATTATTCTGCAAAAATTTATTTCCCCTTTCTCAAATCACATGTTCATTCTGACAACATAGAAGAATTGCAATACAACAATATAAAATGGAATTTTATAAATAAAAATATTACCCCTCAGCAAATAAAAACACTTAACAATATAAATAACAGTTTTATCCTCACAAAAAATTTACTTTTTCTTAAAACGCAGAATAATTTTTCAATAAAACATTTTTTAACAAATAAACCTAACATGGAAAGAAAAAACAGTTCTCAGAATATATCTTTTTTTGTAGATAATCCATGCAGAAACTTTGTTAATTTGATTTCCATAGCTTTCCCTTCAGTAAAAAATTTCTTTAATATTGCAAATCAACTTATTGCTTCTTCAAGATTCTCTATTTTAACTCCCATCATTGTTAAAAATATAGACACCTCTGTATCTTTAGATTTTTCTATCTCTGAAGGCTCTAAAAACAAAAATATAAAATCACTCAACTCAATAGTTTTTCTTGAATATAAAATTAAATATTTAAGTAATAACAAAACAAAATACAAGAAAATTGAAGCAGGAACAATAAAAGGATTTGGAAAACTTGCTATTAAAAACATTCCACTCCCCGGAAATTATAAAAAAGCTGCTATTAGCAATCTAAAAATAATCTTAGAAATAACTGGAAAAAATAATTATTTTAACAGACACTGTTTTAATATAGATAATATTTCATTATTAGGATGTATATATCCAAAAAACAATCCATACGGCATTGAAGGTGCCATAAACAAATATGTATATCAAATGAAAGTTAACTATAAACCTACCAGCATTGAATTAACAGGCTCAAAATTATAATTCAGCACTCTTAAAATATTACTTGTAAAAAGGGAGCTGATCAAGTTTAAATAATTTCCATTCGTTTTTGTCGTAAAACACTTTCATTAGAAACAGTCCGTTTGCAGGAGCTGTTTTGAATAAATTCATTCTGTCTTTACTTATTAAAATATTTCTAATATCTTCAGATTTAAGTTTACCAATACCAACCTGAACTAATGCTCCCACAAGACTTCGAACCATCTTATACAGAAAGCTTCTACCCAAAAAAGTAATGCATATATAACTGTCAAATCTATATATATCAATCTTATATATTTCCCGAATAGGGTTCTTGCCGTTTTTTGCAAGCTCTGAACCGAAAGCAGTAAAATCGTGTTCACCTATCAGAAGATTTGCAGCATTCTGTATTGCACATATATCAAAAGAATAATTAAGCTTCCATGACCATCTATAACTGAAAGGATTTATATCCCTTTTTGTGGAAATAACATAAGTATAGGCTTTTCCTTTCGCATCAAATCTTGCATTAAATTCATTGTTAACAGGATATATTTTATTAATACTAATTGAGTTTGGAAGTAAGTCATTTAAAGCTCTGTTAAGAGCTTCTGGAGGAATAACAGGTTTTTCAGGCACAGCAAAAGAAGCAGTCATTCCCAGTGCATGTACTCCAGCATCAGTTCTTCCGGCACCTGTAATATTTATTTTAGTTTTATAAAGCTGCTTAAGTTTTTCTTCTATCTTACTTTGAACAGTAATATGATTCGGCTGGATCTGCCAACCTGAATATTCAGTTCCATCGTACGCAACTTCCATTAAATAGTTTTTGCTACTCATTGTCTCAATTTCTACTATACAATTTATAATTCCAATCCTTTTACAAAATATCATAGCCTGCAATAAATTTTTAGTTTAATTATATAATAATTAATCAAATTCATTTTTATAAAGGCATGATGACAATATATTAAAACATTAAACTGTTCAATGAAGATACTGGAGACTATATGAATTCTGATAAAATGCCTGAATTGTTATTTACAGATGGACAACATACTAATGGTTTTGAAATCAATAAAATAACTGAACTTTCGGAGATAAAATCAATTGCATACTCAATGGTACATAAAAAATCCGGTGCAAGACTCATTTATCTAAATGCCAATGATAAAGAAAACCTTTTTTCAGCTGCTTTCAAAACACCTCCTTTTGATGATACCGGCCTTCCCCATATTTTGGAACATACTGTATTATGCGGTTCTAAAAAATATCCAGTAAAAGATCCTTTTGTTGAACTTCTAAAGAGTAGCCTGGCAACTTTTTTGAATGCGATGACTTATCCTGACAAAACAGTTTATCCATGTGCTAGCATGAATGAAGAAGATTTCCATAATATTTTACGAATATACTGCGATGCAGTTTTTTTCCCTAACATTACAGAAGAACATTTCAAACAGGAAGGGCACCATTTGGAATTTTCTGATTTTGATAATATAGACTCTGATTTAACAATCAAAGGCGTAGTTTACAATGAAATGAAAGGAGTATACTCAGATTTAAATGGAATTATAGACAGAGAAGAATCAAAAAGTCTGCTTCCGGATAATGCATATGGAAAAGATTCAGGAGGCAACCCTGATGATATTCCTAAATTGACGTATGAGAATTTTATTGAATTTCATTCAAAATATTATCATCCTTCAAATGCCTATATTTTTGTATACGGATCATTTGATATTGATAAAATATTAAAAATTATTAATGATGAATATTTAACTAAATTCGAAAAAATTAACCTTGATACTTCAATAGGTGCCCAAAAAAAATTCGAAAAACCTGTTTACAAAACTATCCCTTATCCTATCTCTGAAAGTGAGGATTCAAAAAATCAGGCCGCTGTTACAATTAACTTTTTAACTAATGAAGTAACAGATACAATAACTACTTTAGCAATGTCACTACTGGAAGTATATCTATTAGATAATTCATCTTCTCCATTAAGAAAAACCCTGATTGACTCAAAATTAGGTGAAGCATTAACAAGCTCAGGCTATGCAGATTACCAAAGAGATACTTTTTTTACTGTCGGACTTAGAAATATTGACCCAGTGAATATAAATAAAATTATAGAACTAGTTAAAGATACATGTCAAAACATAGTCAATAAAGGTATTGATAAATCTAAGATTGAATCTGCGTTTCACAGATTAATATTTAATTCAAAAGAAATTCAGTCATCATACCCTTTAGTTTTAATGGATAGAATCTACAATTACTGGCTATATGATAAAGACCCAGTAACTCTGTTAAAAATAAATCATTATCTTGATGAATTAAAAAAATTATACCAGGCCGATGAAAGGTTTTTTGAAAAAATAATAGAAAAACAAATTCTCAAGAATAAACATTATTCAGTTTTGACTTTTTTGCCTGACAATAAATACTACAAGAAAAAAGAGGAAAAATTTTATAATATGATGAAGTCATTAAAATCTAAAATGACCGATTCAAAACTTAACGAAATTCTTTCTGATTCTAAAAAACTTCAACAGATGCACTTAACTCCAAACTCTCCTGAAGCACTGGCAACTTTACCCAAACTGCCAATTTCTTCTGTAAATAAAAAACCGCAGATACTAGATGAAGAGATTGAAGACATTAAAGGCAACACCATTATTTACACAGATATTTATTCCAATAGCATAAATTATATTAATATAGGTTTTAATCTGTCGAACATAGACAGTTCATTGATAAATTATGTTCCGATTTTTAGAACAGCATTACTCAGAATGGGGGCAGCAGGGTACACATATGATGAAATGGCTGAACGAGAAGCAGAATCCACTGGAGGTTTTAGCTCTGGCTTGTTAACAGATGGAAATTTTGATGATCCTCAACACTACTCTCCATATTTAATGATATCGTCAAAATCCCTTAATAATAATTTAGAAAAAATGCTTCAAATTATTATGGACAGAGTGATTTCATGTGAATTTAAAAATATTAAAAGACTTAAAGATATCCTGCT
This sequence comes from Victivallales bacterium, assembly GCA_036011305.1. Classification (GTDB taxonomy): domain Bacteria; phylum Verrucomicrobiota; class Lentisphaeria; order Victivallales; family GWF2-38-69; genus DASCNA01. The sequence goes on from DASCNA010000241.1 coordinate 9,341, forward strand.
CCAGAAAAGGGCTGCACTAAGAGGCAGTATTTTATCTTCTGGTTCAAGCTATGCATTACTCTATGCTGCTAAAGATTTAAATGTTAACCATAATGTTTCAGAAATTTTTTCAGGAATTACTCAATTAAGATTTTTAAATAACATCATTGAGAACTTTGACAAAGAGAAAGATTTACTTGTCGACAACCTCATCAAAATTCAAAAACACATATTAGCAACAGATAAAATAGTTACAAGTTTCATAGGAGCAGACAGAGAAAAACAGATAGCCGGCAGTTGGCTAAGAAATTTCTCTGATAATTTTTCTAAAGATGAAAATATAAAAAATAGGTTTAAATTCAAGAAAAATCAAATAAATAATACAGGCATTATTATTCCGACAAATATAGCATTTAATGCAATAGCTTATCCAAGCATTGAAGCAACAAATAAAAATGCCTCTGCTATTTTGCTATTGAGTCAGTATCTGACCTATGACTATCTTTGGGAAGAAATAAGATCAAAAAAAGGAGCCTATGGAGTAAAGGCAAATTATTCCACACTTGGGGGAATGTTTGGCATCAGTACATACAGAGATCCATGCATAGGAGAAAGTTTTAATACTTTTAACTCAATTTTTGACTATATTAAAAATAAAGCAGATCTTGGCAAAGATAAAATTGAACAGTCTATAATAGGTTCCATAAAAAAACTGGATAAACCCATCAGGCCAACAGATGCCGGCTGTATTTCCATAATAAGATACTTGAGAAATATTAATTATAACTACAGAACTGAATTTAGAGAAAACTTACTAAACCTAGATGGTGAAAAGTTAATAGAAATCACACTTAACCACTTAGAAAACGAATCTAAGAATGCATCGATATGCTCAATATCTGATAAAAATAACCTTGAAAAGGCCAACTCTGAATTTGATTTAAAATTAAACATTGAAAATTTGCTGGAGTAGTGTTCCAATAACTTTATTACGTCTTAACTTCATTTGAAAGGATATTAAAATGCAACATATAATTTCTATACTGGTAGAAAATAAATTCGGAGTCCTAGCAAAAATCTCAGGATTATTTTGCGGAAGAGGTTATAATATTGATTCCCTAACAGTAAGCCCTACTGATAATTCAGGTACATCGAAAATGACAATTGTAACTTCTGGGGATGAAGCAGTTATTGAACAGACTGAAAAACAATTGAATAAAATTATCGATGTAATTAAAGTTACAAATCTAACTGGAAGCAAATTTATAGAAAGAGAATTAGCTCTTGCAAAAATCAGAACTACTGCAGAAACAAGATCGGAAATAATGCAGATAACTAGAATTTTTAAAGGTAAAATAGTTAATGTGCATAAAGAAGAAATTACAGTTGAACTTTCGGGAAGTGGTGATAAGATAAATGCTTTTGTAAAATTAATGGAGTCATTTGGTATTGTAGAACTTGCCAGAACAGGGAAGGTTGCTGTATCCAGAATGTCAGGTGACACTCAGAAATATTAACTATAAATATTATACGGAATCTATTTACTTTTGACCCTTAATGCCATAGAATTGATATTAAACAGAAGTTTAGATTAAGAAGTAAAAGTTTAACTAAGGTATTAAAAATGTCAACGGAAAATATGTTCAAAAGATTGGATTGGAAATGCGATAAGCTGTTGATATGTCCAAGTTGTCTTGAGACATTATTCAGAAGTGACATCGAGCATTTCGCCAAGTGTCCTTATTGTGATCACGAAATTGTATTCGATTCAGAAATAGAAGATTATCTTCTAAAACCTGTAATTGATAAATGGATGACATTTCAAAATATTCCTTTACATGAATCCACAACTGTAGATATATAACGTATATTTATACATATTTTAAAATTATTAATTCTTATAGAAAAACTTTTCATTAAGTTTTTCTTTTTTTATGTTAATCATCCGAAACTATAGCAATCTTCAGATAATTTCATATTTTTTACTAAATGAGTGTTGTTTTTTCAATCAAAATATATGATATGATTAATATTGGAAGCTGAAAATTATTAAAAAGATAAACAGGATAATGGTTTATGGAAAAATATTCAAATGGCGGTTTTAAATATAGTTTTTTCGTCTTTATTTTTTTTATATTGGTTTATTTAATACCGTTAGGAATCAGTCCTTTAGTAGAACCGGACGAAACAAGATATGCTGAAATTCCTAGAGAAATGATAGTTAATGATAACTGGGTTGTCCCATATATGGATGGTATACGCTATTATCAGAAACCTGTACTAGCATACTGGATGAATGCTATATCTGAACTAATCTTTGGATATAATGCATTTGCTGTCCGCCTGGCATCTGCCCTGACAACCGGGTTAGCAGCACTTTTAATTTATTTTTTTGTCAGAAATTTTCTTAAAGATAAGTTTATTGCGGCTTTATCTTCATTAGTGTTTTTATCATTTGGAATGGTTTTGGGTATTGGCACATTTGCTGTATTGGATGCTCAAACAAGTTTTTTCTTAACCGGTGCATTGATAATGTTTTATTTTGCATACAAAAGTAAATCTCAATGGACCTGTAATATATTTTTAGCTCTTTCCGGCCTGTTCACAGGCGGTGGTTTTATGACAAAGGGATTTTTAGTATTTGCAGTAATGGCCTTTGCTGTTGCCCCATTTTTAATATGGGAAAAAAAATGGAAACGAATGTTTACTATGATGTGGGTACCCATCATTTTTGCAATAGGTATCTCTCTTCCCTGGGCAATAGCAGTTTATTTACGTGCTCCAGATTTTTGGAAATATTTCTTTTTTGATCAGAATGTAAAGAGATATTTTACTGACACAGCAGGGCAACACCCTGAACCATTATGGTTTCTACTCCCAATATTAATAGCAGGCACATTGCCGTGGACAATACAGCTTCCAAGCATAGTATTAGGCCTGAGAAAAAATAATTTTTTCAAGCATCCTCTAATGCGATACGGTATTTGCTGGGTAGTTTTACCATTTATTTTTTTCTCATTCTGCAGTGGTAAACTACCAACTTATGTTCTGCCATGCTTTCCTCCTTTAGCTGTATTTACTGCATACGGTTTGTACCTATATCTGAAAAAAGATATTAATGGCAAAATTTTCTCCTATACTTTGAAATTTCTTGCGATTGTATTTTTTATAGGCGGTGTAGGTTTTATACTATACCAACTGATTGCTTTTACAGGCAAAATACCGGGACTTTATCTACCTAATGAATACTGGAAGTGGATTATTGCATTTATAGCAATTTTAATATTTATATATTTTGTGAAATGTTCACTTAAATCTAAGAATATTCAAAACAAACTGTTTTTATTTGCTATTGCTCCTATCGCAATCATGGCTATCAAAAGCGTCGTCATTCCTGATCAGATAATGTATGGAAAAGAACAGGGTAAATTCATCCTTGCACAAGCTAAATATATACAACCTGACACAATGGTGTTAGCTTATCCCAATATGCTCCATTCTGTTTCATGGTATCTCAAAAGAGATAATATATATGTTTATGGAAATACTGGAGAATTTTCTCATGGACTAAATTATCCTGATGCTAAGTATAGATTTATAAGTACAAAAAAATTGCAAGAATTAATAAAAAGCGGCAAACATAAAGGAAATATTGCATTTTTTATGCGTGGAGATTTCAGAGAAGGAATCCCAGCTTCAAAAATTGAAGATTATAAACATCGAATGATGTTTTCTAAATTATAAGATAAAAATAATTTAATAATCTGAAAACAATTTTTTGAGTAGTATAATATAAGATATACCAAAACAGTTATAAACTAACTACGAAACAATTAGGTTGTAGATTTGAGATACGAAGAAAAATCACCACATAAAATTATATCAATAGTAATCATAGTTATTGCTTTTATCGTTTTATATTCACCATGGCATCTCGGCCTTAGAGAGCTGCTTGGCGAAGAAGGTAAATTTGCGGCAATGGCTCTGGATATGAATATATTTAATCCCTCAACTATAGCACATGGAGAGACTTTATCCAACTGTTTCCCTCTTTATCCATGGGTAGCAGCTATCGTCTATAAACTAGGATTTGGCTTGGAAGTTGGATTAAGAGGTATATCTGTAGTATGCCTCGCAACTTTAGGTGTAATTGTATTTCAAACTTCAAAGAAAAATAGTGGTTTTCAAGAAGCAGTTGTGAGCACTGTATTTATGATTGCCAATATTGTAGTTTTTGAAAAAGCTATTGACGGAAATCCATTTTTGTTGGCTGTTATTTTTCTGTTTTTAGGATGGCTTACCTGGTATGAATATGGCGCGATTCAGGGAAATTGGAATAAAGCTTGGGTAGTCAGTTTTATTTTTTGCGGTTTAGCTTTCTACACGATAGGCTGGATAGCGATTTTTTATTATTTTCTTCCGCTAATTTTTATGAGACGTCCTCTTACTCTGTGGAAAAAATTAGATAATAACGGTTTTAAATTCGGTATTTTTATTGTTGCTTTTTTTATCTTACTTTGGCTGATTCCAAGACTTATCACGGCAATCGAATATCCTCTAAATTCTACTCCGTTGGATTTACAAATAACAAATGATTATATTATCCAGATAATTTTCTTCCCCATAACTTTTGCAACTGAAATAATACCATGGACTATTATTGTCTGGCCAGCATTTTGTGTGGCATACTATCCATTGGATCATAATCCTATTTTTAGTAGATTTTTAAGAACAATCAGTATATCACTTTTTGCATTTCTGTGGATAAACCCATTTACTGAAACACGTGATTTTATGATATTAGTTCCTCCATTGGCTGTTTTAGCCGGAGTTCACTACAAAATTTTGATAAGAAGATATGGTTTTACTCTTCATAAGCTTCTTAATTTTCTCACCATAATACTTCTTGTGTTAAGCATTATGGCATTTATTCTATTTTTACTGCCAAAAACATGGTGGAGTGAGTCTTCAATTCTTAATTATATCCATAATGTTTTCTTTACTGAAGGAATAAGATTTTTCTTCACACTTTCCACATGGGGTATAATTCAAACCGGGGCAAGTGTACTTATCGGTATAACTACTATTGTTTTACATAAAATCAAATTAAGTGTATGGCTTCATGGTTTATGCGTATGCCTAATGTTTATGCTATGTTTCTGGGCTGTAACGTATCCTTATCGTTCCCAGTCAAACGATGCTCGCGTAACAGCGAAATCAATAATTAAACCAATGGGTAAAACTTATAATACAGATATAACATTATATAAAGGGCCAGAAATTGCAGATATATATGTATTAGGCTGTTATTTACACTGTCACCTTAAAAAAATATATAAGTATAGTGAACTTCCTAAAAATACCGAAACTGTTTATGTATTATCCCTTAATCAACCAGTATTTCCTTCAAGGCAATGGACATTAATATCTTCACAGTATTATAAAAATAAGATGCTATATTTATGGAAAGGTGTTTCTGTAAACAAAAAACCTATTTTAGAAATTTAAAGTGAAAAATAAACAATATATATACAGCATAACACTTGCTGATTTAAAAGATAGTTTACCTGATATTCAAGCATATAGGTACAAACAGATAATTAACTGGATTTACAATAATAATATTTATAATCCTGAAAAAATGTCCAATATACCAGCTGATATTAAAAACAAGTTAGCTGAGGCTTTTGAATGCAGTTTGCCCAAAATTTTAAAACAGAGTAAAACTTCTGATAAAACAGATAAATATTTAGTAAAACTCAAAGATGATGAAACAATTGAATTTGTAATAATTCACTCTCCCCAAAGAAAAACACTATGTTTAAGCTCACAGGTCGGCTGCCCTGTTCAATGCAAATTTTGTGCAAGCGGAATGTTTGGTTTAAACAGAAATTTAACGAAAGGTGAAATTGTCTCACAATTTCTTTTAGCTTCAGAGTATATCGGTAAAACTCCCGACAATGTTGTTTTTATGGGTATTGGAGAGCCGTTACTAAATTATAATAACCTTATTTCCGCCCTAGAAACTATCTGTTCTCAAGAGTATTTCAACTATGCTTCAAGAAGAGTTACAATTTCTACAAGCGGCATACCAAAATATATAATTAAATTAGCCAACCTGTCGCAACAATGGAATCTTGCTTTATCACTACATGCAACTGATGACGTGACACGTTCAAAGTTAATTCCCGATAAATCACGATATGAAATGGAAGAAATTCTTAAATCATGTAAATATTATTTTTCAAAAACCGGGAGAATAATAACACTTGAGTATACACTGATAAAAGATATTAATGATTCTACAAAACAGGCAAAAGAGTTAGCTGGTATAGCAAAAAATATGAGAGCCAAAGTAAATTTGATCCCATTCAATAAAGTTTTAGGCTGCAGTTTTGCAAGGCCGGAAAAAAATGCCTGTCTTAAGTTTGCCAGTATTCTACAATCAAATGGAATTAGTTTTACATTCAGATTGGAAAAGGGCAACAATATAGATGCTGCCTGTGGACAATTGCGTGCATCTAACCTCAAAGAGAATATAAAATAATACCTACTTTATTTGTATTCTATACCTTTTTTTGATAAATTAACTATTTGCTTATATACACTTATACAAGGAATACTATACAGATGGAAAATATAATTAAAGATTTACTGATATCGCTTGGAGAAGATACTGAAAGAGAAGGATTACTCAATACTCCTAAAAGAGTTGCAAAAAGTCTCAAATTTTTAACTAAGGGATATCATGAAGATATAGATACAGTAATAAACGATGCAATTTATGATTCTGAAAGCTGTGACATGGTAATCGTAAAAGACATCGAATTTTATAGCATGTGTGAACATCACATGCTTCCTTTTTATGGTAAATGTCATATAGGCTATCTACCTAAAGATAAAATTATTGGTGTAAGTAAACTGGCCAGAGTTGTTGAAGTGTTTGCGCGAAGACTTCAAATACAGGAAAGATTATCCAGGCAGATTGCTCAGACAATTATAGAAAAAATTGATGCAAGAGGCGTCGGTGTTGTAATGGATGCACAACATATGTGCATGACAATGCGCGGAGTTAAAAAGCAGCATTCTAAAATGGTGACTTCATCGATGCTGGGTCTTTTCAGAAGACAACCAACTCGAATGGAATTTCTCAATTTAATCAAATAAAGGAGCATTTAACTATATTTTAATTAAATGATAAGTATATACGTACAAATATCTAAGTAATTGAATATAAATTTGAACTTAGGATTTATTAAGCTATTTTTATCTATATTAAAATAAGTATAATTATATATGAAAAATGTTATTATTTATACGGAGACGGCTAAACTATAATGAAAAACAATATTGTTGTAACAGGTAGAGGTTTAGTAACACCTTTAGGAGCAGGACTGGAAAGAAACGAAACCGCTCTCAGAAATGGTGAAAGTGGAATAGTATTCGTTCCTGAATGGAAAGAGGTTGGACTTGAAAGTCAGATTGCCGGCCTAATAGATGAAAAACTTCTGGAATGCCCTCTCTTTAATAAAAAAAATCTGCGATACATGTCTCCTAATGTTATGCTTGGAACTGTTGCAGCATACGAAGCTATACAAGAAGCCGGTTTAGATCTTGAAACTTTACAAAATAAAAGAGTTGCAATTGTACTTGGTCATGGAGGCAGCACTCATCAAATAGTTCATGAAGGAGCAAAAATTTTAGAAACCACAGGAAAATCAAAAAGAGTTTCACCGTTTATTGTACCTAAAGTTATGCCGTCTTCTGCAGTTTCAAGTTTATCTCTCATACTTGGCATTACAGGAGAAACTTTTACTGTGAGTTCTGCTTGTGCAAGTGGTGCACATGCAGTTATGGTTTCATCAAGATTACTGCAGTCAGGCATGTATGATATTGTAATTACAGGCGGAACTGAAGAAGTCAGCTGGGTGCATGCCCTTGGATTTGATGCTATGCGCGCAATTTCAAGAGGATATAATGATGATCCAACAAAAGGCAGCAGACCTTTTGATCAGGCAAGAGATGGATTTGTCATTTCTGCCGGGGCCGGAATCATGATTCTTGAATCTGAAGAACATGCAAAATCACGTAATGCCAGGCCTATAGCTAAAGTTTCTGCTGCTACTGCAAACAGTAATGCTACAGATATGGTTTTCCCTGACGCAGATTCAAGTGCAAAGCTTATGAAAGAAGCCTTAAAAATGGCCAACCTTAAACCATCTGATATTGATTATGTCAATACACATGGAACATCAACACCTGTTGGAGATCCTGTGGAAATGAACTCTCTAAAATCTGTATTCGAAAAAGAAAACAAAAATGTGGCTATTAACAGTACAAAATCAATGACAGGTCACATGATCGGGGCAACTGGAGCTGTTGAAGTTATATTCTGTACTCAAATGATAGATAAAGGATTTATATGCCCCACAATAAATCTTGATAATCCAGATCCTGAATTTGACTGGGCAAACCTTGTAAGAGAAACTATTCCTGAAGTAAAAGTAAAGCATGCGCTGAGTAATAGTTTCGGTTTTGGAGGTACGAACTCATGTGTAATACTATCAACACTAGAAAAATAAAATAATGAAACTTGTACTTGGTATTGAAACAAGCTGTGATGAAACAGCCGTATCTATAGTTGGCGATGGACATAAAGTATTATCAAATATAGTTTCATCCCAAATAGCTAAGCATGCCGTTTACGGCGGCGTAGTTCCTGAATTAGCTGCCAGAGAGCATTTAAATGCTATGAAACCTGTGACAGATCAGGCAATTGCGGAGGCTAACATATCAATTAAAGACGTTGATGCCATTGCTGTAACAAACTTACCTGGCTTAATGCCGGCATTATTAGTTGGATTAAACTTTGCCAGAGGTCTTTCTCTCAGCAATAATATACCTCTAGTTGGAATTAACCATTTTGTAGCTCATATGTATGCGGCATTTTTAAATGATAAATTTCAACTACTATCAGACATTAATAGTTTCCCTATACTGGCTCTGGTTGTTTCAGGCGGACATACAGCGCTTGTACTGATAAATAAAGATGGCAGTTCTAAGATCATTGGAACAACAATTGATGATGCTGCAGGCGAAGCAATGGACAAAGGAGCAAAACTTCTTAACTTAGGTTATCCTGGCGGTCCTATCATCGATAAATTATCAAAAAATGGCGATCCTAATAAATTTAAATTTCCAAGATCTCTAACCGGCACTGCTGGAAAAGCTGTATCTAAAGAAAACACTTATAATTTTAGTTTCAGCGGCCTTAAAACATCTTTATTATACCATATTGAAAAAAATGGAGGATATAAAAATTTTAAAGATGAATTGCTCCATGATACTATTGCTTCTTATCAATATGCCGTTGTTGATGTTCTTTGCATGAAAACAATTAAAGCTGCGAAAAAATTTAATGCTAAATCAATCGTGCTTTGTGGCGGAGTAGCTCAAAACTCTCTATTGAGAGAAGAGCTTAATAACAGAACACCTAGTAATACAAGTTTTGTACTCACTCCCAGAGAATATTGCGGAGATAATGCTGCAATGATAGCAGGTCTTGGCTTTCATTATTTAAATAATGAAAAATATGATCTTGCTATTGATGCTTATTCCAGGCTTCCAAAATTTAGTACGGTTCCATTTGTTCCGAATTTATAAAAAGAAATTATGGCCTGCATAACGGCAGACCTTAATTATTTTTTTTTATCTCTTTAATTAAGAAAGATTTATCTTGACTACGCATCAGGAATTCACCGATTAAAAGGGCATTACATCCATCACTTAAAAGTTTACGAGCTGATGAAACAGAATTTATACCACTCTCTCCTACAATAATTTTCTCTTCAGGAATATATTCTTTTAATGTAAATGTATTATCGGCATTCACTGTAAAATTATTTAAATCTCTATTATTTATTCCAATAATTGAGGCATCTGCAGATAAAGCTTTTTCAAGGTCTTCCATATCATGTATTTCCACAAGAGGTTCAATATTTAAACTTCTTGCAATTAAAACATATTCATTTAGCTGAGATTCTGTTAATATTCTTGCTATAAGCAGGAATGAATCAGCCTTCGCTATTTTAGATTCATATATTTGAATTTCAGATATTATAAAATCTTTTCGCAATACGGGGATATCTACAGATTTTTTTATCTCTATTAAATAGCTTATATCACCCTTAAAATAAACTTTGTCAGTCAATACACTTATAGCATCTGCTTTTGATTTTTCATAATCCAATGCTATTTGAACGGGCTTAAAATCCTCACAAATGATTCCAGCTGACGGAGAGGCTTTTTTAACCTCAGCAATTATTGCATTATTCAGTAAAGCTTTTTTAAAATTTTTACCTTTTGGAAGTTCAAAAGCTCTTCTTTTATAACCTTCAAACTTATTGTTAATTTCAATAATTTCTTTTTGTTTTGTATTGATAATTTTTTGTAGTATTTCCGGTAGTTTTTTCATCAAAATTGATCGACCTGTTGATGTTCATTAATCATTTGTTATTAATAAACATTAATTTACCTTTTTGTCAAACGGTCCTTTAATATATAGAAAGCAGTTGCCAGCATAGTAAAAATCATAAATATAAGAAAAAATTTATTCTCATTTGTTATTGCATTTCCCAAAGAAATATTTTCAATCATAAAGTTGATAAAGTTGATAACAAAATGCATAAAAAAATAATAAATAACAATCATCGCTATTATGCAAAACACTATTCTGGAGAAAATATTAGAAAACCAGCTATTAAATTTCATAGCAGGAGACTGTCTGTTAATTGAACCTATTTTTTGCCTTTTAAAAGCCATAGATGATTGCAAATCTGAAATTAGAAATAACGAGATTAAATAATTCAACACCCTGTTTTCTTTCAATTCAGACAGGGTGTTGATAGATTAAAATTTTATTTAATTCTGTTGTCTTTTATAAAATCTATTATATCGTCAGTAGTGGTAAATGCCAGACATGTAACTGTATCAGCTCCGCCGTAATAAATGGCAAGACGGCCTGTTTTTGAATCACACAGCGAAGCACACGGGAATACTACATTTGGAACATCACCTACACATTCATAAGTTTTCTGGGGAGATAATATATAAGGTTCTGTCCTAGCCAATACTTTCCATGGTTCATCAATATCCAGTAAAGAAGCACCAAAACTATATACAAATCCATTACATGATGTTAATACCCCATGATAAATCATTAACCAACCCTCTGAAGTTTCGATTGGAATCGGTCCTGGTCCTATTTTTGTACTCTGCCAACCTCTTGTCGGAGCCATAACAAATCTATGCCTTCCCCAAAATTCCATATCAGGACTTTCACTGTAAAATATATCACCGAACGGGGTGTGGCCAGTATCACTTGGACGACTTAACATAGCAAAATTACCATGAATCTTTCTTGGAAAAAGGACACCGTTTCTATTCCATGGCAGGAAAGCATTTTCCATCTGATAAAATTTTTCAAAATCATAAGTATAACCAAGTCCAATAGTATAGCCGTGGTATCCATTACACCATGATACATAATATTTATCTTCAATTTTGACAACCCTAGGGTCATAGCCATATTCAAACTTTTCTACTCCGTCCTTTATTCTTGTAAAATCAATTACATCGTGGCATATCTCCCAGTTAACTCCATCTTTACTTTTCCCAGCGTGCAAAAGCATTTCTCTTCTGTTGTCATCACATCTGAAAACTCCTCTGAACTCTCCTTCATAAGGAACTACTGCACTGTTAAAAATACTGTTAGATGTAGGCAAAAGATCTCTCTGTATAATAGGATTTGCTGCACTTCTCCAAATAATTTTTTTACAGTCATTTGGTTTTTCTTCCCACGGCATATTAGAAATTTCATCTGAATAAATTTTATATTTCATTATCAAAGCTCCTCTATGAGTTTCTACGAAAATAATTCCGTATTACCTCTTGTGTTGAATTTAAAGTTAATTTTCCAGCTTATTCCACCAATTGAATTTTAATATTATGGAACATATTACAATAATTGCAATGCAAATATACATTTTATTATATTCTTTAATAACAATATAAGTACCTAAAGCCATAAGACTTGTCTGCCATATTACACCTATTAAGCAGTTAAACATATCACGTCTAAAATGAGTTTTTATTACAAGATTTTCCATTTTTGTCAATTTTTTTCTTACCGGCCCCCAAAAGCCCCATGGCCTAACCGTTTTATAAAAACTCATTAATACTTTTTCATCATCAGGTTGGGCACACAGTGTTCCAATAAGACAGCCAATTAGAGCAACTGCGAGTATTATAGGAAAACCATACAAAGCACTCAAACCAGGAAACGCAAAAGGTACAATAAATGATGACAGCATACCGCATATCATTCCCCAAAAATAACCGCTGCAGTTAAATCGCCACCATGTCCATTTCAATACATTAGGAGCAGCATAACCCCCAAAGAGGCCGGCAAACAGCCACTGCATTCCAGCATTAATGGACTTAAGATATAAACCAGCTAGAATTCCAACAATAAGCATGGCTAAAGAAGCTATATAACTTGCCTTTACATAATGATGAGCAGGCATATTCGGTTTTATATATTTTTTATATATATCATTAACAATATAAGCAGGAGGTGCATTAACATTTGCAGTAAATGTTGACATAAAGGCAGCAATAAGCCCGGCGAGTAAAATACCTGCTATCCCTACTGGCATACAATATTTAATGGAAAGCGGAAGAATTTGTTCAAAATTCATCCCCGATTCTGTTCTTATATGAGGAGAAAGATAAACTATTGCCAACACAGTAAGACCCGTAATCATTAAATATCTAGGTATAAGTAAAACAGCCGAAACAACTCCGCTCATTTTACTGGCTTCAATAGGATTTTTTGTTGCAAGCATACGCTGCATATCATAACTCGGAATAGGTCCTGCTACACTGCTTAATAATCCCTTAAACAACATAAGCATTACAATAACACCAAAGAACGAATATCCTTGTTTAGGCATAAGCTTACTTACTTCAGGAATCAGATTTTTCCAGTTAAGATTCATTTTCCAGTGAATCATCATACTGTCCCATCCCTCAGGGACCAACGCCATGATCTGAGCATTAGTTACACTGTTCATAGCAACAATAGCTACAAGTATACAGGCGGTAGTCATTACAAAAAATTGTATAACTTCAGTTGTAACTACACTGGGCATCCCTCCTTTTACTGCATAAAGCCCTGATACAAAAGTGATGATTATGGCATAAGTTTGAAAGCTTTCCACTTGAAAACCAATCAAAGAAAATTCAAGATTCCATGGGAAAAAAGTTGCGGCAAACTCGCCTATACCTGCAAAAGCATATGCATAGTAGCCAATTGCTGCAATTATGGCAAATACGACAATCAGAATATTCGTAGCCTCAGCCATCCTTGTGGTACCGTATCTTGTTTTCATCCATTCTGCCCCAGTCAAAACATCTGACCTTCTAACCCATGCAGACATAAATACCATATTGAAAATCTGATTAAAAACAGGCCATATCCATGTCATATATATACCGAGTACCCCATACACAAATGCATTGGAAACCATCCACATTGTACCAGCAATATCAAACATCCCTGAAGCATCTGAAATACCTAATATATACCATGGCAATTTTTTATTACTCAAAAAGTACGAATTCAAGTTTTTTCTTGCACGCTTCGAGACAATGAAGCCAACTGAAACTGTAATGATAAAATATGCGACAATAATTGATATATCTATGTAACTTACATGCATAATACCCCTTGTATTTATAGATTAAAATTCTATGTCTATTACAACTAATTAAAACTGAAAATCATGATATTATCTATACACAAAGAATATGTTTGAACATATTTTATTTAACTTAACTATTTATTAGAAGTCAATTTTTATACCCATCCATAATAGCCTACATGCAAAACATCACCTCAGTTATTTGTCAAATATATGGCGGGAAACATTATCGAATTTAGATATAAATATAAACTCAGCATTAAGTATTTATGCAAATTCTAAAGGGCTTAGGCTCAGCAAAAGGAAAATATTAACAGACTTGTCAACATGTTATTAACATAAATAACAATTATGAATTTACTATAACAACTATTCTAACAAAAAAATATATTAATGAAAGTAAGAAGATGAATATTAAGTAATAATTATATTCGTATAAATTTTGTAATTTACTCGTTCAAAAATATTCTTCTTTACTGTAATAATTATTTATATATAAAAAAACTGAATTCAAAAGTTATTGTATTATAAATATACTAGTTGTAAAAATATCCCATTCAAATATTAAAAATACATTATCTGCGGCTTCATATTCTTATTTTATAAATTTAGGCACAAAATAACTTAAATTACTATACATATAATTACATAAAAAGTAATAAATATATCTGACAATAAAATTATTTGTGGGATAGTTTCTAACAATTCATATAATCAATATTGGCAATAATTTTTAGAAAGAGATATGTTTATTAAAACAAATATTAAATTCGTTACAAATATTTTATTATATTTAAACCAAAAATATTTTTTGATATAAACTATTATTAATTTATTTCATGTATAAGTGAGGTGTAGAAATGTACTCGAAATATGAACTTCCATCTCTGGACTGGGCGAGAATTAATGAACTTATCAACATGTCTCTAAACGAGGATATACAAACAGGTGACGCCACCAGTATTTCGGTCATCCCCTGTGAAACAAATACTAAAGCTATATTTGTAACCAGAGAAGAATGTATTTGTGCTGGATTGCCGATAGCAGAATCAATTTTTAAAAACTTAGACAGGAATATTGACTGGACATCATTGGTAGAAGATGGTCATTTGCTCCAACCAGGTGACCAAATGGCTATCGTAACAGGAAATGCAAGGGCCATATTGACAGCAGAACGTACTGCTTTGAACTTTTTACAGAGGCTTTCAGGAATTGCTACATCCACTCATCAATATGTTAAAGCTTTGGGAGATTCTAAAACTAAAATTCTTGATACAAGAAAAACTACTCCCTCGTGGAGAAATTTAGAAAAATATGCTGTTGCTGCAGGAGGCGGAAAAAATCATAGAGTTGGGCTTTATGATAAAATTATGATCAAAGATAATCATAGATCTCTAGCTGGTCTTGAAGGAAAAGGCGGCATTACTAGATCCGTTGAACGGGCAAGGAGTTGTTATCCTGACCTGGAAGTAGAAGTGGAAGCCGATACCTTCGATGAGTTCAAAGAAGCTGTTGCAGCTAAAGCTGACTGGATACTTTTGGACAACATGACAAATGACCAAATGGCTAAGGCAGTAAAATACAATAAAGGAAGATCGAAGCTTGAAGCTAGTGGCGGTATCACACTTGAAAGAATACCTTCATTATCACATATAGGTTTAGATTATATTTCAATCGGTGCACTTACCCATTCTGTCAGAGCTATAGACATTTCCCTTGAAATCTAAAAAATAAAACCAATGCATCTTAATACTGAAAACAAAATATTATTGAACTTTACAAATTTTATTTCAAGAGAAATTGATCTATCTGCCTACAAGACCATCTTTGTAGGTTTTAGCGGAGGCGCTGACAGTACAGCTCTGCTACTGATTCTGCATGAACTTTCTAAGATTTATAATTATAATTTAACAGCTGTACACTTCGAGCATGGTTTAAGAGGCAAAGCCGGCATCGAAGATGCTGAATGGTGTGAAAACTTCTGTTGTAACAAGAATATTCAGTTTCTAAAATATTCACTTAATGTCCAAAATAATCTTCTAACTGGAGAAAATATAGAAGCAGGCGCTAGAAGATTAAGAAACGGCATATGGGAAAAACTTTCATCATCACAGGATTGCGCTGTTGCACTGGGCCATCATGCTGGAGATAAAATTGAAAATCTATTTATAAGACTTATCCGTGGTTCAAATTCTTCAGGCTTGACATCTCTTAGAATTATCAATCATATTAATTGTATCTGTTTTCTTCGACCACTGCTCTCTTTTTCAAAACAAGAGATAAAAGAACTTCTTTTATCTCAGAAAATAAAAAATTGGAGAGAAGATTTATCAAATAATGAAGATATATATCAACGAAACTTTTTGAGAAATAGCATAATACCAAAACTTAAAGATAAAATACCAAATTCAAATCAGGGATTTATTAATGCTTATAATGCACTTGAACAGGATGCATTGTATATAGAAAAAGAATCTATTTCTAAATATAAGGCTATTGAGGATAAATCGGCTATTACGTTTGATTTTTTTAATAACTTAGCCCCTGCACTGCAAGTAAGAGTACTGAGATATTGGATAAAAAATAGATTAGGTTACGAAATCATTCCAAACAGTCGTCTCATGGAGAGGCTGAAAAATGAATTGTCGAAGAATACTTCTTATCTAAAATTACTTCCTGTTAATAAAGATATTTTTCTTAAGCTAAAAAATAAAAATATAAGCATTTACAAAGAAGTAGAAAGAGTTTCTACCGAATCAAAAATTTGGAAATGGAAAAAAGAGAAAGAAATATTTTGGAATAATTATAAGCTAAAAGCAGTTATTTCTTCTAATATAAAAATTTTAACTGGAAGCACTATCTATTTTGATGTGGATTCTCTGCCTGAAAAATTAATTATCCGCAGTTGGATTGAGGGAGACAGGATAACACCTTTTAAATCAAATACTCAAGTAAGAGTAAAAAAAATACTTAAAAATGAAAAAGTAGATCCTGAAGAGAGAAAACAAATCCCTATTCTCTGCACTGAAAAAAATCAAATAGTTTGGATCGCAGGAGTAAAAAGGTCAAATCTTGCAACTTATTGCAAAGAAACTACAAAACTTGTTTTTTTCACTGTTTCCAAAATAAATTAAGTTGAAAAAACAAAAATCCAGTGTATTTTTGTATCTCTTTGCGCGCGGGTGGCGAAATTGGCAGACGCGCTAGATTTAGGATCTAGTGTCTTACGACGTGCGGGTTCGAGTCCCGCCTCGCGTACCATTCTTTATATCTCTTCAATAATAATACTTTACACTCATTACATCTATTTTAAATAGTATTTTCCCGCATTTATTAACTTCTCTAACCTCCTTATTAAAAATAGATTAGAGCTAGGAAATAGTGTGAATCAAAAATTAGAATATAAATCAGGTTCTCTATGCTTTAAAGACGTGATCCTTTCTCTAGTATCAGAAAGAACTTTAGCATCTAATTTAATTATATTATCGGTTTTAGAAATTTTATATTAGTAACTCCTAGAACTCGATTCGGATCATTAACTACGAGCATTGCGGTATAATCGACTGCACTAAAAACAACCCCCTTCATAAACAAGTCCGTACGCATCTACAGTCATATCATGAGTTGTCTTTAATCCAAGCAAGCAGTAATCTCATCTCAACTTTAATAGGCTGTCCACATAACGTGTTATTAATTTATTTATGAGTTGTTATTTTATAAAAATTCCTGGTTTTTTATAAAAATACCCAAAATTTATGTTACTAATTTATGCATTTAGCAATAACTCTCGGATTATTAACTCAGCTTCATTTATTTCGTCAGGCTTTATACCTTTAATTGGAACTTTTAATCCTTTATCTTTAAGCTTTTCTTCTAAAATCTGAATATAAATTCCCTGACCTTTTACTTCGTCATTATCAATCCAAGTAGTTTCTGTTCCACATGTAGGCGAACAGTTAACACCCACTATTCCCAATATATTGAAGTTGTTTGTTGTATACTCTTCAATTTGATAGACAATGTTATCTGCAATATTGCTACATTGTTCTTTGAACGTGAAGTCTGACATCTTCCTTCCAACTCTGGTTTTTTCTGCTTCTATAGTTGGAAAAGTGCCTTTAATGCAGTCACGATCTAGTCCCAGACAAAGTAATTCAGGACATGGCATCTGAAGAATACCTACACCTGAGTTTACAATTATATTGGCTACTTCAGAAATTGTTCCTGAGTAAGAAGTTACTAATCTGTCCAGTTTTGCATTCTGATTTAAAATGCAATGTGCAAGAATAATAACTTTTCTGCTTCTTTTGTCTTCAAACATATAATAACCTTTACTTAGAATAAGAATAGACCAATTTTTAAATATTACTGAAAGATGAAGTATAGGTTAAAAACAAATATAACAATAGAGTGATGATTTAAGGACATAAATTTAGTTAATTAGCATGCTCAATGAATTGAATTCTTGGCGCTTAAATCTCACAAAATATTAATAATTAAATTTAAGCTATATTACATTCAATCAGTAAAACTCTTAAAGATATTTTCAATGGTATTACTATATCCAGATGCTTTATGTTCATTGATCCACGTTAACTTTTGTCTTTCATTATTTATAATAAAAGACTCTTCAAACTGTGCCATCCATGAGTGTTTGATGATGTTCCATTCACGTTCTCTCACTATTTTTTTTATTTCTCCAGGCACACCTGTTACAAAACTATTATCAGGGATTTCTCTTGTTACAACTGCCCCAGCCGCAATTAAACAATTATTACCAACAACAGTATCAATAATTTTTGCACCTATTCCAACCATACAGTTTTTACCTACAACACTTTTATGTACTATTGCTCCATGTGTAATATTAGTACCATCACCTATTTGGAGTCCTTTACCTGTACATCCAATTCCATGAATTATACAGTTGTCATTTATACAGACACCTTCTCCAAAAATCATTTTATCAAGATCTGCGCGTACTACAGCACCAGGATAAATTCTACCGTTTGGTCCCATTGTAACATCTCCAAACACCCATGATGTATCAGCAATTAAACAGGTTGGGTGTAACTTTGATTCATCATTCACGAACAACATGATATCACCTCTTATTTATTGGTTTATGATATATTAATTATGCGATGCTAAATGTCCACTTTCAACTCCTGCATGTGGGTCAATTGTACAGTTAATCAGTGCTGGCTTAGCTTCGGCTAAAGCTTCTTTCAATGCAGTCCTAAGCCTCTTGGCATTATCCACGTTATAGCCTTTACCACCAAAGGCTTCAATCAGTTTATCATATCTTGCATTTCCTATAAAACAGGCAGGAGCTGGGTCTCCCTTATAAAAACTTTTGGCGTCGCCTTTATAAATACCACCATTATTCATAATTAATATAATAACTGGTAGTTTATATCTGCATATCACTTCTATTTCCATGCCACTGAAACCAAAAGCGGCGTCGCCTTCAATTGCTAAAACTAAATTTTCTGAATTAGTAGCAGCAGCAATAGAGTATGGCATACCTACTCCCATTGTACCCCAACTTCCAGTATCAAGTCTTTTGCGAGGTAAATACATTGGTATAATTGTTCTAGCTACATCTAAGGTGTTAGCTCCTTCATTTACTATCATGGTTTCAGGAAATTCAGTAAGTACATTTTTTACTACCCCGAAAGCAGTTGTAAAGTTCATTGGATAAGCGACATTTAATAAACGTTGATCCATCTTTTGTGTATTAATACTTACTTTATTTTTTATTAAATTCTGCCATTCTTGAGGTGCTTTATAGCCTGTTTTTTTTACATTTTCTAATAATTTATTTATTACGTTGCAAGCATCACCTACAATGGGAACTTCAATATTTAAATTACTGTCCATTTCATCTTCGCAAATGTCTATCTGAATAAACTTACAATTTGTATTCCACTTAGGAGTTGTACCGTGCTGCAATATCCAGTTAAGTCGCCCCCCAATAAGAATAGCTACGTCTACTTGACCTAGAGCTAGCGATCTGGCTGCAACTGCAGAGTATTCGTGATTATCAGAGATAAGACCTTTTGCCATCGGAGTAGGAATAAATGGTATTTCTGTCTGCTCAACAAATGCCTTTAAGGCTTTCTCTGCTTTGCTGTATGCAGCACCCTTACCAATTACAATTAAAGGTTTTTTAGCATTTTTCAGTAAATTTGCTGCATAAGTGATAGATTTTTCAGAAGGGTAAGTGTGTGGTATTTTTTTTATCTTTTTTCTTGATGCTTTCTCTGCATTAATTTCTGTTATAGTTTCATGTAAAACATTTGTAGGCAACTCGACATAAACTCCTCCTGGCCTACCTGAAGTAGATACCCGTACTGCCCTGGCTATGACTGCCCCTATCGCGGCAATAGTATTAGCTTTAAATGTAGATTTTGCATACGGTTTAGCAGCTGTTATCTGGTCAAACTCCTGAAAGTCACCCTGTCCAATACCTGCTTTTTCTATGTCACTTGAGCCACTGATAAGAATCATTGGAAAACTGTTCTCTGTAGCATTTGCCAGCCCTGCCAATGCATTTGTAAAGCCAGGACCTGCTACAGTTAAGCAAACTCCCGGAACTTGTGTGAGGTAACCTGCAGCACCTGCAGCTATTGAAGCAGCCTGTTCATTTCTCATACCTATATATCTTATGTTGTGCTTTTGTATTTCATAGGCAAGCTGAGTTACTGGTATTCCCATTATCCCATATACAATCTTAATTCCCTGTGTTTTTAATTCATTTGCAACTAATGAATACCCACTAACAGTAGCTTTATTGTTAATATTTTCCATATGTAGGCCTTTTATTTTAATCCAGACATATAAATAATTTGGTTAATGTCGCTAATTCACATACAATGTGTAATTATTTTCAACATAATATAATAAAATTATAAATAGACCTGTTGCCAGTTAAATTCCAATTTTATCTTACTTAAATTCAACTTACAAGTGCAACCCCATCTAATTAATTCCAGAAGCTAGAACTTCATATGGAGTTTTATAGCCCAATGTTTTTCTTGGGCGGCTATTTATGAGGTGCTGCACGTGCAGCACCTCATCCTCTAAAAT
>DASCNA010000242.1:0-31179 GCA_036011305.1 Victivallales bacterium
TTCCATTTTTGATAATTTATACATAAGATTTTGCACAAGGTATTCATATGTGAATGCAGGCATTATAATAATGTTGCCTGAAGTATCTGATCGATAAACTCCATTGAGAGGTGCATCTTCAACTACATCAACCTGAAATTCAAGTTTTCCATTTTTCTCCCATACAGCAAAAAGTCCGCTCCTATTACCGCCGTCAAATTTACAGTCAAACCATAATTGTCCATTATCATACCAGGCATAAGCCGGTCCCTCTAGTTTGCCCTGACTGTAAGTTAATTCAATAAATTTAATACCGTTACTGTACCAGACCTGATATTTCTTCTGTATTATACCCTGTTCAAAATAGATTTTAATTTTTAGTTTACCATTTTTATACCACAGTCTATATAAACCTTCAGTTTGTCCATTTACATAATAGGCTTCTTCAGCTAGTTGACCGTTTTTATATTTTCTAATAGCTCTTCCTGTGAATGGGATTTTGCTGTTTTTGATAGACATATGTCTATCAATTAGAACTAACGTTGAAGAATCAACTGTTCGCATGCCTGCTGTCAGCATTAGGTTTATGCATAGTAGATTTAAAAATATAAAAGAAAAAAATAATTTATTCACCATAACTTCCTATATGAAATATTAATTTAGTAAATGGTATGAAAGGAAAAGTTATTTAAACTTATTCTCTCATTTATATATTTTAGATTGTTTTTCTTTTATAAACAATTGTTAAGAACAATTTTTAGCTATTGTATCGAAATGAGCATTGATTATAGAATGATGTATTAATGTAGTTATAATTCGTTTTTGATGATTTCGAAGAACTTGTTTTGTGCATGCTTTTCAAACCATGGTGTATGACCGCACTTTTGGAGTAAAATAAATTTAAAATTACTTACATTGTCCGATAATGGTATTTTTACTCCTTCAGGTGAGTGAGTGTCATAACTTCCATGAATAGCAACTACTGGGCAGGTTATCGTTTTAGTATATGCTAAGAGTTTGCCTGTTTTTCGAAGGATAGAAGCTTCCTTCCATATTTTGCAAAAAATATGATATTGGCAGTTGATAGGGGCAACATTATTGTCTATTGAATCAAAAGAATCTGCTTTTGAAAATATATTTCCAAGCTTAGAAAATGCGAGATTCTTGTTATTTAGCGGAATATTTCCTTTCAATAATTTCAGCAGTTTTTTTACTTTATTTTGTTCTTTGTTGTTGAGCCTGTTAAATCTATATTCATTTATTTTATCTGCATAATGCTCTTCAAAACTACCACTGCTGACAAGAATCATTTTTTTGACAATATCAGGATAATTTGAAGCTAAGATTATAGATAACCAGGCACCCCAGGAATGACCTATCAAATTAACGGGATATTCACAGTTTGCCAGAATGATAGCTTTTAATTCTTTAACTTGAGCTTCAATGCTCTCTTTAGTCTGATATGGCTCTATTACGCCATACTGTGACTCAAGTTCCAGTGCAAGCGGATTCATTTCTCCCGCTGCTCCAGGACCTCCATGCACCAAGACAGTGGAGATAGGTTTATTGCCATAAACTTTAAAATTAATCATTAACAATAAAGAAAGTTACTGTTTCCCCTCTATATAATCCCAAGCTTTGTCTAGATGGCAAATATCAAAGTATCTTTCACCGAATATTAATCCATCCGCTTTAACAAGAAGCATTTTCCAGAATTTGTCTCCGACGATTGCCATACGGTCAAATTTTTTCAGGTGTTTAAACAGCCATTTCATATCTTCGTAAAAAGCACTTAAATTTTCATATTTAACATTTTTCCATACGCATAGCCAGTTTATTTTATCGTACTCAGACATTATTTTTTCTAAATATTTCTCAATCTCAATAATTTCCTCTTTTGTTATTACTCCTTCAGCTTCAAGACCTATTATGTTATGATGGCTTTTTTCTATAACTTTAAACATATATTTTCTCCATTTGTATAATATATAAAAATTTTATTTTCGTAAAGTGGCAACTATCCTTTTAGGTTTCAGTAAAATATTAAGCGCATCTGCTGCAGATGTACATACTATATCTGATTTTAATAATGAATCCAAATTTGATCCTTCAGCCTGTAATAAACAAATACCAAGAGCTGACTTTTCAAGCATTAATTTATCATTTCTTCCGTTACCAATGCAAACAGTTAAGTCTGTGCCAAGTTTTTTTAAGTAGTTTAATTTCTGTATATCCTGGTCATCAGAAGTTAATATTTTTATAGTTACAGGTAAGTGTTTTAAGTTTTCAACTGCTGTCCCGAAGGTGTCTCCTGTTACAATATGGAATGCCAGCCTTTCTGATAATTTTTCTATCAACGGCTTAACCTCCGGTATAATAACACCATCGATAGCTAAAGTTCCGTTATAGTCGCATATAATATTTTTTATTGAAAGTTTTTCAAATCCAGGTATATCTACATCAATCATAATTTAATTATCCTAGTATATGATAAAATAACAAGAGACAATCTGTTTGGTCATCTACCTTTCATAATCTTCATTGCATACATCTGATTCAGATTCAATACTTTCTATTACTGATTTTCTAATTTCAGGTGTTGACAGGAAATGAAGAGTATTCTGGATACTGTTCCAATCTTCTTCAGAAACAATTACTGCAGGGTGTTCTGTGTCTGTAATATGAATTGGTTTATGCAGTTGGTAAACATCATTCATAAGCCCATTTAAATCTGACTTGGCTTCATCGACACTTACTGTAGTTTTCATATTTTCTCCTTTGGATGAAAAGTGAAGTCCAATATGATGCCTGATTTAATTATTGTCAAACTGAATTATATTTATAGTTAAATATAATTATTTAGTGTAAAAATAACGTTATTTACGTATACTTCATTATCATATTAATTTTATTTATCATTAAGCTTATAAAAATTATTTCCTTTTTAATATGAGGACAGTAATATCATCAAACCGATTATTAGATTCAAATTTCATGACATCTTCTGCTATTATATTACATAGAAATTCAGGGTTCATTTTTTTATTTTTATCAAGTAATTTTACAAGTCTTTGCACACCGTATTCTTCATCTTGAGGTGATACTGCTTCTGTCAGACCATCAGTATACAAAATAACCATACTTCCAGCGAATAGATTTTCTATTGTACCGGTTTTATATTTTGCCTGTTCTAAAACACCTAATGCTATATTATTAAAATCTTTTTCTATATGTACTTCTTTTTCAGAAATTATCAGACATGCTGTATGGCCAGCATTAGCATAAATTAGTTTATCGCTTTTTATTTCATAATAATACAGTGCGCACGTAGCAAACATTTGAGATTTGTTATCAAGACATAAAACTTTATTAACTTTTTCAAGCACTTCTGCAGGAGTAGATTCAGGCTCTGCTAAGCAGTAATTTTTAATAAGAACTTTACTCATGGCCATGAAAAAAGCAGCAGGTACTCCTTTACCTGATACATCAGCGATTAATATTGCCAGTACATTTTCGTTTATGAAGAAGAAATCGTAAAAGTCTCCGGAAATATTTTTTGCAGCATCGAGTCTTGCTCCAAGTTCGAAGTATTTGTTAGATGAAAAATCAGAGATACTGGGGAGAACAGAACGCTGGATTCTTTCGGCAATTTGAATTTCAGTTTCAATCGCTTGTCTTGCAGCAGTTTCCTGCTTAAGATGCTTCATATAATCTCTAAGCTCTTTGCCTAAATAATTGAATTTTCCAGAAAGTTCTGCAATTTCATAAACACCCTCTTCCTTGAGATCTATATCAAAATTTCCATGTTCCATTTTTTTTATTCCTTTTCCTATGCTTTTAATAGGTTTTATTAAATAGTGCCTAAAAAAAATTGATAGAGATAGAAAGGATACAATAAGAAAAATGAAAGCAATCCAGATAAAATTTCTAGTTAATTTTGACTCTGTAATGATTACTTTTTTTTGGGTTTTTATCGCAGAATGGAGCAAAGAGTTGCTGTTAACAACATAGCATAAGGTCCATCCTGTAACTTCAATAATAGAAAATGCGACGATGAAAGTATTTCCATTCAGAATAATTTTTTTAACACCAGTATTATATTTTTTTATATAATTAGCCAATTCTTTAACTTGAATATTTTTTGAATTGTTGAGTTTGATTATTTCTTTAGTCGAATTTTTCTGTGAATGTACATGAGATTTGGGCAGAGAGAAGATTTTTTTGTATTTGTCAGGGAAAGCTATAAGATTTTCATTTTTTGTAATAAGAAACAAAAATCCTTTCATGTATGTATGTTGAACTTTTTCTGTTTGTAATTTGTTTGCAAAGAAATTATTGTTTAACAATGAATCTAAAATTTTTTTAAAATATAAATCCATTCCTACCCATGCCAGTAGTTTATTATTTTTACCATATACTGCCGTTTCAACAGTCATTACTATATCGCCTGAAATATCTTTCCAGGGACTATCAATAAAATGAGGTATATGTACCATTTCAGGGTATTTACTTTTTAGCGGAAGTGCTGAATCTTCCAAATCTTTATTTAACTCTGCACTATTCATTGCATTTTGGTAATATGAGTCTATTTTGGGGTATGTAAAAGTAAAACGGTCAACTCCGATGACCCAGACACTTTTACAAAAAGCACTGTTCAAGTTTGCAACATTTTTAATTGTAGGTAATATGTTTAGCAGTGCGTTAAAATTATTTATTATTTTTTGAGGAACTTTATTTTTATTGCCCCAGTAATACATTGTGCAGCTTTGAATAGATTCATTAACAAAAAAATCTCTATTTTTATATTTAGTTAAATTGATTTTATTATTAAAATTAATGTCAGGTTGATTTTTAAGAAGTTGATTTAGTACAGAATATGCAAAAATGTAAATAACTCTGGAGGTCATTCTAAAACCTAATGAAAATTTATTGGCAGTCTGTTTTGTTATTTCCAAAAATAAATCAGATGCAATTAACTGGCTGTTTTCTTTGTCTATCTTGACTGCAAAATCACCTAAATTTTTAATTTCTTTACGGGATTCTACTGTAAGAGCTATAGATAATAATATTAAGACCGCAGATAGTCCTGATAATAAAAGTACAGTAAGTTTTATTTTTATTCTTTTTTTATTAGACATAGCAAATGATTCGTAGAATTTACTTTTTTACAGTATCGCAAAAAAAGTGTATCTGTAATGTTATTTTGTAAAACTGATAATATCTCTATAATAGCACATGTGAAAAAAATTGATTATTCAATAGTATTTTAGCAGTTTACTTATCTGTCCTTCTATAATATTTTTTTCTTACAAAAAGAAGTAGAATGATGGCGATAACCAGAGCTAACGGCACTAATATCATAGTGTCACGGTAATCTTTAACCAAATTAAAATCAGAATCATTCAGTAATACGTGTTCAAAATAGTAACCGAAAACAGGTATTAGTATTGCAGTCCAAAGGAAAATAATAAAGTTTGTAACTCCAATCACTGAACCTTTGAAGTGGATCGGGTTTGACTCTATTGCTATTCTGAATGAAATAATTTGAGCTGAGGAAAAGAACCCTATAAGGAACAATAAAATGCGTGCAGTATTGATATTTGAATTAACATAAACAAAAATACAGAAAAATATTAATGTTGATAATAAACCTGCCATCATTAGTAGTTTATGCCTTTTTAATAAATCATCCAATTTTCCAATTATCGGACATCCGAATATCCATCCGATAAATACAAATCTCATGACATTTATTGCTTCGGAAAACTCAATGCCGTATAAACTTTTAATAAAAGGTACGCCCCAATGCAGTGCAATTACTGTAGTTGGCATGAAAAACAGACCCCCGACACATGCTACAAGGAGAGTATTTGAATTTTTTAGAATATGGGCAATGTTAAGTACTATTTCATAACGATTACCTTTGTCATATATTTCCAGCTTCTTCGGGCGTTTCGGTATGATGAAGATTAAAATAATTGCTAAAGCTGCTCCAACAATAATATATATTATCCAAATGCTGTTCCAACTATAGGACTGTACCAGACCCTTTACTGCAGTCATAGAAAAAATTACGCCCAGCATTCCCATAGTCTGAGTTAAACCGAGAATAAGTGAGAAATGCTTTTTACTTATCCAATTCGTTGCTACATATATTACGCCGACAAACCCAAAAGCAGATCCCGCACCAATAATGATTCTTCCTAGCAAAGCTATATAATAATTTTCCTGAATAAACAGCAGTGAGCCAATAATGCATATAAATATTGAAATTGGAAGTACTTTTTTACTACCGTAACTATCGAATAAAATTCCGGCAACCAGTTGCATAGGTGCATAAATATAAAAATATGCTCCGAGCAGAAAGTCAAGTTTAGTGTCTGGTAAGGAAAAATAACGGGTTAATTCTGTAGTCATAATGCTGGGAGAAGTTCTCATGACGTAAACATAAAAGTAAAACAGTGCACATAAGAACCAAATTATCCATGCATGGCCGGCACTCATATTCTTATCTGTATTCATATTTTAATATCCATAGAATTAAGAATGATGATTCATCATATATATATATTCTATAGATTATTTTTTCATAAAACAATAACTTATGGGAAAATTTATTTAGATAACAAACACTTTATCATAAATAACTTAATTCGTCTATTGATAAATTGTTACCTTACTCGAAGCTTATCATATTTGAGATAAGTCAAATAATATTAGAATTTAGATCTTCTAAAATGACTAAATGAAATAATCAACTCTAATGTATTATATTCTATTTGATCGACAGTGAATATTTTAAGTTGGTTTTCTTTTATAAAATTTTCTATTTTTTCAATTCTTTCACATTTTCCATCAAATGAAACATTCCATGACAATTTGATTATTTTTTTTGCAACAATGTTATTTGTATCTGTTTTTATTAAACACAAGCAGTTATTTTGATATTCTATAAAGTCTTTATTCATAAAAAATAATATTTATCCAGTTCTGTTATTTAATACCTGTTATAGCAGCAAACATACTGTTTTTATGTATAATGTCAACTTTGCTGAAGCCAATATCATGCATTGTTTGTATAATAAACGTAGCTGATTCAGGAGTATCCTCTTTTTCTATATAAGCAAAAACTGATTTCTGATATTCTTTATTTTTCAAATTAATCAGATAGTTTTCATATCTTTTTAACTGTACTTTGTTTACAGAATTAATGTCATGTTTTATAAGATCCCAATACCAGAAACTTCCTCCGTCATTTAATGAATTATATATGTTCTCAAGAGCCATATACCACTCTTGTCTATTTCTTAAATGATGTAAAACAGCGGCAGCTATACAAATGTCATAATGATTTTTATCCAGTTTTATATTTCTCATATCTTCTTTGATTATGCATTCTATTGTACCGTTAACAGCTTTAATACGTTTTTTTGCTTTTTCCAGCATTGGCTGGCTCAAGTCTATTAGTGTGCATTTCAGGTGTGGAAACTTATTTAATACTCTTAGCGTAAAGTTGCCGGCTCCGCAGCCTATGTCACAAATTCTTTCGGGATTGCAATATTGGTTTGAAATTGAATCCGAAATCATATTGAGAACAGTTGCAGAATCTATTGTTGTTGTTTGGCCAGTTTCAAAATTGGAAAATCTTTCAACATCATTATCAAATCTATTTCTTATTTCTTCTACAGTTGCTTTATGCATTTCAATTTTGCTCCATATTTATTAACTATTAATTAATAAACTTAAATATAAGTTAAGTTATATCCAATACAACAGAGGGAAAAATTTAATTAAAAGATTTATTCGTATGATGATATCTTATTTGGAATGCATCTGGTTGATGTATGGTTTCAAAACAGTGTAGAATTTTCTTGCTAATTTAGTATATCCTCTACTGTTGGGATGTATTCTGTCACTCATAAGGTCACGGTTTCCTAACAATCCAGTGTAGATATTAGGCACTAAAATTGAACCTGTTTTCCTGGCTAGCTCAGCGTAAGCCTGCCCAAATCCCTTACCAAAAAAAGGTATATCAATTCCTCCTATGATCACTAAAGTGTTGTCGTTTTGTATTGTAGTAATTATGTTCTTTAAATTAGCAAAAGTTACTTTTTTTGATATTCCGTTCTTTAGATCATTCCCTCCGAGTGTTATCAAAACAATTTTGGGATCCAATTCAATTACTTTATCTATTCGTTTTAATGCCATGGAAGTGGTTTCACCAGGTATTCCCAAATTAATAACCGGTTGGTTAATCATTTTTGAGAGTTGTGCAGGATAATTCATATCTTTTGGAGCACCGGTACCATATGTCAAACTGTCACCAAAGCAGATGATGGATTTGCCTTTAGGATTTTTATTTTTTATTTTGTAGGAAGAAGGTGTGGAAATGAAATAGTATCCAATAATAAGAACAATACTGAAAGCTAATATAAGTAATATCTTTTTCATTGCTTAAATGATAGTTATTGCCGATTTTATTCCATCAACTCCGCTTGAGATAATTCCTCCGGAATGTCCGCTTCCTTCTCCAATTATAAAGAGATTATCAAACCCTTGACATAGTCTGCTTTTATCTCTAACTGCTTGAATTGGAGCTGATGTTTTACTTTCAAGTCCCATAATATTACCAGATTCGAAACCTTTAAGTTTTTTAGTGAAACCTTTAAGTCCTTGGCGTATTGAATTACTTATAGGTTGCGGAAGTAATTCCCATAGTGGAGATGGCTTTAAACCCAGTTTGTAGCTGGTATCAACAGAATTAGATTTTTCTTTTTTAGTAATGAAATCTTCAATTGAACAAAATGGAGCTTTAAATCCATGAGAATAACTATAGAAATTTCTTTCGATATTTTCCAGCCACTCAAGTGCTTGCAAAGCACTTATATCTGATTTTAAAAGTTCATTTAAATTAATGCCGGCTACACACGCTGCATTGGCAAATTTTCCGCTTCTATTATACAAACTCATACCATTTACAATATTTATATTATCGTAGGCTGATGCATTAACAATAGTACCTCCTGGGCACATACAAAAGGTATATACAGGGAGTGAATCATTTGATTTGAACGTTAAGCGATATTCTGCAGCCTTTACTCCAGGCAGGTTTTCAACTCCCCACTGTGCCATGTTGATAATTGATTGAGAATGTTCTACTCTGTATCCCACAGCAAAATTTTTAGTATTAAAAACCACACCTTTATTAATCAGCATCCGATAAGTTTCATAGGCCGAATGGCCGGTAGCTAGAAAAAAATAGTCAGCGTTAAATTCACCTTTATTTGTGATTGCACCTGTAATTTTTCCTTTTTTTAAAGTTAGATTATTCAATAAAGTTTCAAACTGAATAACTCCGCCTGCTTCGATAAATTCTTTTCTTAAATTTTTAATAATTTTAATAAGATTATCACTGCCTAGATGAGGATGTGCCATATACATTATTTCTTCAGGAGCGCCGGCTTTGACATAATTCGAAAGTATAAAATGTTTTTCTTTGGCAATATGTTTGGTCCTGGAAGTTAATTTGCCGTCGGAAAATGTACCTGCTCCGCCTTCTCCAAAAGAATAATTGCACATAGGATTGAATATGCCTGTTTTTTCAAACTTTCTGATTCCATCAGCTCTGTTAATTACTTCTGAACCACGCTCAATTAAGGTAACTTGATATCCTGATTTCTGTAAAAGAAGTGCTGAGAAAAATCCGGCAGGGCCGCTTCCTGCCACTATGACTTTTTCTTTTCTTTTTTTATAAGTTATATCTAAAGCTGGGATTGGCTGAGGAGGTGCATTTTTAAGCTCATTTGAAAGAACAGATATTTTTACTTGCCATTGAATATTTCTTTTATTACGGGCATCGAGACTTTTTTTGTCAACCTGATAGGTAAAATCTTTAATGTGCAATTTTTGTTTTATTTTTTTTAAAACAATATTCTCAGAATAATCTGTTGGTAATTTTAATGATACTTCTTTATAGCCCATGATTTTAGATTTTAGATTTTAGATTTTAGATTTTAGATTTTAGATTTTATTGCGGCGTTTTGACCTGCTAAGTAACCGGTACTCCAGCATACTTGAAGATTATATCCTCCTGTAGGTCCGTCTAGGTCAAGTATTTCACCTGTAAAATATAGATTGTCAATAATTTTAGATCTCATTGTTTTTGGATCAATTTCTTTTAAATCAATTCCTCCTGAAGTTATAACTGCTTTATTAAAACCCAATAGCTTTACCGGTGTAAGCGGTAGACACTTTAATAGCATTCTAACTTTTTTACGTTCGTCTTTTGAAATAGAATTAACTTTTTTATCAGGATTCAGATTAGCTAACTTAATAATAATAGGAATAATCTGCCGCGGGAGTAATTCCTGAAGAACTATTTTAATAGGTTTATCTGAGTATTTGTTAAAGTCTCTAAGAATTCTTTTATCTAAAACATCAAATTCTAATCTTGGTTTAAAATCTATGTATAGATTAACCTTTCCCTGTTTCAGCAGGTTTCCAACAGATTTACTTATATCTAAAATAATAGGGCCATTGAGTCCATATGTTGTAAATTCAGCTTCACCAAAACGGCTGTCCTGTTTCCTGTTATTTTGAAATACTGAAATCTGAATATTTTTAATTTTTAGTTTGTCAAGTTCATTTACCCAGCTTTCTTCTACAACAATAGGTGTTAAGGCGGGGGATGGTTGTATTACATTATGACCCATTTCCTTAGCCCATTTGTATCCGTCGCCTGTTGATCCTGTTTTAGGATAGGATAATCCACCTGTTGCAATAATGAAGCTATCAGCTTTTATCTCTATATCTGATAATATTATTTTTTCAATTTTATTACTTTTTGTTATGAAGTTTTTAATATTGCATTCTGTATTTAATTTAATATTTTTTCTTGAAATCAGATTTATAAAAAGATTTTGAATATCTTTTGCTTTATTGCTTTCAGGAAATATTCTATTCCCACGCTCAACTTTAGTATTTATTTTATTTTTATGAAAAAAATTTAATGTTTCGTTAACACCGAATCTGTATAGAGCATTTTTAAGAAATTTACCGTTTTTACCAAATTTGTCCGTAAATTTTCTGATATCAGTTTCAGCATTCGTTATGTTACATCTCTCTTTGCCGGTCATCAATAGCTTAATGCCCGGGAAATTATTTTTTTCCAACAGAATTACAGATGCACCACTGCTTGCCGCCTGAAAAGCTGCCATCATGCCTGCTGGCCCGGCTCCGATAATTGCTACATCGTATTTTTCAATTTTCATTTTAGTATTGAATTAATCATTTATATGAAGTTCCAGTTTATCATGTTTTATATGTATTTTAACATCTGAAAAATCATTGATAACTGCATCGGTGTCAGACAGGTCTTCTTTTTTGAAAAGTGTTGTTATGCCTATGACTTTGGCTCCAGCTGTTTTTCCTGCTTTAATTCCCGCAAGCGAGTCTTCAAATACGACACAGTCTTCAGGTGAAATATCAAGATATTTTGCTGCCAGAAGATAAGGTTCAGGATGAGGTTTGCTATTTGTTATATCGTCAGATGTAACCAGTATTTTTGGAATGGGTAGTCCCACATGTGAAAGCCTTGAAGTAGCAAGTTTATTGCTGCCTGAAGTAGCAATAGCCCATTTTTCAGCAGGCAGCATATTTAATATTTTATCTGCATGAGCAATTAACTTTAAACCTTCGGTTTCCTTGATTTCTTCTTTATCAAATTCTATAGTAGCTTTTTCAGCATCTAAATGAGGAGCAATTAAACTGATAGTTTTATATGAGGTCATTCCATGTATAGAAGCAAGTGCTCCTGTCTCGATATTATGCTTCTTTGCCCATTTTTTCCATGTTTTTTCTATGCAGATTGTAGAATCCACAAGAGTTCCATCTAAATCAAAAATTATAGCTTTACATTCAATAATCATAAGTATTTCTCATAAATGTCAGGAATAAAGGAATAACGTTCCATAACAAAAAGTAAAAGTTTCTGAAAGTTAAAATCTAAAATTAGAATTTTCACTCACCATATCCTTTTACAACAATTCTATCAGTGGATAAATGGGATTTCGGACATCCGAAAATGGCAACTAACCTGGTGTCAGCATTATTTATCAACTGGTGTACTTCTCCTGCATCGACGGTAAAACAATCACCTTTTTCGACATTAGATGATTTAATCCAGTTTATGTTATTATCATTTCCAGGAATGCCAATATGCATTATACCGCTTCCTTCAATTACCTGATAAGTTTCAATACCAATTTTATGATAGTGTGCACCTACTTTTTTAAAAGGTCCTATTTCTGCACCAAATAGAGAAAATTCTTCACTGCCCGTCAGATGTTCCACTCTAATGCCGATAGCAGGATCCATGTTTGCAGATTCAAGAGTTTTGTACAAGTTGCTAATATCAATACTGTTACTCATTATGATAACTCCATATTAATGTTAATGTCTTAAGTAATATAAAGATATTTTGTCAATAATATAATTGAGAAAAGAATTAATTTTGACAAAATAAATTATTGATCGGGTTATTCGTAGTTAATTTATGGTTTTTAAGCAGTATATTTATTCAGCTATTACAGCTTTGGTATTTACTGCTTTGCCGCCTTTTTGCTTTATCGCTGCAAATTCATCTGATGATAAGAAGTTTTTAATATAATTTTTATTCTTAAATTCAATAATGACGAGTTTTTCAGGAGTCCATTTATCTGAAATAGTCTCTATATTTTTACTGTTCAAAACGTATTTCCCACCAAAAGATTTTAATATAGATTCAGGAACTTTTAAATGTTCTTTATATTTTTTGGCATCTATAATTTGTTCATCAATTATTAAATAACTTTTTTTGCTGACTTTATCTTTTTTAATTAAAAGGATTGCACCTATTACTAATGGAACTAAATTTAGTACAAAGTAAGGTAAATCTGCTCTGGTTACATTTCCCCACAGCCTTAAGACTGTTAATATAAGCAAAATTAATCCACAAATTTTAGAAGTATTCATTTTATTATCCTCATATTATATAATAAATATACCATATGATAATTGTTAAAACAATATATAGTATATTTGTCCTACTACTGAATCCAGCGACAGTTATGTTAAATATATTTTGTCTATTAAAGAATATGTATCAGGTTTAAGATGAATAAATCCGACTTAAGTAATATAGAAAATGAAAACGTTAAACTGTTAGTTGTCAAATTTGCTGTTCCAGCAGTATCTGCACTTTTGATTCAGTCAGTTTACAATGTCATTGATACAATCTACGTTGGACATGGTTTGGGAGGTTATGGTATTTCCGCTATGACAGTTGTTTTTCCAATGGTATTATTAATGCAGAGTATTTCTAATCTATTATCAATTGGCGGCGGTGCTCTAATTTCAATGGAACTTGGGGCTAAAAGAAATAGAAAAGCTGATTTAATTGCAGGAAATGTCATTTCAGGGACAATAATTACAGGAATCATTATTACAGTGTTAGGTTATGTGTATACTAAACCAATTCTTATCTTTTTTGGTGCAACTCCATCAATCTACGAATTTACTAAGCAGTATATGATGATAGCATTCGGAGGAATAACATTTTCTTTTCTGCTATTGGCTTTCTATTCAATATTAAGGGCTGTAGGCAAAGTCAAAATTGTAATGTACACTACCTTTGTTTCAGTGATCCTGAATATAATACTTGCTCCTATTTTTCTGTTTGTCTTTAAGTGGGGAATGTACGGAGTAAGTCTGGCTACTCTCCTTGCTCAGGTTATTGTTCTTATTTATGTTATTATTTATTTCCTTAAAAGGAAAACGGTTCTCCGGATTATAAAAAATGATTTTCTCTTAAAATATAACATCATCAGACAGTCGGTTTTAATCGGATCTTCGTCTTTTATAAGGATGTCAGGTTCTGCTTTTATTACAGTTATTACAAATCATCTGGCATTTATTTATGGAGGTCCTCTAGCTATCGGTGCTATAGGAATAGCTTATAGAGTGCTTACTGTTTTGTTTATGCCTGTTATAGGTTTTGTTCAAGGTAATCAGCCCATTATAGGTTATTGCTACGGTGCCAACAATAGAAAAAGAATACGTGAAGTATTAAAATTTTCTATATTCTTAAATATAATAATGATGATAGTGTTTATTGCAGTATGTCATTTTTATGTCCATCAGATCGTTTATGCCTTTGGAAATGATCCATTCATAATAAAAAATACACCAAAATTTATGAACATTATCTTACTGGGTATGCCTTTGCTTGCTTATCAGGCAATTATCTCAGGTTATTTACAGGCTGTTGGTCGTTATGTTGCTTCAAATGTGGTATCGATGCTGAGGCAATATGTTTTTTTTCTACCGTTCCTGTTTGTTCTGCCAATGTTTTATAAGTTAGACGGCTTGCTGTATGCATTTCCAGTGAGTACTGTTATTCCATGTATAATAATTTTGATATGGATGAGATATGATACAAAAAAATTTCTAATTTAATCTTTTAAATAGGTACTTTTTTTACAAAAAAAAGATAAATTATATTGTCTTAATTCGTTATCACATTATTAATTAATAGTGAAATATTTATATAATAAATCGTAATAAATACCGGGCGGTTAATATGGATAATCATTTATCATCTTCTTTATTAGGCAAGGAGGTTAATTATAACAGTTCATATGAACCTGATATATTATTTCCAATTCCCCGAATAAGTAATAGAAAACTTCTTGGATTGAGTAACCGTGACTTACCTTTTAAAGGATGGGATGTATGGAATTGTTACGAACTCTCTTGGCTGAATACTAAAGGGAAACCTGATACGGCTATTGTGAGATTTGTAATACCTTATAATTCTGAACATATAATTGAATCAAAATCTTTTAAATTATATATAAATTCATTTAATAATACTAAATTCAGTTCAATTTTAGAAGTAAAAAATGTGCTGAAAAATGATATTTCAAAGGCTGTAGGGGCTAAAATACAAATTGAAATTTATAATGAAAATTCT
The DNA here is from genome assembly GCA_036011305.1 of Victivallales bacterium. Lineage (GTDB taxonomy): Bacteria > Verrucomicrobiota > Lentisphaeria > Victivallales > GWF2-38-69 > DASCNA01. The sequence continues at coordinate 14,990 of DASCNA010000242.1, forward strand.
GTTGCCGGGGTTATGTGTATTGACAGATTTGACGGAATATGTATTGATGATATAGATATATCATGCGATTCATATCTAGTTGACTCTTCTCTTCTGACTGCAACCGATGAAAATGTTGTTGAAACACTCTATTCAAATCTATTGAAATCAAATTGCCCTGTGACTGGACAGCCTGATTGGGCCAGTGTCCAATTCAGTTACAAAGGTAAAAAGATAAAACATGAGAATTTATTAAAATATATTATTTCTTATAGAAATCATACTGAGTTTCATGAATTATGTGTTGAAAGAATGTTTGTTGATATAATGAAGAAGTGTAATCCTGATGAATTAACTGTTTATGCAAGATATACCAGAAGAGGCGGACTTGATATTAACCCTATTCGTTCAAACTGTTTAAATGTCAGTGTGCCGAAATGTGTGAGGTTATATAGGCAGTAGATATAATTTGGGCTATGAATGCATTTTTTCTATGAAGTAAATTGAGATATTTTATCTATTTTTTTACAACAATTATATTTAGAAGGAGGAAGGCCATGACAGCTAAAACATTAACTCAAACAGAAGAACTGATAGCTCTTGAAAATGAATTCGGGGCACAGAACTATAAGCCGCTTGATGTAGTACTTTCCAGAGGTGAGGGTATATGGGTATGGGATATTGAAGGTAATAAATATATAGACTTTCTTTCAGCTTATTCTGCTGTAAATCAGGGACATTGTCATCCTAAAATTGTTAGGGCATTAATTGATCAGGCACAAAAACTCCCTTTAACTTCCAGAGCATTTCGTAATGATCAGCTAGGTCATTTCTATGAAGAAATCTGTGAACTCACTAACTCACATATGGTCCTCCCAATGAACAGTGGAGCTGAAGCTGTCGAATCTGCCATCAAAGCTGTAAGAAAATGGGGATACGAAACTAAAAATATCCTAGAGGGTGAAGCTGAAATCATTGTTTGTGAAAATAACTTTCATGGCAGAACAGTGACAATTGTAGGCTTTAGTACAGAGGAACAATATAAAGATGGTTATAGTCCTTTTACTCCAGGGTTTAAAATTATTCCTTATGGTAATGCAGAAGCACTCGAAGCTGCAATAACTCCTAATACAGTAGCATTTCTTGTTGAACCTATTCAGGGTGAAGCAGGTATTATTGTTCCCCCTGAAGATTATTTGAAAAAGGTTAGGGAGATCTGTGATAGAAAAGATATTATTTTTATAACCGATGAAATTCAAACAGGTTTAGGAAGAACAGGAAAATTATTTGCAGAAGAGCATTATGGTGTTCAGGCAGATGTGACCTTAATAGGTAAAGCTCTTTCCGGAGGATTATACCCAATTTCAGCGGTTTTATCAAATAAAGATGTTTTAGGCGTATTTCATCCAGGAGATCACGGGAGTACTTATGGAGGAAATCCACTTGCATGTGCTGTTGCAAGGACTGCTTTAAAAGTTCTTGTCGAGGAAAGCATGATTGAAAATGCTGCAAACCTTGGTCCTTATTTCATGAAAAAGCTGGAAGAAATAAACAGTCCGTATGTTAAAGAAGTCAGAGGTAAAGGGCTGTTGATTGGAGTAGAACTTCATAATGAGGCCGGCGGAGCAAGACAGTTCTGTGAAGCTTTGAAATCTGAAGGTTTACTGTGTAAAGAAACTCATGATAATGTAATAAGATTTGCACCTCCTCTGATTATTGAAAAAGAGGAATTGGATTTGGCGTTAAAGAAAATTAAAAAAGTATTAACAATGGAAATATAGGATTCATTATGGCTACTAAACACCCTTCGCTAAAATATTCGACATATAGTCAAAGGTATATGACAGAGGATATGGAGCTTAATACCCTTAACAAGGCAGGTGTTCCCTCTAAGATTGCTTATCAGTTAATTAAAGATGAATTGGTACTCGAGGGTAATCCTTATACTAATCTTGCCAGTTTTGTTACTACATGGATGGAAGAAGAAGCTGATGAACTTATCAGGCAGACAATAAATAAGAACTTCATTGATCATGATGAATATCCAAGAATTGAAAAAATTCATGAGAGATGTGTTAATATCCTTGCAAAACTTCTCCATGCGCCCGAACAGGAAAAGTATGTCGGAACCTCCACAGTAGGTTCTTCGGAAGCAATAATGCTAGCTGGACTCGCACATAAATTTTTGTGGAGAAATAAAAGAAAAGCTGAAGGTAAAACTTTTGATAAACCAAATATTATAATGGGGGGGAATACTCAGATTTGCTGGGATAAATTCGCCAGATATTTTGATGTTGAACCTGTTATCATTCCAATAAGAAAAGGTAAATGTATAGTTACTGCTGAAGATGTAGAAAAATGTATTGATGAAAATACGATTTGTGTTGCAGGTATTCTGGGTAATACATTTACCGGAGAGTATGATGAACTCAGAGAAATTAATGATTTACTGGTTCGTATTAAAAAAGAGAAAGGCTGGGATATTCCACTGCATGTTGACGGTGCGAGCGGAGGTTTTATTTCAATGTTTCTTGATGATGGAATAGAGTGGGATTTTGAATTGGAGCAAGTCAAAACAATAAACCTATCAGGTCATAAATACGGATTAGTTTATCCTGGATTGGGATGGTTGATTTTTAGGGATAATTCTGTAGTTCCAGATGAGCTTGTTTTTCACGTTAATTATCTCGGCGGTGATATGCCTACATATACGCTTAATTTTTCTAAAGGAAGTGCTATGGTTGTTGCTCAATATTATAATTTTATAAGATTGGGCAGTGATGGTTACCAAAGAATCGTAAAAAACATGATGTCTAATTCTGATTATCTGGTAGAAGAATTCGATAATATTGGCAAATTTGATTTACTAGGCACACGACGGATGGAGCCTGTTGTATCAGTTAAATTAAGAGATACATCAAAATATACAGTTTTTGACATCAGTAAAATGCTTAGAATAAAAGGCTGGATTGTACCGGCTTACACAATGCCTCCTAATGCAGAAGATGTAGCAGCATTAAGAGTAGTAATAAAAGAAAATTTTAGCAGAAACATGGCTGAAGATTTCGTAGCTGATTTAAAAACTGTATTAGATGACTTAGAATTTAATCCTCCAACCAAAAAAACAGAACTCATAAGAAATATGAGATATAGCAGTCACTAAAATATATTTATAGAAAAATTCCTCCAGGTATTGAATAAATATTGGAGGAATTTGTTTTTTTATCAACTTTTACATATGATAAATATTTGGAATATTAATTGAATATTATTCTCTAAAAATAGTTTATTGACATCCCTGTTGATAACTTGTTAATAAATTGTGAGATTTATATTGATAATATCAATGATTATAGAAAATATATACTAAAAAGTGAACGTATTGGTATTTGTAATGATTTGTCTATTAAGTATTTATGTAGGTCAGCTCGGTATTTGATGACTTTGTTGAAATAATTAACAATAAAATTAAATTGAAAGTGATCTGTTAGTAACTTTATCATTTTGATACATTTATTGTGCAATTTAAATTTATTATTATTTTATAGACAGCTATTGTTTAATGTTTAAAATACGTTATAATTTAAAATTTTAATAAGAAAATAATGCTAAATTTGTGGAGGGGGCATTGTGTACTGTAAAAAAATATTAATATTAACTTTTGTCGGACTTTTTACTCTTTGTCTAGTTTCTTTTGGCAAAGAAATAACAGTAATTTCCTTTAATGATTTTCATGGACAGGTACAGAGAACTACTGATAACCATCATATTGTTCCCGGGATTGAAAAATTTATGACTGCTGTAAAGGTTGAACAGGATGCCTATAAAAATAACACAATACTTGTTTCTGCTGGGGATAATTATCAGGGAACTTTTATGTCTCTTATGACATTTGGGGCTCCAGTGAATGATATGTTTAAAAGTTTAGATGTAGTGGCTTCAGCTGTTGGTAATCATGAGTTTGATTGGGGAGTTAAATATTTCCCTAAATGGGAAAAAAGTGCTAATATGAATTATTTAGCAGCTAATATAGTTTATAAAAAAAATAATGAACTAGTGAAATGGGCTAAACCCTACTTAATCGTGAAAAAAAATGGATTAAAAGTTGCCTTTATAGGTTTAGCAACTAGAGAAACTTTATATACAACTGCTAAAAAAAATCTTGTTGGATTGAAGTTTATAGACCCTGCTATAGCAGCTCAGAAATGGATAGATTTTTTAAAAGCAGGTAAGGCTAAGGCTGGTAAACCTGATGTTATTATTGCATTGACTCATATTCCTTCATCTCAGAATGCAGACGGTACAGTTATAGGAAAAGAAATTCATGATCTATGTGGCAATACGAAAGGTTTGGATGCAGTGATTTCTGCTCATAGTCATAAAGTTGTTTGCGGCTATGTAAATAAGATTCCTGTTATACAGGCAGGTTCATATGGAGAAGATTTAGGTTTGCTTAATTTATATTTTAACAATGAAAATAAATTAACAAAAATAGTTCCTTCAATAGTTAATGTTGGAAAAGAAATTAAAAGTTTAAAGAATGATAAAGCAGGCGAGACAATATTGACCAAATATTCAAAAAAGTTGGCTAAATATTATAAGACTATCGGTACAGCAGAAGGTGATTTTACCAGAACAGATCAGGGAGTTTCTAAGCTAGGTTATTTTGTCGCAAAGGTAATGGCAGAAAGTGCCGGAGATGAAATGGGAATTGTTAATACATATGGATTGAGAGCTGATATAAGCTCTGGGAAAATTACTGTTCAGGATATATACGATGTAGCTCCTTTTGATAATAAAATATATTCAGTGAAAATGAAAGGCAAAGATTTAAAACAGCTTATTGAAAATAGTTTTGAGCAAAACGGTTCAATAAAAGGTCAATATTATGGAGTTAAAATATTTGTCAATCCGAATGCTCCTTTTGGTGAGAAGGTTATTAAATTAGAATTGCCAGACGGTAAACCTATTGATATGAATAAGTATTACTCTATTGCCACATGTGACTTTATGTATAACGGAGGAGATAAATTTAATTTTTCAAAATCAATAGACAAAAAGAATACAGGAGTTATTATTAAAGATGCTTTAATCAAATATATTACTAAGCATAAAGTTATTACTCCTGATGATATAAATAATTTTATCAAAGTATCAGAAAGCAGTGAATTAAAGAAAGCTGCATGATTTTTTGGAAGATATTATTTTTAATACTACATATATACAAAGCCGACAGTATAATTAGTTAGCAAATATTTAATTGATGCATACTAATTATGCTGTTAGGCATATTTGGCTTGTAATTACCTGAATTAAATTAATATCATTTGTATAAAATTATTTAATATAAGGAATTTAATGAAAAAATATTATACTGCTTTATCTCTTTTGACTTTAATCTTAGTGTCTTCCTGTGTTTCAAGTAAAAGTATTTATTACGGGAAAATAATAGAAAAGAAATATAAGGTTGGCAATTTTAATACAGTAAATTTTTCAGGGCCTGCAGAGTTAATAATAACTCAAGGAAAAACCACTTCTTTAGTTGTTAAAGCCTACAGTAAATTCCAAGAATACGTAAAGGTGAATGAAAAGGGCAGGAAGCTTAATATCTCTTTTGATAAAAATCTGACTGATTATGAAACATTATCATTAAATCCTGTCCAGTATATTTTAACAGTAGATAAATTGGAATGTTTAAAGCTCAGCGGAAATGCTAAGGCTGAAATTAGAGATTTAAAGCAGTACGAAATTAGATTTATACAGGAAGACCATAGCAGTATTAATTTATATAATCTGAATGTTGAGAATTTGATGCTTATGAATGATGGTATACATAACATAACGGGCAGTAATATTATAATTGATACTTTGGATTTAAGCGTCTTAAGTAAAGGGAGTATCGGCCTAAATTCAATAAAAGGGAATTTTGTTAATGCAGTTATAAATTCTTCAGGTGATATCAGTCTGGGCGGCAGGGTCGATCTGGTAGATATTCTTTCTATGAAGAAAGGAGAGTTTATGGCAGAAAACTTGATAGCTGATAAAGTTAATATTTTGATTAAAAATACAGGTAATGCATACGTTAATGCTAAATTAAATATTAAGGCAAAAATAACCGGAGACGGAAATTTATACTACACTGGTTCTCCAAAGGCTATTATTTATGAAGGAAATTATAATAAAGTAATTGAAATTATTAATAAAGTTCCGGTATCCTCCATTAAAGAGAAAATGATCAGGAAAAACAGTGAAGTTAAAAACGTTGCAAATAAAGCACTGGTAAGAACTGTCATTGTAGAAAATACTTAGAAGCTATAATCTTAAGAGATCAAAATAAATATTTAAATATACAAATAAGGTAAATGCTCTTTTTGTTATTGGAAAAAATTAATATTTTTCCTATATTATTATCTTTGAAGAACTTAAATTTATGATTAAAGGGAGATTTCAAATGTACGAGGAAGATGATGGCCATGATATGCTGGTTAAACTTTATAATATTGAGAATGACTGGTCATTTATAAAAGAACAGGAAGATAAAGGTATTATAATTAGAAAAGCCATTGGGCCTGAGAAATTTAAAGTTGCCAGATGGGTAGAAGAATATTTTGGAGAGAACTGGGCAGCTGAAGCTAATTGTGCAATGTCAAATACTCCTATTTCCTGCTTTATTGCTGTAAACAAAGACAGTAAAATGATTGGTTTTGCATGTACAGACGGAACGGCTCCTGGGTTTTTCGGTCCTACAGGTGTATCAGAAGAATGCAGAGGAAAAGGTACAGGAAAATCTTTACTAATGGCGGCTCTTCTCGATATGAAACTAAAAGGTTATGGGTATGCTATTATTGGTGGAGTTGGTCCGGCTGATTTTTACCGCAGAGCTGTTGGTGCTGAAATAATACCAGGTTCAGAAGACAGTATCTACAAAACAATGATTTAATTTATAAATAATAATTTACTCAACTGGGGTATGTTTAAATTAGATTTTGACATACCCTTATTTTTAACTGTTTGATTTATGCAGCTTTTTAATAATTATTTCATTTAACAGAATTACTGCTAAAAGAGGTAAACCAACCTGCCAGAAATATTCAAAATTAAATGGTACTCCAGGAATATAAAAGAACAAAACTAGAGATAGAATTAAAATTAACATCGGAATATAACTGATTGCCAAGAGTTTTATTTTGCCTCCATGAACTCTAAAAGGCCTATATTTATTAGGATAAACTTTTCTTAATTTTAGAAAGGCAGGAAACAATAATACATAAGACATAATAAGAATTATTGCATTGATAGAAAAAATATTCCAAAATAGGTCGCCATTGGTTTTGAAGTAATCTAGTAGCAGGTAAAGAAATACTACAGTACTTGCTACTGCTCCGTTCCACATTGCAACTCCAAACGGCATTCCTGATTTTTTGTAAACTAACCCAAACGATTTAGGCAAATCGTTATTTTTTGATGCATAATAAGCAACATAATTAACACCTGTTGCCCAGGCTAAAAGATTAGAAATCATAGTGAATAGAAATAAAATCCCCATTAAAATAACAAAAAGATTAGTAATAATACTAGGTTTAAGCAAAGTGTAAAAACTTTCCATAAGTCCGGTTGCTGCAGATAAATTATTTACTGGAATGGCTACAAGAATTCCAAAAGTAGAGAATAAATAAAAAAATGCAATCAAAGAGCCTCCCAGAATTAGAGCTTTGGGGATTTCTTTTTGTGGATTTTCCATATCATCTGAAACAGAAGTAATAATTTCGAAGCCATGAAAATTAAAAATAACCATAGGTAGAAACCTTAAACCTTCATTTAGTGTAGGTGTCATATTGGAAATAGTGAATTGATTTGCTAATCCTCTGGTGCAAGCTACATAAATTCCAATACCGCCTAATGAGAATAATACTAATGCTTTAAAGATAGCACCAGAATTAAGAATCCATCTATTGTTGACATGATTTAATAGACTGAGATATATGCTTAGCCATATAACTAAAAGTGAAATTATAGCAGTAAAAAGTAAATTAAATTTTATACCAAGAATTTGTCCCAGAACAATAGTGAATAAAATTCCTATTGATCCCATCCAAAAGGCGTAGTTTATCCAATAGTACCATGCAATACGGGCACCCCAACTTTTTCCAAATGCTTTTCTTACCCAGTCATATATTCCGCCTTCATATGGATAGGTTGTGCCGAGTTCAGCGGTAACAAGGCCATATGGATAAGAAAATGTAATTAATAAAAAAATCCACCAGAAAACAGATGATACGCCTATTGAGGCTGAAGGTGCGACAGTTCCTAAGACTAGAACAACACACACTGACATCAGCACAATATCTGTTAATCTGAGTTTTCTATTTTTTCTATTCAATTATTTATTCTTTAAAATATTACTATTGTGTTTTGACTATATGTGTTCCAGTATGACCTGTTATTGCCTCTTGTAAATGCTCAGGGTCTGTAATTATGGCTTTCCCTCCAGAATTTTTTACAAATTTAACAGCTGCTTGAATTTTAGGTAGCATACTGCCCGGGGCAAAATGGCCTTCATTCATATATTTTTCCATTTCTTCGCATGTTACTTCGTCAAGACCTTTCACATTATGTTTTCCAAAATTGATAAATGCTTTTTCTACTCCTGTAGAAATTATTAATAGATCAGCATTTAATTGATCAGCTAACAAGCTTGTAGCAAAATCTTTATCGATAACAGCATCTACACCTTCCCATTGGTCTTCTTGGGATCTGACAACAGGAATTCCACCGCCACCAGCAGCGACTACTAAAAAACCCGCTTTTAAAAGTATTTCAATTGCTTCAAGCTCAAGTATCTCTAATGGTTTTGGAGATGGTACAACTCTTCTGTATCCACGTCCAGCATCCTCGACTAATTTCCAGTCGGGATATTTCTGTTTAATTTTTTCGGCATCTTCTTTAGAATAAAATGAACCGATTGGTTTTGTTGGAGTTGCAAATGCAGGATCATTTTTATCTACAGCCACCTGAGTTACCATTGTTACAGCAGTTTTTAGTATTTCACCCTGAAATAATGAATTATCCATAATCTGATTAATTTTCCTTTTTCTGAATTCATTATCCATGGCCTGCTGTATCTGATATCCAATTGCTCCCTGTGTATCAGCATCACAATTTACTAATGGAACAGGGTGTAAATCTGTTGTTTCTGCTGCAATTTCTGAACGAAGAAGCATATAGCCTACCTGTGGACCATTTCCATGACTTACAACAACATCATAATTATTTTCAATAAGGTCTGCAATATGACGTGCTGTTTCGCAAACAGCATTATATTGATCCTGCACAGTAGTTTTATGATCTTTTATTAAAGAATTACCGCCAATTGCAACAACTGCTAATTTTTTCATTTTAAATTCCCCTAATTAAAATATATCTGAAAAGCATTTCAAATACTTTAAGCTTTCAGCGATTTTTATAAATGTTTTTATTATAGATGCTGTGTAGTATGTAGATTATACAACATTTTTGACAACAGCATCTATTTTTAACTTTTATAACGTTTTTAAAAATCTATTAATTTTCAGTTCGTGCTTTTTAACTGTTTCTTCTGAAGCCGGCGGATTAAATTTATGAGTAAAATAAACTAATATGGCCATTTGTGCTGTCAGGCGGTTTTCTGCTTCATCAAAAGCTACACAATATTCGCCTTCCAATGCTTCACGTGTAACCTCTTCTTTGTCGTTTGCAGGTAAGCAGTGTAATAACAATGCGCCTGGTTTAGCATTTTTCATCATTTCTTCTGTAATAACGTAATCAGGCATAAATGTTGCTAAACGTTCTTCTTTTTCGTCCATCTGAGTTACCCAGTAGAAGCTGTCTCCATAAATAATGTCGCATTCAGAAACTTTTGAAGTATCGTCTGTTATTTCATAACTGGCCCCGCTTTCAGCACAGTTTTTATCAGCCTGTTTTAGCCATTCTTCCTGCATTTGGTATTTCTTAGGGCCAATTTGTTTAAAGTTCATACCGTATTTTGTGCAAGATAGAAGTAATGAACGGCAAACATCTGTTGCATCTCCCATAAATGCTAATGTTAGATCAGTTAATTTTTTGCCTGCAGGCATATGTTCTTTTATTGTATAGAAGTCAGAAAGCATCTGTGTCGGATGGTATCTTGTATCTAAACCGTTTATTACAGGAACAGTCGACATTTTAAGCAGAGCATCAATTGTTTCAGGCTCGTTAGTACGAGCCAGAATAATGTCACACATCCTTGATAGAACACGTGCTGTATCATCAATAGACTCTTTTCCTCCTAAATGAATATCTCTAGGTGATAAGAATAAACCGTGTCCACCTAAAAGAGTTGCTGCAACTTCAAAAGAAACACGTGTTCTTGTTGAACCTGCTTCAAAGATCATAGCAACAGATTTATTTTTAAATAGCTGTGGAATAGCATTATCTTTTCTTGCTTCCTTCAGCATGTCCATTAAATCCATCATATCATCAAATTCTTTTTTGCTGAAAAACTGCATTGAAACCATATGTTCCATATTTTTTTTGTTTAGATCGGTTGCACTCGAACTCGGTAATTTCATGATTATTTCCCCTTTTTGTTTAATTGATGATTTTTATTTATATATTGAATAAATAGTATTATATTTTAGGCTGTATGTTCTCCTAATTTTTTTCACTGTTTTACTGAAGGCTGCTGTTGTGTAATACAGTGGATATTTCCACCCCCAAGTAAAATTTCCTTCGCTTTTATTCCCACAATTTCTCTGTTTGGAAAAATTTCAGAAAGTGTTTTTATCGCTTCTTGGTCGTTAGGATCATTAAATAAAGGCATAATTACTGCCTTATTTGCGATATAAAAATTTACATAAGAAGCAGCCAATCTCATTCCAGATACTCTGGGAAGAGTTCCGTCAATCATATCCACTCCGCCGCTTTATTCTTCTGAAATTAAAATAGGCTTAGGTAGATACAGTTTATGAATTTTAAGTTTCCTGCCTTTTGCATCAGTAGTATCTGAAAGAGTTCTGTAGCATTCACTGGATATTTCATACTGCGGATCATTCTTATCATCTGTCCAGGCTAAAACAACTTCTCCAGGTTTTGTAAAACAGCATATATTGTCTACATGTCCATTTGTTTCATCTTCAAAAATTCCACGTTTAAGCCATATAACTTTTTCGCCGTTCATGTAATTTTTAAGATAGCCCTCTATTTCTTTTTTGGAAAGATGAGGATTCCTTCCTTCACTCAGAAGACACTCTTCAGTTGTTAAAATAGTTCCTTCGCCATCAGTATGAATTGAACCGCCTTCTATCACAAAATCTGCTTTATAACGATCAACTTTTTCAATTTCAAGAATTTTCTGAGCCACCTGGTTATCTTTATCCCATGGAAAATATAAACCGTCAACAAGTCCGCCCCATGCATTAAACTCCCAGTCTATACCTCTAATCTTTCCGTGATCATTAATAACAAATGTAGGACCGCAATCTCTAACCCATGAATCATTGTTAGATATTTCTACAACTCTCACATTGTCAGGCAGCATTGAACGTGCATTATCATACTGATCTGCATTAACACACACTGTTACCTGTTCAAAACGGTTTATCGCCTTAGCAACTTCTGTAAAACATTTTTGTGCCGGCTTTCCTCCCAAACGCCAGTTGTCTGTTCTTTGAGGCCATAAAATCCAGCAGGCATCATGTTCGGTAAATTCGGCAGGCATCCTAAAACCGTCAGTTTTCGGATTTGATTTTATAGTTACAGCCATTATTACATCTCCTTACTTTTAATTAGAATTATTTATTTCTTTAAATTTTTAATGGATTTTTTCTGTGTAAATATCTTATAATAAGTTCATTAACAACTATAGTTATTATTAATCCGCTTCCTACCTGATAGAAATATGAATAATCGAAAGGAACTCCTGGAACATAGAAAAACAGAATTAATGATAGTATTAATAAAATCATGGGTACATAACTGATTAAGAATATTTTGATTTTGCCGCCTTTTACTTTAAATGGACGATCTGCATCAGGATCAATTTTTCTTAATGCACTGAATGATGGAAATAGCAATATATATGACATTAATAAAGTTATGGAACTTAATGAAAAGAGGTTCCAGAATATATCGCCACTCATACCGTTCATAGCCAAAACATAATAAACAAGAATCAGTATACTGGCAACTATGCCGTTCATGATACCTGCGCCTAATGTCATATCTGTATTTTTATACTTTGCTGCAAATATTTTAGGAAGGTCATTATTTTTTGCCGCATACATCGATACATAGTTAACTCCGCCTCCCCATGATACTAAATTGGCAATTAGAGTAAACATGAATACGATGCCGATAAAACATATAAAATAAGTGGCAAGACTCCCATGACCGAGCATTACATAGAAACTTTCAAGAATACCTGTAGAAGGAGACAATTTGCTGACTGGAACTGCTACAAGAATTCCAAATGTAGATAATAGATAGAAAAATGCAATCAGAATGCCGCCCATAATAAGAGCTTTCGGAATTTCTTTTCCAGGATTTTTCATGTCTCCTGAAACTGTAGCTATAATCTCAAAGCCCATGAAATTAAAAATTATCATAGGTAAAAATCTCATCCCGTCATTAAAATTAGGTATGAAGTTATGCACGGAAAAATCATTTGCAACACCTTTAGTAAGAGCAATATAAAGACCTATTAATCCTATTGCAACTAAAACAAAAGCTTTGCATATAGCACCTATATTTAAGATCCATATATTTTCACTTGCTTTGAACATGCATATCCAGACACAACCCCAAATTACAACGAGAGAAATTATCGAAATCCACAGTGGAGATAACCCTCTTCCGGTCAACTGTTCTATAAACATTGCGAATAACACTCCGGTAGAAGCCATCCAGAATGCATAGTTTATCCAGTAATACCATGCAACTCTTGCTCCCCATTTATTCCCAAATGCTCTTTTTACCCAGTCGTAGATTCCTCCTTCGTCAGTATATGTGGTTCCTAATTCTGCTGTAACTAAACCATATGGATAGAAAAACAGGATTAAAAGGAAAATCCACCAAAATGCAGAAGAGAGCCCTATCGATGCCGTAGGAGCAACTGCATCCAGGATGATTACTACGCATACTGACATCAAAACAATGTCAAAAAGCCTTATTTTTTTCTTTTTCAATTTGTCCCCTTATTTTTTTAATATTTATAAAATTAATAGAAAAATCACATATAATAGAAAAGCAGTAATAATACATAAAGTACGTGAATGAGAGTACTAAAATGGTATTAAAGTCGTGAGTGTTTGTTACGTAGCGGAGATAAAACCGAGTATGTTGAAAGAGAACAGGAAGCTTAAGCAAAACCTGAAGTAATTAGCACCTATCTGAAATATCTCTTTCATTAACCTATCCTGATTTATATCATTATCACCAAAGTGTTTATACAATAAACCCATTTTTTTTCAGTGTCAATATTTTTTTTTATAAAATATAATATTTTTAAAGTTTTTTTGAGAAAATTAACAAGCCTTATCAATCTGTGCAATTATATATAGTATTTAGGAATTAAAAAAATTTGACAAAATTTTATTTTATTATTTAGTACTTAAATTATGAATTATATTATTATTTTATAAATAAACTTTAATGAGGTTGGAATGAAACTTAAAAATATAGATGAAATAAAATTGATGAGAGAGGCCGGACTGCTTTTATGGGAAACTCATCAGATTGCAAAAAACCTGATGGAATCGGGAGTAACAACAAAAGAGGTGGATACTGCAGTTGAAAGTTTTATCCTTTCTAGAAAAGCAATACCTCTATTTAAAGGAGTTCCTGGTGTGGTTCCTTATCCAGGATCAGTCTGTATTTCTATAAATGAGCAAATTGTTCATGGAATGCCATCTAAACGTAAATTAGAAGAAGGTGATATTGTCAGCCTTGATATTGGAGTAAAAATTAACGGTTGGTGTGCAGATGCTGCAGTAACACACTCAATAGGCGAAGTAGATAATGTAAAAGCTAAGCTTGTCAATGTTACTGAAGATGTATTGAGATATGCTATTAAAGAGTTAGGCAATAAGAAATACTGGAGTCAGATTTCAAAGAATATGCAGAAAACTGTTGAAAATGCAGGATTCTCTGTTGTTAGAGATTTGGTTGGGCATGGAATTGGAACTAGCATGTGGGAACGGCCTCAAGTTGCTAATTATCATAGCAGAGAGACAGATGATTTTAGAATTCGTCCTGGGTTGGTAATTGCAGTTGAGCCTATGGTAAATGCAGGAAGTTACAAATTGTGTGTCTTGGAAGACGGATGGACAATTTGTACTATTGATGGAAAACCCAGCGCTCATTTTGAACATAGTATTGCCATCACAGAAGATGGACCAATTGTTTTGACTTGTGGACCTAACGATGAAGGCTGGTCCATGTAATTTTTTAATTGATTTTATTTCTTTATTAGTAATTCATTATTTGTGAGATTATATTGAGTTTATATAATTAGTTTTCTAAAAGTTTAACTGATTTTATATAAGGTGGGATAGTAAGTTCCGATTTTGTTTTGGGAGAGACAATTACTATGTACTTACTGTTTGATTTATTTTTATATTCTTTAAATGGGACAAGTTTATGTATTACACTTCAATAGACACAAAGATGGGAAAACTGCTTATTGTCGGAGATGAAAAAGGAATTCGGAATGTAGACTTTCAAGGAAAAAGAGGAGCTTTGAAAATCGACAATAATTGGATTGAGGATAAAGATAATGAGGTTCTCAAAGATGCAGTAGAACAACTGGAAGCTTATTTTGATGGAAGCTTGGAGGAATTTGATCTACCTCTTGCACCTGTAGGCACGCCGTTTCAGGAATCTGTTTGGGGAGCTCTTACAGAAATACCATATGGAAAACTTGCCAGTTATAAGGATATTGCTGAGAAAATAGATAATCCAAAAGCCGCCAGAGCTATTGGAGGAGCAAATAATAAAAATCCAATTTCTATAATTATACCCTGCCATAGAGTTATTGGGGCAAACGGTTATTTGGTAGGATATGGTGGAGGTCTGAGTGTAAAGCAATATCTGCTTAATCTTGAAGGTATAGAGATCTAAAAAATATATAAATGAAATTATAGTTTTTATCGTCAATGAACAAATTAAAAGGTTTTAATCTAGTCGCTGATTTAGATGCTGAAATTTTAATATTAGGATCAATGCCAAGTGTTGAATCTTTAAAATATCAGCAATACTATGCGCATACTAGAAATCTTTTTTGGCATTTTATGGGAAAAATTTTGGATTTTACTTCTGACATCTCATATGAAAAAAAAATAGATTATCTAACAAAATCAAAGATTGCTTTATGGGACGTTGTACATAAGTGTCACAGAAAAGGTAGTCTTGATTCCAAAATAAAACTTGTTGAAGTTAATGATTTCGGGAATTTTTTCTCTAAATATAACAGTATAAGAGCAATTTGTTTTAACGGTAGAAAAGCAGAGGAACTTTTTAATAAATATGTAAAGAAGAAATTATTAATAGATCATATAAAATATTATCCTATGCCATCTACAAGTCCTGCAAATGCCTCTATTAATTTTGAAACTAAATTTAAATATTGGTTGATTTTAAAAACAATTATAACCAAATAAAATAATATCATCACTTTGATATTTATGATCTTCACATTTATCGATTGCCGAAATAGAAGGATATATTTATCGTAAATAACTGTATTTAAGTGGCTTAACAAATTTATGTAAAAAAAGCTGTCCAGATGTGAAAAAACTAATTATAAAAAAAGTGTAAAAAAGTTAATAATTTGATTTGCATATTATAAAAGTTTGTTTAATTTAAGAGTCCCTAGTGTTAAAAGGGCATGGGCAACCATGAAAGTATTAGACGGTTCTTAATCGAAAGAGATAGGACCCCTGCATGGGAGACCATGCTGAGCAGGGTAATTAACCATGAGAGTAATCGATTGATTTTTAGGCGCTGCGAGTCGAGGTTTAAATCTCGATTCCCCGGGATGGGAAACTTTACGGGGTTCCAGAGCTTGGATATATGGGCAAAAACCCGGTATCAGAGTTTTGAGGATGAGTTTGATAATAAGATTAACGCCTTAGACGGATAAACCGGACAAGGGAAGAAGCGGGAAGGCTGAGAGATCAGACCTAAAGTTTCAGCGGCTT
>DASCNA010000243.1:0-13158 GCA_036011305.1 Victivallales bacterium
CAAACAATTAGAAATCCCAATTGTAGCTACTGTTGACTTACCTTATAGAGAAGCAACCAAAACACATCATAAAAAACTAATATTTGAATATTTAAATTTTTCAAAATTCAGTAACGCATTACCAGTATTTAAATCTTGGATGAAAAAGAAAATAGATGAAGGTTTCATTCTGGTTGATGAAATTTATCCCCTAGCGGAACAATTTCTTATTCAGAACAGAATTATGCTTCCAACAAAATATAAATTAAAAAGAGAAATTAATTCTATTTGTTTCCAACAGCAAGAATTGATTTTTAATTGCATCTATAAGAAAATACCTAAACAGATAATTCCAATTTTAGATCAGGTCCTTGAAGTTATTGAAGATGAACAGTGTTCCTGGTTCCAAAAATTTAAAGAATATCCTGGATCTTCAACAATAACTCAACTAAAAGATTATCATATTAAGATATGATAAAATAAGTCAGATAGATTTAACTCAAATAAACTTTTCGAATATCTCTCCAGCCTTCGGTAAACATTTATACAAGTTAGGAAAATACTATGATGCTAGGGATATTAAACGTTTCAGGCCTCATAAACGATATGCATTTTTATTGGCCTTTATAAAAGAAGCAAGAAAAGTTTTAGCTGACTACATAATAGAAATGCATGATCAATATGTATCCAATATTTGTAGAGAGTGCAAAAATATACATGAAAACCAAATGAGGCAATTTAAAAGCAGAAATGAGAAAGCAATAGATTGCATAGAAAAACTTGTTGATTACTTATTGTGTCAGGAAGATTCAGCTGTATTAAATCTTACAGACATCTATAAAAAAACATCAGAAAAACAGTTTATAAAAAATGCAAGAAATGACATGCGAGAATATAAAATAATCAGTAAATTTGGATATGCCAATTTATTACAAAATAGATATACCAGTATGCGACGTTATTTTCCAGAATTCTTAAAGTTGCCAATGGAGGCGGAAAAAGGAAGTTCTATTTTATTAAATGCCATAAAACTACTAAATACTCTGGATAACAAGCATACAATTTTACATGATAATATTGGGTTTATTGATATTTTAGATAATAAAATCAGATCTTCTATCTATGATAAAAACGGTAAAATTAAAAGAAGCCTATGGGAAATAGGTTTGGCTATAGCAATAAGGGATAACTTTCGATCAGGGAATATTTTTCTCTCTGAAAGCAATAAACATGTTTCTTTTTGGGATTTGATATATAACGAAAAACAATGGGAATATGAAAAAGAGAAAGCATACATAAAGCTTAAATTAGAAAAGGAACCTGTTAAAGCCATTAAAAAGTTGTGTGATACTTATGACCAAACCGCATTAAATGTTTCTAATATAATATTAAAAAATGATTTTGCTGAAGTTAAAAATGGAAAATTAAAGTTTAAAAAACAAGAACCTGCAGATGCCCCGGAAGATGTCAAAAGAATACAATCACTTATATCTTCTTACCTGCCAAAAATAAAAATAGAACAGCTTATTATAGATGTAGATAGGTTGACTGGTTTTACCAAGTTTTTTACACCTTTGCACGGTCAAAAAAGTGAACCTAAACTTTTCTATAAAACATTAATTGCAAGTATTATTTCTCAAGCTACAAACCTTGGTATTGTAACAATGCAAGATTGTACAACAGATATTTCTGTAGAAATGATGAGGCATACATCTGATACTTATATAAGAGAAGAAACCATAAAATCTGCCAATGTTGAAATTGTTAATAAACATAGCATGTTAGAGTTAAGTAGAATACATGGTGAAGGAGATTTCTCATCTTCTGATGGTCAAAGATTTGCTGTCACTGCCAGTAGTTTATTGTCATCATTTTATCCACGATATTATGGATATTATGAGAAAGTTCTTGGCATATATACTCATACTTCAAATCAGTATTCAGTCTATAATACTAACGTTATCTCTTGTTCTCCTAGAGAATCTCTTTATGTAATTGATGGTCTTTTGGACAATAATACAATTCTCTCAATAAAAGAACATACGACTGATACAGAAGGGTATACTGAACATATATTTGCCTTGTGCTACTTGTTAGGAATACAATTTATGCCGAGAATAAAAAATTTAAAATCCCAACAATTATACAGGATAGATAAAAAATAAGAACTTTGAAAATATTGATGAAATATTAAACAAAACAGTAAATCTGTCTCTTATTGAAGAGCAATGGGATCAAATGGTAAGGATCACTGCATCTCTTAAAAATAAAATTTCTCCTGCACATGAGGTAATTAGAAGACTTTCTAAAGGTGTTCACTCAGATAACTTATCTAAAGCTTTTTCGCAACTTGGAAGACTGGTAAAATCAGAATTTATTTTAAGATATATTTCAGATGAAAAATTAAGACAAAAAATTCAAAAACAACTAAATAAAGGAGAGCATAGGCATGCTCTTTCAAGATGGATATTTTTTGCAAATCAAGGGAAATTTCAAACTGGTGATTATGAGGAAATAATGAATAAAGCAAGCTGCTTAAGTTTGGTATCTAATGCTGTTCTCTACTGGAATACTATAAAAATTAATGAAATTATAAATCAACTCAAAAAAAATGGAGAGAGAATAAGCGATAAAACTTTATCACATATTTCTCTACTGCCATATAAACATATTGTTCCAATGGGAACATATTTTATAGATTCTGATTTAAAGTGAGTAGATGTGGATTTATACGGTTTGAAAGTAAAATATTAATTCAGACCGTAAATTTTGACACGAATGCTCCCGCTACCCCTAGTCCTGCAAATGATAGTGTTTATATGCAGCCAATAGAAATGTTTAAATCAGAAAAACACTATTATTCAACAATATTTCATGAATTAACCCATTCGACAGGCCATGCAAGCAGATTAAAAAGGTTAGAAAATGATTCTTTAAAATTTGGTTCAAAAACTTATGCAAAAGAAGAATTGTTAGCCGATTTGGGTGCAGCTTTTTTAATGT
This sequence comes from Victivallales bacterium, assembly GCA_036011305.1. Lineage (GTDB taxonomy): Bacteria > Verrucomicrobiota > Lentisphaeria > Victivallales > GWF2-38-69 > DASCNA01. The sequence continues at coordinate 2,983 of DASCNA010000243.1, forward strand.
CAGAAGCTAACTTGGTAGTAGATATTAAAAACAGAGCTGCTTATATACAAAACTGGTTAACTGTTTTAAAAAATGATAAGAGATTAATTCTTACCGCTGCCGGGAAAGCTGAAAAAGCTGTAAATTATATTTTAAATAGAAAATTAGAAACTAAAAAAGATCGTAGTAAAGAACATAAAGCTGCATAAAACTAAGGCAGCTTTATCGCTGTCTTAGTTTATTTAAACGCCCTCTGATTCACCCAGGTAAATTCTTTTGAATATACCTGGCTTCCATCAGACCGCCAAGCCCCATAGGTGTTAACCTAATACCATAACCTGCTTATACAGAAGAAATGAAACACTAATAATTATAATATTCTAGATTGATTTATATGTAATGGCAAAACCTTGACCATCTTTTTAGTTTAAAATTGGGTTCTATATTTTTATTTTCTAAAGTAATAATATAAAAGGAGATCAAAAAATGAGCAGAGGTGGTTTAATGGTAAAGGAATATTTTCTAATCTAATTATTTGTGTGTATCATAGACATGGTTGACAGTTTTTAAGCTGCTTTAATTTTAGTTACTCCCATCAATTCCTACTGAACAACCTACTGCAACTATACTTCCAGTATTGCATGTTTCCCATCCGTTAGCAGAACTCCCTGAACGGCACCATCCATCTGCAGGGGTGATGCCTGGAGTACAATCACCTCCTGAAGCACCATTAGTGCCACCAAAACATGTAGCAGTGGCATTTACACCATCCTCACAATGAGGATTAGCAGAAGTTCCTTCATTGCACATCTCTCCAGTAGTAGTCAAAGCACTGCTACCTGGACCAGAACAAATCATAATCGTATTATCTGTATTTAGCTTACAAAGTTTTGGACTTTTATATTTCATAACGACCTCTATAGCACAATTTTTATTAACTCTATAAATATTATCACATCTTGCAAATAAAATCCATGAGTACTTACCTGACAGATGGAACAAATTAAGAAATCAAAACTAGAAATATAACAGAATTTAATGCCTAAAATGATAGCCGACTAGCACGGTGCAGATTTTACCCTTACATTTATATTAAATTCTTTATTTTTTTAAGCGAGAATAAAGAAAGCTATAACAATTGTAAAGATGATTTCCAGTGTGATGATTTACTCAACTATGACAGTATATTTTATGTTATAGGAAAAAATAGAATATAAAGGAATTATTTAATGAATGTTAAAAAAAACACCAACTTTCTGCCGATATTTTTAAGGAATTAATAACTAGAGAAGAGGTGTTAAATATTGCTAAAAAAACAAAATTTTTACAACGCAAAGGAGGCAAAATAGACTGTTACGACTTATTGTTGACCTTAGTTTTTAGGACAGCTTCCTCATTACCAATCGGTTTAGGTCTATTAACTACTTTTTTAAACTGTCTTGTTAGCAGAACTGCTTTGCATAAAAAATTTAATGAACGATCAGTTTTATTCTTCAAAAAATGTTTATTCCTAGTAATGAGCAAACGCTTAACAGAGAGTATGGCTCCAGATATTTCAGTTTTTAATAAATTTAACGAAGTAATGATTATTGATAGTAGTCGTTGGGATATACCAGATCACATGAGTTGGTTATTTGCTGGCTATGGTGGTTCAGCATCCAAGGCCAATTGTAAAATACAACTATGTTATGATTATAAAACAGGAGAAGCAAAAATTATACAAGCTACGAGAGGTACTATAGCAGATCAGAAATATGGAAGAGCTTTGCCAATCATAGCATCTACAGGTATGCTTTTTATATTTGATCTTGGGTATTGGGTTTTTGATATACTAAAGGATATTAGAGATAAGAAAGCATTTTTTTTGAGTAGATATAGAACCCAGGTAGAATTATGGATTTTTGATAAAAATGATAAACCTGTACGTTTAAATTTTATTGAATGGTTAAATGGCCAACAAAAGAATGCTGTTGAATTACAGGCATATATACAAAAGTACAAAGAATATTTACCTGTAAGAGTAATAGCATGGAAGATACCAGAAGAAATAGCAAATCGTAGAAGAATGGATTTAAAATATAAAGCTCAAAAGAAGGGAAGGACTCCTAAAAGTCACTCTCTTGCTTTCTGCTCGTGGTCGGTATTTGCAACAAATGCAGATGATTCATTGATATCAGGAGAGATGATTAGAACATGTTATAGAATAAGGTGGAACATAGAATTAATATTTAAAGCCTGGAAAAGTGTTCTTAATATTCATAAAACAAATGTCAGAACTAACACTAATAGGTTCAGATCTGAATTGTATGCAAAATTGATTCTTACTGTTATAATACATAGATTGTATAAATATATTCATTTACTTATGTGGAAGGATGAGAAAAGAGAATTGAGTATAGACAAATTTTGGAAATATATGGCTTCAAATAAACAAAAACTGCATGAAATGTATAAACAGGGAGTCAATAATTTTATCAATTATATTAATCAAACTCTTACTCATATAATCATGTCATGCAAAAAGCATCACCAAAAAAGTAGACATACCTCCTTACAAATGATTGATAATATGTTGGGTGATATACTGCCAATAAAGGTTAAAGTTTATGTTTACAATAAGGCCTATAAGTAGCGTAGGGTTCGTGAAGTGCCATCTGTGATTTTTTGAGTTCCTTGTTATGTCTATGTAATTGTACTTATAGGATTTGTAGTATTTATATTGCGCATAATCGTAACAGTTAACGATATTGTTATGTTATAAGTTCCGTTACATCAACTTATAGGTACTACTATTTGTATTTAGTTTAAACATAAGAGAATGTAATAAAGCCTAAACAGTTACCGTTACATTTTAGAAATTGAACTATTTTGCATAAAAAATTGGATTTTCAATAATAATTACAAAGTATAAAAATTTAAATATTCATTTTTTAGCAGTATAACACATTGTAATAACGTGTGTTATAAATGTTGGCACTTCACGGGCTCTACGCTACTTATAGGCCAATTTTATGATGAGGTAGAAAAATTACCCAAAAATGCCATTATTTTTATTGATTTTGTGTAAAAAATGATGATTTTAGTTCCGCCTTTATACATTATCGGAAATCAATATTCTCTTTCTAATTACTTAAGTTTGTTATAAATATGTCAATTTTGCGTCAGAGCGCAAGTTCCTTACCCAAGGGCCTATTTTAAGAAATACATTCGCTTTCCATAAAAACTGCAATAATCATTTTTTAAAATATTCAGGTTCAAATACTGTAATATTAACACTGGGCATTTTAGTGTACAATTTTTATAGTTCGCATTACTGTGCGGAAGGCGAACTATAATGAAGATTATTTTGTGTTGAATACTTTTATCATTTGTGTCTGGTTCTTTTCTTTCTGCAAAAAATAAAACCCGTGTTTCTTGTAGTAAGAAATTAATCTGTTCTCATCTTTACATTCTAGTAATATAATTCTACCGCCTATTAGATGCTGTACAGACTTAAAAACACTATATACATTCTCTAAAATTATTGCTAAATTTATTTGATTATCAAAGGCATAATTTTTTCCTACTTGCCCTAATAACAACGTTCTAACCTCTGTTGCATTTCTCGATATTCCATCAATTTTTTTTACCATTGATTTTGATATCTTATTGTCTTCTACAGAGATTTTAATATCAATTTCTTTGAAAGAGATTGTAAAATATGCTAAAAGTCCTTTGCTAATATTTTCTTTATCAAAAATTAAATATGTTCTAGAGTTATGTGTCTCTTCAAATCTTTTTGCATTCTTTTTTAGAAACCTTTCAACATCTTTATCTCTATGACAGGAAAAAGCATCTAAAATATTCTGGTAGTTCTTTGGCAGAGAAGTTATTAAATCTTCGAGTTTGATAATGAGCGTTTTAATAGATCAATACCTTTTCTAGATTCAAGGTCAATGGCTCTAGTTTTTACCCTGAATGGGCGTGAAGATTCCATTGCAGTACTTAACCTTTCTACTGCATTCTTATCTTTAATAATAAATCTTTTTCTAAAAGAAGATGTTGCCATTGTTGATTCCTTTATATAAATATAATACACTCATACAATACCTATTATATAGAACTTGTCAACCTTTTTAAATATCCCACTATCCAAGAAGTATTAAAAATATATTTTAAGTGCATGAGTTAGGTTTGTTGAGCTTACTCAAAATATTTATGATTGCCGTATATGTTGCAAATCATAAATGACGCTCCACTATACTGTATGTATTGCATGAATCTTTAACTATGCAGTTAGAGTACCCTGTGATTGCACACAACACAACCAATCTATGCATTTTATTTCGTCCAGTATACCTTGTGCGAATAATTAAAACAGGACTATTTATAATTAGAGCACAAGCTGTGGCCCAATTACCTTTTGGACATATAATTTTATAGATCTTTTATTTTATCATATTGGTTGTTTCTGTGATCTCGCAAAGGGCCATTTACACACGTTACCTTTCCGTACCCATATTATATAAAATTTTTCATTAACAAAGTATTGAAAATAAAAAGTTAAATGAGTTTTGAAACAATTGCTACGATGTTATTCTTTTGCCCCCCAGTCAAAATTGATTAGCCTCGAAAATTAGATTGTTGTATACAATATGTATATAATATATGTGATTAATAAACGTAAATGTCAGTAACTGACAAGAGGATTAATTCAGTATAAATGCATTCTTTAACGACCAATCTCACCAGCAATTTTGGAGCGTAGCGAAAAAATTGTCTGAGTGTAGCGCCTTGTTATATTTCTTCATTTTCGATTATATCCAAAATTGCTTTTGTAGAAAATTCTTCTATAGTTTTTATTCTCACATAGTCCTCATATAGTGCGTTAATTATATTCATATTTTCCGCACTTGTTTCAAGTACTCTTAATTTCTTTACGTCGTCGCTAGATACGGTAGGGTATGAAGTCCCTGACTGGTACATTTCAATTTGAGCCAATCCTAGTTCATTCCTGATAAATGCAGCTATATAGTATTTATAGTTTGTCGCTGATGTTCTAAATATTACAAAACCATTTTTAGAGGCAAAAGAAACAAGAGATTCGGATTCGTTAACTACAATTGAGTTTGAGTTCAGATATGGTCTAACTTTTGATATTAATACGTCTCCATGAACAACTAATGCTTTTGATGATTTTGGTAGCTTTTCAGGATAATCAATTACTGAGTCGTCAATGATTCCAGTGAGATTATTAACACTACCAATTTCTATATATTCCACTACCTTCTTTTTATCAACTTCTTCTGTGAAAGTAGGGGCTTCTTTTCCGTAATGCTCTATATTTTTAGAAGAAACGTCCCTTTTAGAAAGAAATTTTCTTAGCTTTCTGAAACCTTCATTGTGATAGTGTGGATCCCATCTCTCACATAAATCATTTTTTTTTCTAGTAGAAGCGATTGTTTTTTCGACTCTAAATTCTTCAAACTCCTTGAAAAATATTGAGTTTATTTTTTCCAGAATATTTTTTCCATCTTTTCTCTTTTTTGAGGCTTCATCAAAAAGTTTATTAACTTGAATCAACTTTTCTTTGGTAGGTTTAGGTATTTGGATTTGATTAACCATTGGTGCTGTTAGGCTTGGTTTTCCTCCTCCACTAAAAAATCGTTTAATTTGTTTTTGCCCAACTTCTGAAATCAAGGTCATAGCCACATAGCAAGAAATAGAAGTATCTTTCAATCTAACTATAATAATATTTGGGCTTATATTTGCTTGGGTGAATTCACCTAAAAATATTGATACTTTTCCTGTACTCATTCCTCTGACAGAGATTAAAATATCAAATGGTAGAAGCTGTGTTTTTTTGAAAGTATTATGGACATCGTCAGATATGTAGGCTACGCGGGAATAATCTACAAATGGTTGCTTCATATCACTGATTCTTATGATAGGTATTCCAATTCTGGAGTACTTGAATCCATAACAGTTTGGATCCCTAACTATTGTGTCTTTGAGTTCTTCTAGTATCCAAGACTCAAAATCATCTTCTTCTGCGAAGTAGAATCGCACATCAAATCTCTTAATTAATTGTGAAGCATTTATTTTAGAGTGCATCGACATCTTCCCAAACGGTATGTTCTTTACAGAAACCATTCCAACCTTTTAGAGTTTGACTAACATCCTCATTAATAATTTTTCTACCTTGTTTGTCTCTAAGAAATTCTCCGTAATCATTCATTAAATACTTTATTGTTCCATTTTTATTCCCTTCATATCCAATTTCTTGAATATCGGCCATAAAAACATCATAATCATTTTCATTTAATTTTTTAATTCGTTTTTTATTCAGCTTTTGTAAAAACATAATTGATGCTTTTACATTTGCTCCATGAGGTATGAATGTAGAGTAAGGTAAAGATACAACGGCTACCAACTTAGCTTTACTTAAAATAAAGTCTCTAACATATTGTAATGAAGGCCCTGACAATATTGCATCAGGGAGGACAATCCCTATCCGACCTCCCTCTGCTAAAAATTCTAAACATCTCTCTATAAATAAAATATCTGGAACTTGACTATCTAAGACTTTTTCTGACTTTACATATTTTCCAGATTTTTTAATCCACTTATGACCAAGCGATAATGACCTCAAGATTGTCTTATCAGTAACCTTTCCTTTTTTACCAAAAGGGGGGTTTGTTAATATTACTTGTACAGAGTCATAGTCAACATTTGGAGAGCTAGCTGTTTTTGCGGCTTTCTTAATTTTATCGATACCAATTAATGAATTAGAATGAAAGATTCCTGTATGACCATCTTCTTCAAGTATCATCCTCATTTTCGATACTCTTACTAACGAAGGGTTGAAATCTATACCTATCAATTTTTTTAAAGCAAAATTTGTTTTCGCTTTTTCATAGTCCACAGGATTAGAAACTGCATCACTTAAATTTCTTTCAACATGTTTCATAGATGAAACTAAAAACCCACCTGTTCCACAAGCAGGATCCATGACGACTTCGTTCATGTTAGGGTTTATCATCCTCACGGCCAAATCAATTATTGGATCTGGGGTAAAAAACTCTCCTCTATCGCCTCGCTGATGTGCATAAACAAACTTTTGAAAAGCAAGACCTTTGATGTCCCGTGAGGAATGAGAGAGATCATAGTTTTGTAACTGACCAACGACAAATGCTAATGTTGATAATTTAAGGTTTATTATTTCATCTTTTAAAAATATATCTTTATGTTGAGATTTGGCTAAGTTAAGTAATTTTTCAATTCTCTTTTTAAACGCATTTTCTTTTCCTTCTTGAACCTCATCAAACTCTTCCTCCGTAATACCAAACTTACATACTTTGGATGTATAGTCCTTCTCATCCATAAGCTTGATAAACAGAATTTTAAGCATTTCATTAAATACTTGATCTTTAAGATGTCCATCATTTACGTAAATATGGTTATGACAGCTTTCAAATGCTTTAACTAATTCGCTTGCAGGTTTTAATGAGTCTTTTCTAGGTAATCCTAATGGTTCATCTTTCCTTGGTATGTTATATGTGAGTTTCCAATGCGGTGCTTTCTTAAGGCGACGAATATATACAATATCGTCTCCGTTAAACCAAATTCCATATTGTGCGGACTCAACTCCAGCTAAATATGTTTTAAGCTGTTCAATTCCGTCACTTCTATCCTTTCTCTTACATTCAATAATCGCAAAAATATTGTCTTGGTTTTTGTTTTTTAAGTCATTAAAAATAACTACATCAGCAGGGCCAATTAAAGTGCTACCTTTTTGCACTCTAAATTCAGGTAACATTTGATCCAAGTCGTATCCATATTCTTTATGAAGCCTTTCCTCAATAACAACTTTGGCTTCTCTATTTTCTGGAGTATTTTGAATTTCATCTTTAGTGATATAATCATAAAGTTTTCCTTCTTTAGGCTGCTCCAGACCTACCGATGATTCTATGACATCATTTACTTTATTCATTTTATCCTTCATTATTTTATCTGGTGTCGGTGAAAAATATAACTATTAACTTATTATATATTATTTTTAACCAGAAAAACATTAATAATATCCACTGTTCTTGTTATTATTTAGCATGTTAAATAATAATGATATTTTGTGTTAATTAAACATCTTTTTAATAATTATAACTTCATTTTTCTTTTGTCGAAAAATGAAGTATGATTTTATACTTAATACACATCTACCGCATGACATCAGATTATTGTAATATACTGCTTTCTTTATCATGAAATACTTATTTACACCTTTTTTTAAAAAGGCTTCTTTTGACTATAAGTCAAAAAGTTTTTAAATATAAGAACATCTAATTTGTATTTAATTTGTTTACAATGATGTCTTTTTGAAAACTTAACTATTCAATATAATCTTTATACTTCTATACAATCCTTTCTTGTATAGCTTTTTCTACAATAGCTGCAGTGTGTAATCATATGTGTTAATATCTGAGACTCTTTCATAGAATCAGATTCTTCGAATAAAATAACTTCAGGGTGATTCTTTACGTTTGGTTTATTAGGGCACTTCCACTTTTTATCCATGCTAAAAATCCTTTTTTTAAAACGTTATTTTACCTACTTCATCTTATTTATTTTTAAAAAGCCTACGACTATACCCAGTGATTGGGTTATGTTACTATTTTTTAGCTGTTGATAATTTTTTAATAGATTTTATAGAGTCTTATTGTTTATAAGGATATGAAATCACCTTAAATTAACCTCAAACTTATTTAAGAAAGAGTTGAAACATCCAGCATTCCAACCCGTTTTTTCAGCTTTACTCCTGGCTTAAACCTAACAACAGAATGTGCAGGAATAATAACTTCATTTTTAGGTTTATTTGGATTTCTGCCTTTTTTTTGTTTTCTTTCTATAACTTGAAATGTACCAAAGTTTCGAAATTCAATATTATTACCTGTGGCAAGTTCATCTGATATACAGTCAATAGTTTTCTGGACAATTTCGGCTATTTGATTTTGAGTAAGTTTTTTGTCAGAGCTTAAATTATCTTGTCCGTTTGCAATTTTAAGAATCAGGTCGCGTTTGGTCATGTGAATTTCCTCTTGTGTTAAGATGGTTGATTCTGTAATATTATACAGCTGTGAATATTTTCTAGTTCAAAAACAACTTTTTTTATATAATCCGCCCTCTGATTCAGCCCGGTAAATTCTTTTGAATATACCGGACTTCTGTCAGACCCCGATTCCCACCATTTTTTAGCGGATGACCATAGGTCATATTCTTTTTCCATAATGCAAAGTCTATGGGCGTGTTCCCTGAGGTCTTTCGACCTCTTTGCCATGCGTTTAGAAATAAAGCTCTGTCTTTTTGTATTCACAAAAAGTTATTTCAACCGAACCGTGCCGCTCCGAGTAAAATAATCAGCTTAAAACCCTCCTTTTTTGTAATTTTTAATAAACTTTTTTGTACCAAAAAACCCTAAGAAAAATTACAACCACAAAATACGCCAGCGATTTTGTTAAAAGAAGCATTTTAGCTGTCCGCTTCATTTCCTCACCCGAGGGTGTCAAAGAGGTCGAAAGACCTCAGGGAACACCAAATTAACATCAAGGGTAGGGCAGTATCCTACCTGAAAGACTTTTAAGGGTATAGAAGTTATGAAGAATTTAAACAGAAATATTTCCAGTAATGAATCTTTTTTATTCTATTCAAATGATAACGGATATGTGTATCAAGATAGTGCTGATTTCCATAATCAGACATCTAACTATAACTTATGTGAGTCGCCAAATATCACTTTAAATAAAAGAGAAAGAATTAATACAAATACCCAGGTTAAAAGCCTTTTAAATAAACCTATTCCAGCACTAACAAAGCAGGATAAAAAAATATTATCTCAATACACTGGCTTTGGTGGAATTAATAAAAATGAATTCGGTTCATTAAGCCAGTTCTATACAGATTATTCAACAGTAAGAGCCATTTTTAAGGCAATAGACAATTCAAGTTTTAAATATCATAACATTTTAGAACCAGCAGCAGGAGCAGGGGGCTTTATAGGCAATAAACCGTATAAAAACTGGACAACTATAGAACTTGACTATCTGAATTATCAAGTTTTAAATAGACTCTATCCAAAAGCCTTAAACTATAATTTAAGCTTTGAGGATTTTAATAAAAAAGGTTTTGATCTTATTATATCAAACATACCTTTTTTAGAGTCCA
>DASCNA010000244.1:0-16249 GCA_036011305.1 Victivallales bacterium
AATCTACCCAATGATCTCTTAAAATTTTTTTATATACATTATCTGAAGCATCTGCATTAAAAATCATGATGCTAAAAATAGCTCATTTCTAAGTTATTAACAGGCTGCAGCCTCGAAAAAAAGAAATTTCCTATACTATAAATATACTAGATTATCTAAATATTTAAAAGAAAAATAAACATTGTTGTTTAATTTGGTACAAAGAATAAATGAAAATATCCAAATATACTATCCAGGAAATATTTGAACAACAAGTAGAATGTACGCCTGATAATATAGCTATTATCTTTGAAAATGAAATAATAACTTATAGTGAATTAAACAATCAAGCAAACAAACTTGCGCATATAATTCGTGCAGAATATTTAAACTTTTGTCATAAAAAAATTCGTAGTGACACTCTTATTGGTTTATTTATGGACAGATCTATAGATATGTTTGTGAGTATTTTAGCTATCATTAAATCAGGTGCTGCCTTTGTCCCCTTTGATATTGAAGATCCTAAGGATAGGCTTGGGTTTAAAATAGAAGACAGTGAATGTAAACTTATTCTCACATCCTCCGTGAGGAATGTTGAATTAGTCTACTTTTCAAAAAACGATATGCTGCCTATTAGTATAGATGACTATTCTTGCGAAATAAAGAAATCATCAAATCAAAATCCATACTTAATAAATAAATCCATTGATTTAGCTTATATGATTTATACATCAGGCTCAACGGGCAAACCTAAAGGAGTAATGATTGAACATGAGAAAATTTTAAATACTTTACTAGATATTAACCGTCGCTTTAATGTAAATGAAACTGACAGAACACTTATGATTTCAAGTATAAGTTTTGACTTATCAGTTTATGATTATTTTGGAATGTTAATAACAGGAGGTTGTACTGTAATTCCTGCAAAAAGTAAAAGACTAGATTTTATACATATTCTAAAGCTGATTAAAAACCATACTGTTTCAATTTGGAATTCTGTACCTCAATTATTTGATCTTCTTGTTGATGAAGTAAAGGATTTTAATTACCTTAAAGAGATGAAGGCTATCATGCTTAGTGGAGATAGATTATCTGTTCACACTATTCAATATCTTTATAATAAAGGTTTTAATAACATATATAGCCTGGGAGGTGTTACAGAGTGTTCTATATGGTCGGTTTTATTTCATATTAATAGATTTGATAGTACATGGGATAGTATTCCATATGGGAAAGCTTTAACGAATCAAGAAACCTATATTGTAGATTCTAAGAATAATCTTATAGAAAAAAGTGGAAAAGTTGGTGAATTATATATTGGAGGAGATGGTTTATCTAGAGGATATTATAGACGAAATGAATTAACTAGAGATAGATTTATTAAGAATCTATTTGCCACTAAAGAAGATATCCAATTAAATAGAAATTTAAAAATATATAAAACCGGAGATCTTGTAGAGTGGATGCAAGATGGAAATTTAAAATTTATAGGTCGTAATGATACGCAGGTGAAAGTAAATGGATACAGGATAGAACTTGGTGAAATTGAATCTGTTCTAAGAAAGCATGTATTTATAAAAGAGTGTGTAGTAAAATGTATAAATATTAAAGATAAGAACTATATTCTTGCTTATTTTATACCCGTAGGGAAAAATATTGACAGTTCTGAAAGAATACAAAAAGAAAAAATTTCTTCCTGGAAGAATGTTTACACAGAGAAATACAAAAAATTAGATATTAAAAATAAATATTTTGACTATTTAGGCTGGATAAGTTCATATACCTTAAAGCAGTATAAAATAGAGGAGTTAGAAGAGTGGAGGCTGAATACGATTGATCGTATTTGTAAATATAACCCTAGGAATATCCTTGAAATAGGATGTGGATCTGGGTTACTTGCATTGTCATTATTTAAAAAATGTGATTTTTACTATGGGACAGATTTTTCAGAATTAGCTATTCAAAATTTAACAAAAAAAATAAAAAATCACAAAATTAAAAATATTCACCTGCAAACTATAAATGCGGATGAAGTTAGTAATAAGCTTGGAATATTTAAAAAAGTAAATTTTGATACAATAATTCTAAACTCAGTACTTCAATACTTTCCTGATACATCATATTTATTTTCTGTAATATTAAATATTGCTAAAATAATATCCAATGGGGTAATCTTTATTGGCGATATTAGAGATTTAAGATTACAAAAAGAATTTTATAAATCAATTTATATAAATACTTATGCAGGAAATAATTCACCAAATAAGCATGACTCAAGTCAATTTATAAATCAAAAAAAAATAAACGAAAATGAATTACTAATATCACCTGAATATTTTTTAAGCCTCAAAGATTCTATCCCTAATATTGATTTTATAGAAATTCTACCTAAAGTTGGTTTATTTAATACAGAAATGAACTCATATAGGTATGATGTTATTATACATATAAAAAGAGTTATAAAGTCATGCATAAAAAAAAAAGTAGAGTGGTTAACTTTTAAAAACAATATTAATATTGATAAACTTCTTAACTCTGGCAAAAAAAATGTTCATATAAAAAATTACCCTAATAAACGAATTATTTTTTATTGTAAAACATTTGATAAGTCTCGAGTTAGTATTGGGGAAATTTATTCAATAAACGAGCTTTATAAACTGGCATTAAATTATGAATATCAAATATATGTTAGTCTTTCCATCTCCAATAAATTTTGTTTTAATTTAACTTTTTATAAGGATATTGCTGATTTTGATAAATCTTTACATTTTGACAACAATAAAATTAACCGCAAAATATTTTTAAACAAATTTCTCACTAATTCGATTTATGAACCAGATCTAAAAAACATTATTTATAATTATTTAATTAATAAACTTCCCAAATATATGATCCCTGCACAATTGATCGAACTGGATTCTTTTCCGCTAAGTACCAGTGGTAAGATCAATAGTCAATTACTACCTAATCCTTATACTGAGTGTAATAAATCGATTAATAGAGAAATCAATAAAATAGATAAAGTTCTTTCTTCACTTTGGTTAGAGTTGTTAAATTTAAAATCTGTTCATATTAATGATAACTTTTCGCAGCTTGGAGGAGATTCATTAATAGCAATAAGGTTAACCAATAAAATTAAGAAAATATTTAATATTGATTTAAGTCTAAAAAATATATTATTGAATCAAACGATAAAAAAACAAATAACTTTGATAAACAAAAAAATCAAAGAGAAAAAAGGGGAGGGGGCTAAGTTGCTCTCTCAAAATAGAAGCAACAATCATAATATAAAAATTTCTCCATACCAAGAAGGTTTATGGTTTCTTTATAAACTCAACAGTAATGACACTTCGTACAATGTACCGTTAGCTATTCAGTTAAACGGTAAGGTAAATATTGAAGCTTTAGAGCAAAGTTTAAGTGAATTAGTTTGTAGGCATAAGGTGTTATATTCTTTATTAAAAGAAATTAACAGTATCCCATATATTACTTCTAGTAAAAAAAACACTAACAACTATAAAATCCTGATTGTAAGGAATGTTGAAAAGAAAATATACAAAGAACAAATATTAAAAGAAGTAAATAAACCCTTTATATTATCTAAAGAATTACCGTTTAGATTCACACTGTTTATAATTGGCTGTAATGAATATATATTGGTAATAAATTTTCATCATATTATATGTGATGATCAATCCTTGGAAATATTTTTCACTGAACTTTCAAGTCTTTACAATACCATCACTGAAAACAAAACTATTGTATTGAGTAAAAATTCAATTAATTATTCAGATTGTACTATTTGGCAACGAACTCAACTTGATCGTGTATCATTAAGTAATAATAGAATAATGTTTTGGAAAAATAAGTTACGAGATTTTCAACAATTAGAGATACCAAAAACACACAATATTGATGAGATCACACCCAGAGGAAAACAATATAATTTCCGAATTGATGGCATCATTTATAAAAAAGTGAAAAGTTTTTGTAAAAAGCACGAATTAACTTTATTTACTTTTTTCTCAGCAGCATACTTTCTTCTTCTTAATAAATATACAAATCAATATGATATTACTATTGGAACCCCAATATCAGTTCGTAATGATGAAAAAACACAAAATGTGTTTGGCTACTTTATTAATACAATGCCTTTAAGGTTGGAAATAACAAAAGTATCTATTATAGAATTTTTGAATCAAGTCAAAAATGAGTCATTAGATTTATTATCTAATTCAGATTTACCTTTTAATGTCTTAATAGACAAGCTTAACATCAATAGAAAAGATAAATGTAATCCAATATATAACAGTATATTTGTTTTTAGAAATAATTATGTTGAAGAAAATTTTAACTTTAAGAACGTTAGCTCAAAATTTATACATCTAGAGAGTGGAACAGCAAAGTTCGATTTAAGCTTAATTTTAAAAAATACTAATAAACATATAGAAGCTATTATTGAGTATAAAGATAATATTGTCTGGGCTACTATCATTGGTTTATTGGCTGATAATTATGTTTTTATTATTGAACAACTTTTGAACCATTCTAGCCCAACTATAACTGATTTTAAGATAAAAGAAGAAAAACAGATCAGACAATTCGAGCATATTAATTACAAAAACACGCTGTATAAAGATTGTTCCGTTGTAGGATTGTTTATAGATTCAGTAAAATTAAATAAGAATAAAATTGCAATAAGTTCACTAAATTATAAACTCACATATAGAGATTTAGATCTAGCATCGAGCAATTTAGCAAAACAGCTGCTTTTAGTAATAAAAAATAATAAAAACATTAAGTACTTACCTATTATTACAGAGTCAAGAGATGTAGATATTGTAATTAGTATTTTAGCTATATTAAAAGTAGGAAAAGCATTTGTACCTATTTCATCAAATTGGCCAGAAGCAAGGTTATCTCATATTCTTAAAGAGTTAAATAGTGATGTAGTTCTGTTGCCTGATAATGGTTCTGTTAGAACCGATTTTTTTGATTTACAAACTATAAGAGTTGATGTAGATAATTTGTTAAAGTCCTTAGACAATAACTTTAAATGTGTTCCAAGTTTATCTAGTGATGCTCTTTACATTGTATTCACATCAGGTTCATCAGGGAAGCCTAAAGGTGTGATTATACCACATTTGACTATTTCAAATTTAATTCAACACCAAATCAACAATACAGGGATAAATTGTTGTAATAGGGTTTTGCAATATAGCGAAAATACTTTTGATGTTTTTATTCAAGAAGTATTTTCATCATTACTTAGCGGTGGAGAGCTTGTTATGTTGCCAAATCAGATAAAAACAGACATAGTGGCATTATTAAAATTTATTGAAGAAAAATGTATTAATACGTTATTTTTACCACCTGCTATTATGGAGTTACTATCATCAATAAGTCCCATTTTAAATAGTTTTCCAAAGTGTGTACAACATATTATTTGTTCAGGTGATAAGTTATATATTAATGATAGATTTAAATTATTTTTACAAGAAAGCAATTACACCGTATATAATCAGTATGGTCCTTCTGAAACACATGTTGTTACTATATTTAAACTTGACAATGATAATATTAAGAACTTTCCAAGTATTGGAAAACCTATTGAGAACTGTTCAGTACACGTTTTAAATAAGGATAAAAACTTAGTTCCCATAGGTGTACCAGGGGAGCTTTATATTGGTGGGAACTGTCTTTCTCTTGGATATCTTAACAAATTGAATCTGGATGGAATTAGCTATATTGAACATAATGATTACAATGGGGAAAAAATATTATATAAAACTGGAGATTTAGTTAAGTGGGATACTTATGGAAATTTGGATTTCCTACAAAGAATTGATACACAAATGCAAATTCGAGGCTTTCGAGTTGAGCTAAATGAGATTAAGACAGTAATAAGTAACATTTCCGGGATCGATGATTGTATAATAAATATCCTTAATGATGGTCTTCAGAAAAGTATAATATGTTACTATGTTTCATCTTCAAAGATAAAAGTAGATGAAATAGTAAAAGTCATAAATAAGTATCTTCCCAAATATATGCATCCACATTTTTATATTAAGTTAGATTTTATATCACTTACTGATAGAGGAAAAGTAAATACAAAGATGCTGCCTTTACCGAAAAGTAAAAAGTATAATATCATATCAAAACCAAGGGATGAATATGAAAAAACGTTGTATAGTGTATGGGAATCTATTGTTAGCTATAAGAATATTAGTATTTACGATAATTTCTTTGATATTGGTGGCAATTCGATTACAGCCACTCAAATGATTCTTAGGATCAATGATATATTTAATACTAATTACCCTATTAGCATTATTTTTGATATACAATCTATATCTAAATTAGCAGATCATATTAAAGCATCTGTAAAAATTATTCCTAAAGAAAGAATACCTAAATATGATAAAAGTATATATTTCCCCCTATCGTTTACTCAAGAAAGGCTTTGGTTTCTGAATGACTTTCAACAAGTCAATTATATTAATAATATACCAACAATATATAAAATAACTGGTAATTTAAATATAAAAATTTTAAATCAATCTCTATTCAAAATAATTGAAAGACATGATATTCTCAGAGTTAATTTAGTCAAAAATGATAATGAAATCTACCAAAGGATTCTTCAAAGTTCAGATATATCAAAAACAATTATTGATTATAAAACTATTAAGCATTCTGAGTTAATTAATAATATTCAATTAGATGCACATTATTTATTTGATTTGCAAAAATATCCTCTTTTTAAATTCAGTCTCTGTAATGTTTATGATAAAAAGTATTTTGTATTGATAATTGTATTTCATCATATAATTACTGATGCATGGTCAATGGATAATTTTAACTTTGAGCTTTCTCAAATTTATAATTCTTTAATCACTGGGACTACACTTAATCTTAGCGCAATAGAAGTTCAGTATCCTGATTATTCTATGTGGCAAAAAACTTGCATGGATAATGATATATATGACAAGCAGTTAGCATATTGGAAAAGCGAGCTTAAAGGTTATAAAAACTTAGGATTGCCTACTGACTACATCAGACAAAAGGTGAAAACATATAATGGAGAAGTCATAAACTTCTCTATTCCTAAAGAAGTGTCATTAAAACTTTATCATAAATGTGTTAGTAGTAACTGCACAATGTTTATGATTTTATTGGCTGCATATAAAATACTGTTAAGCAAGTACTCATCTCAAACAGATATTATTGTTGGGGTTCCTGTTGCGAACAGGGTTGACAGAGGAATAGAAAAAACAATTGGAAACTTTGTTAACACAATTCCGTTAAGATCGTATCTGGATAATAAGACAATAAAAGGCCTTCTTGAAGATATCAAACATACATGTATAAATGGTTATGATAATCAAAGTCTACCTTTTGAATTATTACTGGACAGTATATGTGTTGATAGAGATTTAAACAGGGATCCCATTTTTCAAGTTATGCTTTCATATGAAAATATAATTAAAAATGATATTGAATTTAAAGATCTTAGTATAGAAAATATCCCTTATTTAAACGATACTTCAAGATTTGACATTACTTTATATATTAATGAAAATAATAAAGCTATAAATGGAAGGTTTGAATTTAATTCTTCTCTTTTTAAGAAGAGCACAATAAATAGGTATGTTACTCATTATATAAATATACTTACAATAATTTGTGATAATGATTCTCTTACTATTGACAAGATAAACATGTTAACAGAAAAGGAAAAGAAAAATATTATATCAAAATTCAATTCCACGCATATAAAATATCCTCCAATAGCCACTATCCATAAATGCTTTGAAGATAATGTAAAAAACAATCATGATACAGTTGCTATTAAGTACAATGGTCAAAGTGTGACATATAATGAATTAAATAAACAAGCCAATATGCTAGCACATACTATTAAAAATAGATTTCTTTCATATACAGGAGAAGAATTAACTTCAGATACTCTCATTGGTGTATACATGGAAAGATCAATTAACATGATTATATCTTTTTTAGCTATACTAAAAACAGGTGCTGCATATGTCCCTTTTGATATTTTTGATCCAATGGAAAGATTTCTAGATAAATTTAATGATTGTTCGTGCAAGATTATTATTAGTCTATCAAAATATAAGAAGTTTTTTGTCCCTATAGAATCTAAAACACAAAATATTTTTATTGATCGATCATTAGAAGAAATTAGATCATATCCAAAAACAAATCTTCCAATGATTACGAGCCGCAATAATCTTGCATATGTGATGTACACTTCTGGTACTACAGGCAAACCTAAAGGAGTAATGATTGAGCACAAGAGTATAATTAGACTTACTATAAATCAGAGTTTTATAGACATTTCTAAGGAAGATACATTTCTCCATCTTTCAAGTCCTGTATTTGATGCATCAACATTTGAAATATGGGGAGCTTTACTTAATTCATCAAGTATTCTGATTTTAAAAGATAATTTAATATTAGGAGATGCTAATAAATTTGGTAATTATTTAAGTAAAAATAATATTAATAATATGTTTCTGACTGCTCGTTTATTTGATCAACTAGCTTATGAAAATATCAAAATTTTTAAAAACATAAAAAATTTGATTATTGGAGGTGATAAATTAAATATTGAAACGATTAGAGCTATTTCCTCATTACCTCAACATTATAGACCGGAAAACATTTTAAATGGATATGGTCCGACAGAATCAACAACGTTTGCATTAACTTATAAAATTAAATCCATTGATAACGCTAAGACCAAGTCAGTACCAATTGGTAAACCAATAGCTAATACTTCAGCCTATATTTTAGACAATAATATGAATACAGTGCCATATGGAGTTATCGGTACATTATTTCTTGGAGGCGATGGACTTGCAAGAGGATATCTTAACGAAAAAGATATGAATAGCGATAAATTTATAAAAAATCCATTTTTTGATAGTACAAGTAATAGTATTACTCAATCAACGAAATTATATAACACTGGCGATCTTGTGAGATTTTTACCTGATGGTAATATTGATATAGTAGGTAGAAATGACAATCAAGTCAAGATAAATGGCTTCAGAATTGAACTAGAAGATATTCATGTCAACTTAATAAAATATGAAGGTATACTCGAATGCTATATAGGAACATTAAAATATAAGAATATTAAGTATATTTGTGCATACTATAAAGCAGAGATAAGTATAGTTGTAGATAACTTAAAAAAATATTTATCAAGCATATTACCGTCATATATGATTCCTAGTTATTTCATACAGGTAGAGTCTTTTTATTTAAACTCTAACGGGAAAATTGATATTCATAAGTTACCAAAACTTGAAGAATCGTTAAGAAATAATAATTCTTCAAGTTTTATAGCAAATAGCACAAGTAAAAAACTATTAAAAATATGGAAAGAAGCGCTTAATTTAAACGCTATTAACAAAAACAGTAATTATTTTGATATAGGAGGTAATTCTCTTAAGGCTATTAAAACTATAAGTAAAATTAATTCTGTTTTTAGAATAAAACTCAAAGTTATAGATATGTTTTTATATCCATCAATTAATAAACTTTCTAGTTATGTTGACACTTTAAAAAATGGAAAAAAATGATGAAAAAATAGCGATTATTGGTCTGTCTGGAATTTTTCCTAAAAGCGCTAATATAGAAGAGTATTGGGAAAATATTTTTTTAGGTAAAGACTGTATTACCAGATTAAATGAAATAAAGTGTCGTAAACTGTCTCTACCCGATTTAGTTTTAAATAGTGAACTTTATGTTAGAGCTGCTGGCATAATGCCAAAATTTAAGCAGAACAAATCATTTAAGGCTAACATTAGTTTATCTTCAGAAACTAAATCTTTTGCAGATGTTATAACAAAATCACTATACATGGCAAATATTTATAATTATGCTGGCAAAGATATTGGATTATTTGGAACATCAATAAATGATAACTTTGACTTAAAAGATAACTATTCTAAACTTAATAATTTAACATTAAGCAAAATAGCTTATACATTAAATTTAACAGGTCCATGTATTTTTATAGATACAGCATGTTCATCATCGCTTTCTAGTGTAATTGATGCATCTAATTATCTAAAACTAAGATATTGTAACATAGCAATATCTGCAGCCTCCTATAAATTAAGAGATTCAACTAAATATTATTACAATAAGAGTGATAGTATTCTTTCCGACAGTGGAGTATGCAGTGCATTCGATATTAATGCTGATGGTACAGTTCCAGGAGAAGGTATGGCTTCTATTGTGTTAAAGAGACTATCAGATGCACTGAATGATAAGAATAAAATCTATGGTATTATTGCAGGTTATAGTTTAAATAATGATGGTAATGATAAAATAGGCTTTTCATCACCTAGCGTTACTGGGCAGGTAACCAACATAAATAAAGCTATATCTAATGCTAATATAAATAAACAAAACATAGACTATATAGAATGTCATGGGACTGGTACTCCAGTTGGTGATTATGTAGAACTGGAAGCATTAAAAGAAATATTTAAAAAATCTAAAAATAAATACTATATAGGATCTGTAAAATCAAATATTGGACATCTAAATCATGTATCAGGTCTAGCTAGTATCATCAAAGTTTGCGGAATGTTTCAAGCATCTATAATTCCACCTCAAATTCATTTTAGCAAATGCAACCAGAATATTGGTTTAGATAATTCTAATTTTATTATTAGTAGAAAGTTAAAAAAATGGGAAAGATTTGAAAACCAAAAAACTGCTTTAATATCTTCTTTAGGGATTGGAGGAACAAATGCACATATCATTCTAGAAGACATTAAAACTCCCTTTAATAATGCTGGTAAAATAAAGAAATATTATTCTTATACAAGAATTCATTCTAAAAAAGAAATTAAATTACCAAATCAGGTCTTTTTAGATATAAAGAATATATGGTGCAAAATACTTAATATAGAAAAATCAAGCATTGACAATAATGCAGACTTTATGTCTCTTGGTGGAGATTCAATTTCCTATTTAGAAATGCTCTTAGAAGTAAAAAAATGTTATAGTTTAAATAGTACTTTATATAATAAAACAAAGTTAGCAGATATCGTTGATATTGTTTACAATGGAAAGTCCTATAAATCTTCTAATATAGTTTGTTTAAAAAAGGGGAAGAATAAAAAACCTTTATACTTAATTCACCCAATAGGTGGTGGTGTGTCTTGTTTTCAAGAATTAGCTGATAGTATTGATAATACTGTACCTGTATATGCTCTATTTGATTATGGTTTGAGTAACACTCCTTCAACTATAGAGAGAATTGCCAGTTTATATTATTCAAATATAATTCAACATTGTGGTGATACAGATTTCCACTTAGCAGGTTGGTCTTATGGAGGAAATATTGCTTTTGAAATAGCAAAACAACAAGTTAATACTAATCCATTAAAACAAATCATTATGTTCGATTCTTGGGCTATTCACCTAGATATTTATAATAATAAAGACTCTCTACACAAAATTATCACAAATCAAGTTAGTAATAATAGTATTTTAATGGATGATATCTTCGAAAATCATACTATTGATTCTCTAGTAAATCTCATTTATCAACGATTTTACATTTTAAAAAAATATCAATATCAATATATTGATACAAAAGTTATACTCTTTAAAGCAGCAGAATTACTTCAACATATATCAAGCATAGAAAAGCAAGATAATGGATGGGGTAAGATTTCTAATTTAACTATTCACAATGTTCCCGGATCTCATGAGACTATGCTTTCTAAGAGGATGCTCAAATATTATATAAATATTATTAATAGGTTTTTAAATGAATGATAAAAAAGTTCATGAAGTAGATTTAAATATTTTAAAATACATTATTTTTTTAGCGATGTTGTATATCACATTTGATCTAGCTGGAAATATCATTATTTATCGCTTTATTAAGATTAGTCTTTTTATACTGCCCGGAGGCATATTTGTTCTTCCCGTATTGCAATGTATTATTGATGTAACAACAGAAATATTTGGTTATAAGACATCTAGAAGTCTTATTTGGATAGGCGTATTCTGTGATTATATTTTTATTTTTTTTATATTACTTATGTTACAGACTCCTACAACTATTTCTATTGCACAGAAAAATGAGTATGAACATATCCTTAATCCATTATTACATGCTATGTTTGGATCTACTGTGGCATTACTTTGTGGCAGGTTTCTTAATGTTTATTGTATGTCAAAATGGAAAATATTTTTCAAGGGAAAATACTATATAGTGAGAAGTATTGGGTCTAGTTTACTGGGAGAAATGGTTGTATTAATAATTGGGTTACTGTGTATTTATGGCGGGGTAGCAAGTTTCATAACAATATTTAAACTATTTTATTCAGATTATCTATTCCGATTAATTTTTACCGTACTACTTGTTATCCCAACGTCTTTTTTTGTTTATTACTTAAAAAGAAAAACTGGTTTAGATGTTTATGATTATGGTATAAAATATAATATTTTTAAATTAAATTGAGGTTATTATGTTTATTAAAGTTAATGGTATAGAACTTTTTTTTGATGTTTATAGTTCAAAACTAAAAATTAGTAATTCGTCAGTAGAAGAAAAACCCACTTTAATTTTTTTACATGGAGGACCTGGATTAGGAGATCATACTTTATACCCTTCTTTTTGGTCAAAATTTTCAGATATAGCTCAAGTTATATTTATTGATCATAGAGCAAATGGTAGAAGTGAACAGGGAGATAAAAATACTTGGAATTTAAAGCAATGGGGGCAAGATTTAAATGAGTTTTGTAAAACTTTAGGGATAGAAAAACCTATAATCGCAGGAGTGTCATTTGGAGGTTATGTAGCCTTGTCCTATGCTACCCAATTTCCTGAGATGGTAGGTAAGATTATTTTATGTAATACTGAAGCAAAATATGATACTGAATTAAGAGTAGAAGCTTTTACTAAAAAAGGCGGAAATAGAGCTGGTAGAATAATAAGACGCTTTGATAGTGATGACGATTCAACTGAACTAATGAATGAATATATGAAAATTTGCTTACCCTTGTATAGTAATAATCCTTATAAACCAGAAGAAATGCAACGATGTATAAAAAAACTAGATACTTGGAATTTCTTTAAGAGAGAGGAGTTATTTAAGTTTGATTTTCTTAAAAAAGTAAAACTAATTAAGGCTCCAACCTTAATACTTTGTGGAGAAAATGATCCTGAACATCCTTGGCTTGCTGCAAAAAAAATCGCAGATATGATGGATGATAAAAATGTTAGTTTTAATTTAATTCGTGGGGCAGGGGATCCTGTATATAGGGATAAAACAAACGAAGTATTTTGTATAATAAAGACATTTATAGAAAAATAAAATCAAAATTCTTTCCTTAACATTTCTAATTGTGTACGATGATTTTGTAGATCTATTTCAGCTTTTTTATAACCTATTTTTAATGCTTCTTTTCCTGTTA
This sequence comes from Victivallales bacterium, assembly GCA_036011305.1. Classification (GTDB taxonomy): domain Bacteria; phylum Verrucomicrobiota; class Lentisphaeria; order Victivallales; family GWF2-38-69; genus DASCNA01. The sequence continues at coordinate 13,462 of DASCNA010000244.1, forward strand.
GGTTATTAACTAATTCATCGTTTTCAACAAAATCAGATAATGTCTTTTCTATTGGTTTACTTTTACCTTTTTCTTTTATTTTTATTAGTCCATTTTCATCAAAATCAAAACAGGATGAAATTAATTTATATTTAGGGCTATTTAAATCTTGAAAAGCATATCCACAAATAGTTCTTACATCTAGTTGAGAAAATTGCTTAAGAAGTAAATCATCATTTACCAGTTCTTCTGCCAAAATATTATAAAAATAACCTTTCCCAACTACATGTACGATTAATTCATGCAAGTCAGATTTAGTTTTTTTAACTTCAGTAATTTCAAATTTATAATTATTTTTTTTTTTTGATGGGACGAAATGGAGTTGAATAAATTCCTTAAATATTTGATAAAAAGTTGGAATATTATTAGTTTTTATAATCATTATAGTTACTCATATTATTGAAGGTTAAATTTACATTGGACCACGACTCCTAGTATCTGGTCACAATCAGAAATAGCTTTTGCTGAAAGTCTTCCTATTTCATTATTTAAAGGCATCAATATTTTTCGTCCCATATCTATATACAGTTTTCGGAAAACAACCTCTTGACAGTCATTAATTTTAGCTATAACAAAAGAACCATCTTTATACTCTTTATCAGCGTCGCAAATTAAAATTGAGCCTAGAGGAAACATCGGCTCCATTTTATGATCCTTGACTTTAAGAGCGAATGCATGCTTTCCCAAATCTTTTAAATCTGTAGCTATCATAATATCTTTATTAGGTATATCTCTGGCGTTTTCCCATCCTTCACAATAAGTCCAATTATATAAAGGCACTTTTAATGATTGCTCTATTTTTATTAAAATTCCTAGTTTATCCCAAGAAATAGTTTGCAGACCTTTGAGTTGATCTAAGGTGATATTGAAGTGATTTGCAATTTTCTCAAGGACACTCTCTTTAGGCCTTTTCGTAGTTTTGCTATTTAATAATCTTGATATAGTGCTAGGACTTACACCAATAGCTTCGGCTAGATGGCTTGCTTTTGTGTTATATATGAGTAAAAGCTTATCTAATATATTAATTGTATCATTTACATCATATGCCAATGATAATGCAGTCATAATTTTTACCTAATAATATTTTCTCTTACTATATACATATCATTATTATAATGCAAAAACAAGACGAGTAGCTGCGCTACGATTTTTCCGGAAGTAAGTCAGAATATTATTTTCTAATGTGTCAACAGAAAGTAATCTACATCTGTGGTGTATATTGATGACTTCACAAATGTTCAGCCATGTAGCGAACGGCGTTGCCGTCCTTAGAGCTCCGATCGTCGTCGTTCCACTCCTCATCTACGCAAAAAACTATTTTGACTACAAAAAGATTAATTCGATTAATCATAATACTCACTAACATATCCCTATCAACGACTAACGATTCATTAATAAATAACAGGTATCTTAAGGGAAAAGAATTTCCCTACAGCTTACCCAATCTTTTTCTAAAAAAAAGAATGAAAAATAACGTCATAGAGCTAAGTTATAGCCTCATTTTATACACACGCAGTATCAAAACCCTAAAGCATTCATTTTTATCTTAAAACGCATTTATAGAGCTTTAAAAGCCAATGGAATTCATATCAGGTAAAGTTACATTGAAGGATATTTTCACAAAAGGAAATGCCTGGAATCTACTTTGGAGAGACAGTGCAGTAGATATGAGATGGCCTGTTTTATGGAATGTCAGAAAAACGCAGGGGTGTAAAGATATACTGGGCTACCATTTATACATATGTCCTAAGTGCAAATCACAAAAAAAGGTGAAGCATACCTGCAAATCCAGATTCTGTAGTTCATGTGGAAAGATCACCGCTGAGAAGTGGGCTGAGAAATCTCTTACAGCTATATTGGATGTTGACTATGCACATCTATTCTTTACTTTACCTAAGCAGTTTAGAATTTGGATACTTTATAATAGAAAAAAACTTTTGGATGTTCTGTTCAAAGCCGTTAGAGAAGCATTGCTGGATTACACTCAAAAAAGAGGTTATAAACCAGGTATAGTTATGGTTATGCACACATTCGGAGCTGATATAAAATGGCTTCCACATCTGCATGTTATTTTTACCATGGGAGGAATGAATCTGAATACGACAAGGTGGACAGGAAGAAACAAACTTCGAAGAAGCGCGCTTATGCCTATGTACAGATATAAATTTCTCAAATATTTCAAAGAAGCTTTTGCTGAAGAAGGTTTTATCACTCCTAATGAATATGCCCATATCAATTCAAAAGAAACTTTAAACTCATGGCTGACTCAATTTCATGACTCATATTGGCACATACATGTGGGTGATAGCTTAAAAGAAGCTGACCCTTTTATAAAATACCTGAGCAAGTATACAAAAAGACCGGTAATTGCAGAAAGTCGAATTCTTTCATGCAGTGAAAAAGAGGTGACATTTGAGTATCTGGACAAGAAAGCTAAAGCCAAAAAAATCCTAATTATGCCGATAAGAATATTTTTAAAACGACTTTTAAGACACATTCCAGATATTAATTACAGAATGATCAGGCAGGCAGGAATATTCGCTAATAGAGTAAGTAAAAGCACGTTAGCTAAAGCCAGAGAATTTCTAGGGCAGAAGAAAAAGAAGTATAAAAAAAATTACATACCGAGATATGATAATGAAAAATTATCATTACGACCCAATGAAATGTAAGAACTGTGGAACTCAGATGCTGCTGCAGGATGTAGAGTTTGCTCAATCTTCTGAGATTAAACAGCAGTTAATATTAT
>DASCNA010000245.1:0-1697 GCA_036011305.1 Victivallales bacterium
ATTCAAGTATATTTAAAATTAACGGACAAAGCTATCGTACTAAGAATATTAAAAACAATAAAACGGAGGTATAAATTTTTATCCGAGCTATGGAATTTTCTTTAATACCAACTATGGAATTTAGGTTGCATTTGACAAACAGAACGTAATCTACATCTTTGTTTTATATTGATGCCTTCACAAATGTTCAGTCATGTAGCGAACAGCAAAGCTGCCCTTAGAGCTCCGATCGTCGTCGTTTCACTCCTCATCTACGCAAAAAACTATTTTGACTACAAAAAGATTAATTTGATTAATCATAATACTCGCTAACATATCCCTATCAACGACTAACGATTCATTAACAAATAACAGGAATCTTAAGGGAAAAGAATTTCCCTACAGCTTACCCTTTCCTTTTTTTGAAAAGCATAGTGCAAAACAATATCATAGAGCTAAGTTATAGCCTCATTTTATACAATCAGAGTCCAATACCCTAAAGCATTCATTTTTATCTTAAAACGCACTTATAGAGCTTAAAACACTAATGGAATTCATATCAGGCAAAGTTACATTGAAGGATATTTTCACAAAAGGAAATGCCTGGAATCTACTCTGGAGAGACAGTGCCGTTGATATGAGATGGCCTGTTTTATGGAATGTCAGAAAAACGCAGGGGTGTAAAGATATACTGGGCTACCATTTATACATATGTCCTAAGTGCAAATCCCAAAAAAAGGTCAAGCATACCTGCAAATCCAGATTCTGTAGTTCATGTGGAAAGATCGCAGCTGAGAAATGGGCCGAGAAATCTCTTACAGCGATGTTGGATGTTGACTATGCGCATCTGTTCTTTACTTTGCCTAAGCAATTTAGAATTTGGATACTCTATAACAGAAAAAAACTTTTGGATGTTCTCTTCAAATCAGTTAGAGAAGCATTGCTGGATTACACTCAAAAAAGAGGTTATAAACCAGGTATTGTTATGGTCATGCACACATTTGGAGCAGATATAAAATGGCTTCCACATCTGCATGTTATTTTTACGATGGGAGGAATGAACCTGAATATGACAAGGTGGACAGGAAGAAACAAGCTTCGAAGAAGTGCACTTATGCCGATATACAGATATAAATTTCTCACATATTTCAAAGAAGCTTTTGCTGAAGAAGGCTTTATAACCCCTAAGGAATATGCACATATTACGTCAAAAGAATCTTTAAATTCGTGGCTGTCTCAGTTTCATAACACATACTGGCACATACATGTTGGTGATAGCTTAAAAGAGGCCGACCCGTTCATAAAATACCTGAGCAAATATACCAAAAGACCGGTAATTGCAGAGAGTCGAATTCTTTCATGCACTGAAAAAGAGGTGACATTTGAGTATTTGGACAAGAAAGCTAAAATTAAAAAAATCCTAATTATGCCGATAAGAATATTTTTAAAGCGACTCTTAAGGCACATTCCGGATATTAATTACAGAATGATCAGACAGGCAGGAATATTTGCTAATAGAGTAAGTAAAAGCACGTTAGCTAAAGCCAGAGAATTTCTAGGGCAGAAGAAAAAGAAGTATAAAAAAATTACATACCGAGATATGATAATGAAAAATTATCATTACGACCCAATGAAATGTAAGAACTGTGGAACTCAGATGCTGCTGCAGGATGTAGAGTTTGCTCAATCTTCTGAGATTAAACAGCAGTTAATATTAT
>DASCNA010000246.1:0-7175 GCA_036011305.1 Victivallales bacterium
AGAGTATATCTTTCCTCATAGGTCAGTTGTTTATAGATTTTCATATTCAACCCTTAAGTTTGCCGCTTAAAAGGTCGAATTATATAGCAACTGACCTTCTTAAGCAAATTTAGGGTTGCACTTCGAACTTGAATCTAGCTAACCTTAGAATGCAATAATTAGATAAAGTCTACAGTCATAGTAGTTTAAAGTGTATTAACTATGACTGTAGATATATTGATGTTGGAATTGCAATTTCAAGATTGAGTTGTAATGGTGAGAATCGGATCGCCCGAGGCTATACCTTGCCCTTCTGCTCCAGCCAGACTTGAAACAGTTCCATTAACTGGTGATATCAGCTTTGACTGATCTATCTGCTCTTTTATACTCATCATATTTGCATAATCCTGTTTAGCCTGAAAGTAGGCTGCCTCATAATCCTGTTTACTCATGGCTTTTCTTTCTACAAGAAATTTAGCTCTCTCTGCAGCTCTTTCAGCCTGAAGATATGTGTAATACTGTTGTTTTTTCAGCTTTGCCAAATCACTGTAGTCAAGATATGCCACTACTTCATTTTTATGAACTTTGTCGCCTTCCTTTACCTTATAATGAACTAAACCGTCGCGGGCTGCACTTAGGTTTATTTCGTTTGCAGGCGGTGTCAATGAACCTACATACTGGTAGGTTTTATAAGCCAGGATTATTGCTCCAAACAAAGCAACAATAGCCAGAGTCTGAAGAGTATAATAAAATATTTTATTCATTTTAACTTCCTTAATTTGTTTTAAATTTTATTATGTCTAAGTGGTTAGGATAGTAGAATTATTATGATTTAATATTTTAGGATAGAAAAATTAAGCGAGTATTATGCACAAATTTTTATCAAAAGTACATTTTTGCACAGATATTTGTCCTACTGGAATAAAACAGATGATTCTCTGTTAAGTTTTTGACATTGAACTATTTCAAAGTTTTCCTTATAATGAATATATCAATCCGGTTATTCTTGCTTCTTATGTAAAACAGGGAAATTAAATTAATGGAAAAGAAACGTTTAAGTCTACAGAGAATATGCTATTTGAATTTAGGTAACCTCGGGCAAAATTATGCCTGGGGGCTTTTTTTTGCACTTATGAGTCCGATTTTTGAATATCTGGGAGCGGAAGCAAATCAAATTTCAGGACTTTGGCTGGCAGGGCCAGTAATGGGAATAATTACACAGGTGGTAGCAGGTAAATGGAGTGACTGGTGCTGGACCAGATTCGGTAGAAGAAGGCCTTTTATGCTGATAGGTACGATTATTGTTTCTATTTGTTTTTTTCTGATGGTAAACTCAAGTTCGCTTACATTTGTACTGATTCTGTTCTGGATTATGATGACTGCTGCTAATTTAATACAAGGGCCGTACAGGGCACTGCTTGCAGATGTACTACCGAAAGAACAGTTGTCTACAGGGTTTATTGTTCAGTATTTCTTTGGTGGTATTGGAACCACCATAGCATATTTTTCTCCATGGATACTTACGCATCTCGGAGTAAGTACAGTATCTCATCTTGGAGATATTCCCATGATAACGAGACTTTCTTTTGAAATAGGCGGAATCATTTTACTGATTACAATTTTAATAAGCTGTTTTTGCATAAAAGAAGCACCGCCTGAAAACATGGAAGAATTCAGAAAAAATAAAGCAGAAAAACTAAATATTTTTAATGCAACAGCTGAAATATTCTGTGGAATTTTTAAAATGCCTAAAATTATGTGGCAGGTCTGCATAGCTGTATTTTTCTCTTGTTTTGGTGCCTTTTTAATGAATGTGTATTTTGCTCCTGCCGTGGCAGTAAATATTTTTGGAGCATGTATAGGAACAACTCTTTATACTAAAGGTGTTGTATGGGCTGGTTTACTTCTGGCATGGAATGCAATTTTTTCTGTAATATTTTCACTGTTTATGCCGCTATTGGCAAAATATACTTCTCTTAAAGGCCTTTATTCGATAACACAGGCACTTGGAGGAATCTCTTTCATTGCTCTGCTTTTTATGAAAAACCCGGATATGCTAATTATTCCTATGATTGGTGTCGGAATTATGCAGGCCGGCAGTGGAAGCATTCCTTTCGCTATAATAGGAGATGCATCCAAATCGGAAGATGTCGGTACAAGTATGGGGATCGTAAATATTTTTACTACTTTGCCTCAAATGTTTGTCTCTATTTTTTTCGGTTTCATAATGGTCCATATTCTCGGCAATAACTCACTTTATGCTCTGGTTATCGGAGGAGTGTTTTTGATAATTTCCGGGATATTTGCATTGCTTATTCAGTACAAGGATCCAAAGGATGCAATGAAACTCTCTGATATGTGATTAGAATAAATTCCGTTTAGGAGCATAAAACTATTATGTGTTGTTATGAATAAATATAATCACAGTTTGGTTGTAAATACTGTTTAAAGGCGGCAGTTTCTTCTTTGCTAAACCGAAGTCTTAGCATTTTTCATATTAATATCCAGCTGAGGGTAGGGGATGCTTATTCCAGCCTGTTTCAGAAGTTCTATTAACTTTAACCGGATATTACTTTTATAATGAGTACTGTCAAGTTCATCAGCTATATAATGACAGAAATTGATATCAAATATCAGTGCATTATCTCCAAAATCCTGAAATATGACAAATGGATGCGGTTTTTTTAAAACATGATGACATGATTCAGTTGCCTGAAGCATCAACTTAATAGCCTGTTCTGTATTTGAATTATAACCTATACCGACAGTTATTTTTGAAAACATGATATGACTGTTTTTTGTCCAGTTGGTTAATTTATTGCTTATTAACATATTATTTGGCCATACAATGTGTGACTGTTCTTCTGTTTTTAGCCTTGTACATCTGATTCCTATCTGTTCTATAACTCCAAATTCATTTTCATATTCAATTATATCGCCTACCTTAATTGGCTTTTCCACCCATAAAATTATTCCACCTAAAATATTTTCGACTAAATGCTTTAAGGCAAAGCCAATACCAATGGATAAACCTCCGAATAAAAATATTAAATCTTTTATATAAATATCAAAAAATAGAAATATGATTACTAAATATGCAAACCATCCCAGATATTGAATAAGATGTATATAAGCGTGTTTGCTGATATATTCAGGATCTTCAGAGGCTAAACTTGTTTTCATATATGTGAAGCATGCACTGAGAGTTGATTTAAATACAAAGAAAACAATAATTAAATAGGTCAGGTTTTTTAAATATACCTGCTGACTGAAAAACGAGAAGTGGATTTTATCAAACAAATGAAAAATATAAAAAAAGTTGTAGCTCAGTTTTACGCTCAGCCATAGCATAAACAGTATAATTAGAGAGATCCAAATAGAAGGGACGCCCAGTCCCTGAATAAAAATAGATGCTAAATTAGGTTTTCTCCTATTTCTTTCTGCTATTTTAAATTTCAGGTAATTTGAAATGGTCATTGCCGAGTAGCACAGCACAAAAATCAGGACCAGGCAAAGTGCTATCATAATCGAGAAGTTTAGGTATCCCAAAAGTATGCATATTAAAGCTATAGCTCCTGATGTAATACCAATTCGTAAAGTTATTTTCCTTTTATTTGTAAATGTTTTATTATCTATCTGGCTGGATAATGAACCAATGTAGACAGCAAGAGTAATTATCCATACAGTAAACATGAGCGGCGGTGGGAGTTCCAGCAATACACAGAACATACCCACAATATAAAGAGTAAATAAAACGAAAAGATTTGCTTTTTCAAAATCCTTTCCATCCATGATTTTAGTAAGATATCTGGATATATGAATTAGATTATAAGCTGTTCCCAGAACAGCTATTTGATAGTAACTGTTAAGAAATTTAGGTGCAAAGAGCACTATAGCTATTATGTAAAAATCTATATTGATAATAAAGAGTATAATATGTGTCAGTGCATAACCTGAGATCTTCTTTTTTTTATAAATGAGAAGGTAAATGAACAACGATATTATGATAACTATTACAAAGCTTATTAAAATATTAATAATTTCATTGAATGTTGAAGGAAATGACATGCTATAAATAAATGGGAATGTTTCAATCCATTTTTGCATAGTAGGCAGTAACTGTTCCTGCCAGTTGTAATTAAAAATGTTAAAGGTTGAAAATAAATTATCTGCTATTGTTTTTAAAAGCTGATCTCCAAGCCAGGAGATATGCTTATTTGATTCAGTTGCAATTTTATTTGATGATTCTGACAGCTGTTTGAATTTTGACTGTAGTGACTGATAAGTCTGATTCAGGGAATTTATTTTTGAAAGATATTTCTGATTTAGTTCATTTCTAATCTTCTCGTTTCCAATTTTGTCATATAATTCTGTCAGTGATTTTTTGAGATCATTTAATATCATTACCTGACTGTTAATACTGTTTAGGTTATCTTTCCGATCTTCCAAATTATTATTGAATATGAGATTTGTATTATAAATTCGTGAATATATCAGTTCATAAGCATATTTATTTCCCCGCATTTCAGCCTGCTCTAAAAATAACAATTTACTATAATCAGTGGTAAATTTATGAAGATTGTTCCGTAGTTTTTTCAGGTTCTCCTTTTGTGCCGGAATATCAAGTTCTAACGTATTAATTTTGAAATCCAGATAAGGTTTTAATTCTTCGTATGTATTTATCCAGTACTGGTCGCTTTTATTACTGGATGAATATGTATTGAAACTTAATAAAAATGAACCGGTTAGGATGCAAAATAGTAAGATAATTTTTTTCATTGAGTAATTCGATCTTTTTTTTATTTAAAAAGCTGAGAGTGATGTATTTTTATTCTGAGTTTCAATTGTACTTTTTGGAGTACTGCTGCCATGTATTGCAGCTAAATCGTTTTTTATTGCCTTGATAGAGTAAACTGCAATTACTGCTACAGCAATTATTGTAGTTGTCACTAATAATTTTAGATAATATTTCTCTGTTATTAACTTCATATTTTGGATTTTTTGCTTTCTGTAATTTGTATATTTCTTTCTGATAAAATAAAAGATCATATTTGTGACCTTGCAGTAACATATAGAGTGTATAGCAATTCAAAGTAAAGCTAATAATATATGCAGATTATAATAATCAGTTTTTGTAAAATAATCCAAATTGCCCTAATTCATGAGATATATCTCACAATTTCAGGCAATAAATCTCATTTATAGCTATATTGTCAGTTTGGTGGCTCTAAAATTATTGAGACAAAATAATATCATAGGTTTATATATTCATTTTACAAAAAATCATTTTTAACATCCATACAAATTTCTGGAAATTTTCTTGTTTGATCAGTGCAGTCTTTTATATTAATGATTGCCTGCCGAATATTTTCAGGGAGTATTTCTGAAGGAGCATCTTCGCCAGGCCATGAACTATCTCGGATTTCTCTGTTAGGCCAGCGTGAATAGGCCAACCAGTATCCTTCTTCTGTTTTATGCAGGCATGAACCGATAGCACCACGTTTTGAAACAAAATATTTAGCTATATGTTCCCATAATATCTGATATTCTTCTTCTTTTTCTGATTTTACATAAGAGCGGTATATTACTGCAAACATAAGCAGATTCCTAATTTTTTTTAAATTTGGTTAATGTAATACATAATAAAACAGATAGTAAAATATTGTCATATCTGCAAAAATATGGCAGATAACCGGTGCTGCCATACCTTTTGTTGTTTCTCTTAAGTATCCTAAAACAGAACCCCATATAAATACCATTATAAAACCTATAATGCCATTGGGAAAACCAACAGCATAATGAAATGCGGCAAATGGAACTGCCTGTAAAATTATAACAGTAGTTTTTGAATTAAAAATATTGCCTAAACTTTCCTGTAATATCCCCCTGAAAGCAAACTCTTCTATAAATGAATTAACCAGTGCAAAAATAGGAATTAGAACAGCAATAACAAGTATTTGATTATAGCTTGTGAAATTTTGTACAAATATTATTGCAATTCCCAGATTGTTTGTCCAATGAGCCCAAATAAGCAAGGCTACTACAGATATAATGCTTGTGATAATTATTAAGAATATTGAAGTTTTACTTTGTTTCCCCAGTTTAAGCCAGTTAAATGTTTTACGAAATATAGGTACAAAAAGAGCTGCAATTATTAATACAATGAAAGCTAAATGTATAAATGTAAACAGAAGAAATGTTATACATAAAACTACTTCTGTCCAATATTTATTATGAGCATAATATAATAAGAAAAGTACAAGAATTATTGGATAAAACATGCCTAATGGGACAAAGCAGTTCAGACATATAATGAATAATAAAATATATATAAAAATCTTATTTTTTGCAGTATGAAGCATATTGTTTATCCTAAAATATTTTAGCTGATTTTGCTTATCTCTTATTGAGATAACTATCACTATTATGTTTATCTACCATTTGTGATGTAATCATTCCACTATCTTTGTCATGAAATTCTTTTTCTCTTGTGTTTATGTCACGTCTGCTCAGGTAGATAGCAAATGCAATAAATACAATTAGTATTATTAAGCATATTATGGCACTTTTATTTATTTTATTTTTCATTTTACACAAAAAACTTTTTACTCGTTAGTAAGTTTTTCCTCTTCTAGCGGTTAATTAAACACTCTTTGATTAAATGCCTGCAATTAAAATAAAAAAGGAAAATTCCATTTCTATTTTACGTTTAACTCTAAGAGCTTTATTTTAATGTATTTAATGTTTGATATTATTTCAAATTACATAAAAGCTTATACTTTCACGGTCTGTCTTACGTTATAGCATAAGAAGAAAATTTAAAAGGCAGTATCAATTAATAATTAGTTCTATGTAATTATAATTTCTGTATAGTGTTTTCTTTCAAAATGTTACAGATGATATTTTTTCTAATATTGGTTCTTTGATATTGAGTACAAGAATCCTAATTTTATTTTTTTATATAAATATGCTGGACATTATTTTATGTCACTATAGATTTATTCTTTTTGGCAAGATGTTAACGAATAATGAAGTTCGTTACGTTAATTAACAAGGAAAATGAATTTTAAATTGAGAAAGCTATTTTATGGCTCATGGGAAAATTATTATTTAAATATCGTAACATCCGTAAAAAAATAAAAATATTGAATAAACTTACACGTCATCGTTTAAGAAAAGATGATGATATTTTGACT
>DASCNA010000247.1:0-34519 GCA_036011305.1 Victivallales bacterium
TATTATTATTAATATTTGTAAAAATTAGTCAGAACAAAACTTATGGAGGAGCACATGTCTAACAAAGAGAAAGATAAAAATAAGGCTGTAAAATGGGTTTCTGATACAATTGAATCTGCTATCGACCATGTTGACAAGCAAATTCCAAAAGATATTTCGAAAAATTTGCATAAAACTGCTGATGCAGTAAAGGATGCTGCTTCAGGAATAAAAGATTCTGTAAAGGACAATGTTAAATCAGCCGTAGATACCAGCACTAAGGCCAGCGAAAAAATTTCTGCAAGTTCAGTAGAAAACCTAAAAAAAGCTCTAACCAGCATTTTTGACGCAGCCGGAGATGTGAGCAAAAATTTATCTAAAAACCTACGTGAAGCTTTAGATTCAAGCTTAAATGCAAGCGGATCAATTACTAAAGATACTGCAGGTAATCTTAGAGATGCTTTTAATTCTGTACTCGATGCTTCAGGTGAGATAAGCGTCGATGTGGCAAAAAAAATAAGAAAAGTGATTGATGAATCTCTTGATTCTGACAAAAAGTCAAAAAAAGATTCTGATAAAAAGGATGGGCATCATCATCACCATAAAAAATCAGGTACACACCATAAAAAATAAATTAGCTTAATTATAGTTTTATATCATAACAAATTGCTACTTTTATCAAAAAGTAGCAATTTTATTTCATAACTAAAAACTTTTAATAAATTCAAAAATATGAATATTGAATATGATGTTGTCGTTATTGGCTGTGGGGTTGTAGGAGCTGCAATAGCTCGTGAATTGTCTAAATTTAATATACGTGTAGCTGTTTTAGAAAAAGAAGCTGACGTTTCTTTTGGGACCAGTAAAGCAAACTCAGGAATAATTCATGGTGGATTTCATGCAGTTCAAGGTTCACTGAAAGCCAAATTTGTTGTTCCGGGAAATCGAAAATTTGATAGATTATGTGAAGAGTTGGATTTTCCTTTTGAACGGCGCGGAGAATTAATGGTTGCATTTACCGAAGATGATTTTCGTGTTTTGCAGACATATTATACTAGGGGTTTAGATAATAAAGTTCCATACCTTGAATTATTGGGTAGGGATAGAGTTATTGAAATGGAACCAAATCTGAATCCAGATGTCATGGGTGCGATATATGCACCGACAGCTGGAATTATATGTCCTTATGAATACTGTTTTGCTTTAATCGGAAATGCGATGGAAAACGGTGTAGAACTTTTTTTGGATAACAAAGTTTCATGGATTGGCAAGAATATTTCTGATAAATTTGAAATTGAAACAGAAGATGGCAGGAAATTTGTTTCTAATTATGTTATTAATGCAGCTGGGTTATATGCTGATGAAATAGCTAAATTTGTCGGGTTGACAGATTTTAGAATTCTTCCTAGAAAAGGTGAGGAATATCTTTTGGACAGAAGCGTTGGGACTTTGGTTAAAAGAGTAATTTTTCCATGTCCAACCAAATCTTCAAAAGGAATGCTTGTTATTCCTACAGTTGACGGACCTGTTATGGTTGGCCCTACGGCATTGGATATTGAAGATAAGAGTGATTTCAGCACAACCAGGGAAGGATTAAAAGAAGTTTTTCAGCATGCTCAAAAAATGGTTCCTTCAGTGAGAACAAGTGATATTATAACATCTTTTGTAGGTTTAAGACCTGCTGCATCAGGTGGAGATTTTATTATAGGAAAAACATCTGTTCACGGATTTATTAATGCTGCAGGTATAGAATCCCCGGGTTTGACTGCTTCGCCCGCAATAGCTGAACATATTAGAGAGGTATTAACTAAAGACGGGTTAAAATTGGAAATGAAGCATGATTTTAATCCAAATAGGAAAAAACTTTTTACAAGAGTCAGACATTTAATCGAAAAGAGAGATTTTGAGTCGTTTAATAATCTTGTTGATGAAAATAAAGATTATTCTAAATTGGCCTGTCGTTGTGAAAATGTAACTGAAGCTGAGATTGTAGCTGCTGTTAAAGCCGGTCATGTTACTTTGGACGGAGTCAAATTTGCAACAAGAGCCGGGACCGGTAGATGCCAGGCAGGTTTTTGCACTTCAAGAGTTATGGAAATTATTCATAAAGTGACAGGTATACCTTTTGAAGAGATTACTAAAAAAGGAAAAGGCACTGAAATTGTACCATACCCAATTATGAAAGGAGACAGAAAATGATTAAGAGTGTTGATGCTGTCGTAATTGGTGGTGGCCCTGCCGGACTTGCTGCTGCTTTATCATTAAAAAATAATGGAGTTGAAAAAGTATTGGTTGCTGAAAGAGAAGATGCTTTCGGTGGAATTTTGCTACAGTGTATTCATAATGGCTTTGGACTTCATAAGTTTAAAGAAGAACTTACAGGACCTGAATATGCTGAACGATATACTGATTTTGTTGCAAATACAGAAATTGAAACATTATTAAACAGCTGTGCTGTAGATATTATTTCAAAAAATGATGAAAAAATAGTTTATTTAATGTCTGAAAATATCGGACTTATTGAAGTACATACTAAAGCTGTAGTTCTTGCGATGGGATGCAGAGAGAGAAATAGAGGCAATATTGCTATTCCGGGAAGTAGACCAGCTGGAATTATGACTGCTGGTTTGGCTCAGAAACTTGTAAACAGATATGGATATATGCCTGGAAAGGAAATAGTTATTTTAGGATCTGGTGACATAGGGTTAATAATGGCAAGAAGAATGACCTGGGAAGGTGCAAAAGTAAAGGCTGTAGTAGAAGTTCAGGATTACCCTGGCGGATTGAACAGAAATATTGTTCAGTGTCTGAATGACTTTAATATACCGCTTTACCTCTCACACACAGTCACTAATATTACAGGTAATAAACGAATTACTTCTGTTGATATAGCTCCTATCAATGAATTCAGAGAACCTTCAAAGGAAGATAGTTTTACTTTGACATGTGACAGTTTATTGCTGTCTGTAGGGTTAATTCCGGAAAATGAACTATCTCTTAATGTTGGGATAGAATTGGATAAAGTTACAAATGGCCCTTTGGTCGATTCTAATTTGATGACTAATGTACCGGGTATTTTTGCTTGCGGTAATGTTTTACATGTTCATGATTTAGTTGATTTTGTTTCTGAAGAATCAGAAACCTGTGGAAAATCTGTATCTGATTATATAAAAAACAAGTTAGTTAAAAACAGAGAAATACCTGTTAAAACTGGAAACTTGGTTAGATATGTATTGCCGACTATAGTGGAACAGGGAAAAGAGGCATTACTGTCATTGAGATGTATTGCTCCTGCTGAAGGAGTAACTCTTTGCATTAAATCGGGCGATGAAATTCTTTATAAGAAAAAACATGCAAAGATATTTCCTAGTGAAATGCAGCGAATAAGAATAAACAAAATACCTGATAATGCAGAAGCAATTGATGTTGCTTTAATATAATAGAGGTGAGATTATGAGAAAATCGTTAATTTGCATCAGTTGTCCGCTAGGCTGCAGTCTGGATGTAGAATATGGAGAAAATTCTATAATTAAAGTAGATGGTGCTACATGTAAAAGAGGCCAGAAATACGCTGAAAAAGAAATTTTTAACCCTGAAAGAGTTGTTACTTCTACTGTTAGGATAAAAGGGGCGGCTATTGATTTTTTGCCTATTAAAACTGATTCAACAGTCTCTAAAGAGAAAATGTTCCAGGTTATGAAAGAAGTGTTTAATATTCAAATGGAAGCTCCTGTAAAGCTTGGCACAGTGGTTTGTGAAAATGTTTGTGATACAGGTGTAAATCTTGTAGCAACAAGAACTTTAACTAAAATAAAAAAATAACTCTGATCAGTATTTTTTAGATTGCTTGTTATATCAAAAGGCGGAATTTTATTTTTCGTCTTTATTTTTTTATAGAAAAATAGATACTAGATTAGTGGTATTTAAAAAGTGATGAGGTAATATAATCTTATTGATAGACTGTTAAAATAGACTTTTTGTAGAACAATAACACTTTAGGAGAAAGAGATGATCAATGTTTCCAGATTGTACTGTGGAGTTAAAGGACAGGGGGATCATCTACGATATAAGAAACACGGTGACGGTTTAGGAATTAAAAAACCAGTTGTAGTCTGGAATATGACAAAGCAGTGTAATTTATACTGCGCACACTGTTATGCCGATGCTAGTTTAAATAAGAAAAGCAGTGATGAACTGACAACAGAAGAAGGTAAAAAATTTATAGACAGTTTAGCTGCATTTAATATCCCTGTTCTTCTATTTTCCGGCGGTGAGCCTTTTGTTAGAAAAGATATCTTTGAATTGATTGAATATACTAAATCTTCAGGAATAAGACCTACAATTTCAACTAACGGCACACTGATTGATAAAACATGCGCAGAAAAGCTGAAACAGCTTGGTATTACATATGTGGGAATAAGCCTTGACGGCAGACCTGAAACACATAATAAGCTACGAGGGATAAAAAATTCCTTTGAAAAAGCTATGGAAGGTATAAGAAACTGTACAGACGCAGGTGTCAGGGTTGGACTCAGATATACAATGCATAGAAATAACTATATGGATGTTCCATATATACTTGATCTGATGGAAGCGGAAGAAATACCGAGAATCTGTTTTTATCATCTGGTTTGCTCAGGAAGAGGCAAGAGCATAAAAGATGAAGAGTTGTCTGTCAAAAATAAACGTTATCTAATAAATCTCATAATGGATAAGGCAAAATACTTTTCAGATAAAGGTCTGAAAAAAGAAATACTGACAGTTGCCAATTACTGTGATGCTCCTTTTTTATACCTGCGCATGCTGAATGAAGATAAGCAGAAAGCAGAAGAAGCTATGTCTTTGATAAAAATTAATAAAGGTGGCAGCAGCGGGCTTGGAATTGGAGCAGTAAACTGGAATGGAGATGTATATCCTGACCAGTTCTGGAGAGACAAAAAGCTTGGAAATATCAGAGAAAACAGTTTTGAAGAAATATGGATCAATCCTGATAATGATTTGCTGAATAAACTTAGAAGCAGGACAAAATATATTAAAGGACGATGTTCAAAGTGTAGGTTTATTAATATTTGTGAAGGAAATTTTAGAGCCAGAGCAGAGGCCATCACAGGTGATATGTGGGAATCAGATCCCGGATGTTATTTGACAGATGAGGAAATAAGCAATGTTGAATAATGATATAATAAAGCCAAAATCCAGAATGAAAGTTATAGCCTGGGAAACTACAAGACGTTGCGATTATAAATGTAAACACTGCAGGGCAGCTGCTGTTGATAAAAAATATGATGGAGAACTGAACACTGAGGAAGGTAAAAGATTTATTGATTCTCTTGCTGAAAAACTACCTGTTGTTTTGATTTTAACAGGAGGAGAACCGTTGTTCAGAGATGATATTTTTGAACTTGCGTCATATGCAGCTTCAAAGAAAATGAGAGTTGTTATGGCAACTTGCGGGGCAAATCTTAATAGTAAAGTTAAGATAAAACGTGTTAAGGATTCAGGGATATCAAGAATAAGTCTTAGTCTGGACGGTTCCAACTCAGAAACTCATGATTCTTTTCGTGGACGGGCAGGAGCTTTCAAAGAAGCTGTTAAGTGTGCCGAACTTTCAAAAAAATACGGTTTAGAGTTCCAGATAAACAGTACTGTTTCTAAGCTGAATGTTGATGATTTGGAAAATATTAATAATCTAAGCAGGAATTTAGGTGCTGTTCTTCACGATATATTTCTACTTGTGCCGACAGGAAGAGCAAAATCTTTAATTGATATTGAACTTGATGCTGATAAATATGAAGAAACACTTTATTGGATTGCAAAGGAAACTTTAGAGGGCAGAAGAAATATGAAAGTAACCTGTGCCCCTCATTATTCAAGAATTTGGAATGAATATAAAATCAAAAATAAGATAGATATTCAGAATGGGCATATGATGCGTCCCGGGGGATGTTTGGCTGGAGGTGGATTTGTTTTTGTTTCATATAAAGGTGATTTGCAACCATGTGGTTTTTTTGATGTTCCATGCGGTAATATTAGAGATTTCAGTTTTACATTTAATGCAGCTTGTCAAAATTCAGATATATTTAAAAATATAGCAGCAAAAAAATGTTATTCAGGAAAATGCGGGCAATGTGAATATTGGACTACTTGCGGAGGGTGCAGAGCCAGAGCAATGTTTCACTCAGATGATTATCTGGCAGAAGAACCGTATTGTTCTTATACACCCAAACTTGAATAATCAATATCCAACAAGGAACACTCAATGATGGAGTTATTTTATTAGGACATAAAATATTCCGTGTTAATTATTGGAGATTGAATTTTTTTAGTCAGTTTAACTCAGTTAGCTTAAAACCTAAAACTGTTTCTATAAGAAACAAAAAAGTAATGAATTTAAAATTAGACGAATTAATAGATAAAAAACTGTTTTTATTATTGGAACGAGGAATTCCCATAACTGAACGTCCATTTCTTGAGATAGGAAATGAGTTAGGTCTTTCTGAGAATAGTGTGATTAATAAGATAAAACTGTTTATAGATAGTGGACTTGTTAGAAGGTTTGGGGCAATTTTTGATAACCCCAGGCTAGGTTACAAAAGCGCATTATGTGCTGTAAAAATCGATAAACATGATTTAGATGGAGTTTCTAATTTTCTAAAAATGCGTTCTGAGGTTACACATTGCTATATCAGAGATTATGAAATAAATCTATGGTTTACTTTTTCATGTATGGGTGATTGTTTTGACAAAAATCTTAACGAAATTAAAGAATATCTTTCTCCATATATACTTCTATTTCTTCCTGCGCTCAAACGTTATAAAATTTCAGTTATTTTTGATTTAGGTATACAACTCAATGATATATATAGGCCAAATACAAATCTTGAGTTAGACGATACAAATATATTCGATGACTCAGATAAACAGCTTATAAGAAATTTAAGAAATATTCCTATATCTGAAAGGCCGTTTGCTGAGTTAAGTAATATTTTAAATATTCACAAAGAAACTGTTCTGGAAAAAATAAACAGTTGGAAAAAGAAATATGTTTTGAAAAGAATCAGTATAATCCCATACCACTATAAAATCGGTTATAAATCAAATGCCATGTGTGTTTGGAAAATAGATAAAAAAAATGTAGTTGAAATTGGTAAAATATTATCTGGGAAAAAAGAGATCACCCATTGTTACGAAAGAACAGCCTATCCTGAATTTCCATACAATATCTATGCAATGATCCATGGAAACTCACATGAAATAACAACTAAAATTTTTCATGATATATCTGAAGAGTTATCGTTGGATAATGGAACAATACTTTTCTCAACAAAAGAAATAAAAAAAACCAGTCTGGAACTCTTTAGTTAAATTACGTTTATAGAGAAATAAAAGTGAGTAATGGGTAAGTTCTTTAGTATTGCAAAAATAATATTAAAGACATCTGAATAGGCTGATATAAGTTTTTAGGATACTATTTTCGGGGTTTTAATATTTTTATCTAAAAAAGTATTTGGTATTTTTATTAGACATACTCTATAATGGCAATAATGAAAAAGCTAAAGTTCAATTACCTGCCAATAAAAAAAATGGAAACACCATTTAAGCTTCAACAATCAGAGCTTAATAAAGCTCTGAATTATGATGATGTTATTGAATTACTTTTTCCTGCCAAAAAATATTATTTTGAATCTAAACAAAAACAATTGCTGACAATTGATTTTTATGAAGAAATTCCCTTTGGTCCTGATATGAACTACCTGGCACATTTTTTATTTGATGATTTTATTTGTGCAGTAAAAAAGGTAAAAGAATTTTTAGATATAAAACTTGTTAATATTATTGGATATGATTTCCAATCAGAGACTGCAAAAAATGGAATAATATTTAGAAAGTCGTATGAAAGTAAAAATAAAGATCATATCCATTTAAACGTCTTTGAATTTTATAAGCTGCATGCCGCCATTATAAACAGAAAATTAGATCAAAGCATTCTTGTTTCAATATTTATAGATTATGGAAAAGTGGTCAGTCTTCGTATACCGAAAGGGTCGACTTTAAAAGATCTCTGTGCAGCTAACTCAATACTGGCAAAGCATATTCAGAATTATCCTGACAGCAAAGGGTATCATCCTATAAAATCTGTTGAGATCCCATTAGATGAATCTTTGAATGAAAATATGAACTGTCTCACGCTAACGTCGTCTGATTATTTTATAAAAAAAAGCAGTAATATACTATTCCCATTTCCGATATTTAATCGAAAATCAAAATTTAAAAAAGGTAAATATTTAAATATTTACCAGGGGCCGTGCATTAACTGTACAGCCTGTTCTAATTATTGTCCAGCAGGCTTAACTCCAAGTTTCATATATCATCACCTAAGAAATGATAGTGTTGACGATGCTTTATCTCTTCAGATAAAATCATGTATTCAATGCGGGCGTTGCAGTTTTGTATGTCCATCTAGAATTCCGTTATACGCAAAATTCAATGATACGTTAAATGAGTTAGATGATGATATAGAGCAAGACAGTAAAGAAATAGATTTAAGTTCCTGTGGTGGTTCCTGTAATTGCAACCAAAATAATTAAAAATACAATTTATACTAATGAATCTGGAAAATAATAGTAAAATAAAGAAAAATCTCTTTTTCAGGGATGATTTAATAATTGTATTTCTATCCCTTCCTCTATATGCAGCTGCCATCGGAAGCTATGGCTGGAGAGTAGGTATTATCTTATTAATGTCAATTTTAATAGGAAGTGTAATCGAAATATCCTCATTTAAATTAAACCGTAAACCGATTGACTATCTAGGCATTGCCGCATGGTTTATTCTGCCTTTGGTTTTCCCTCCTGATTTTCCAATATGGATGATTGCTGTATCAATATTTTTCGGTATTTTAATAGGTGTTGTTTTTTTTGGCGGTCATGGTAGAGAGATTGCATCGCCGGTTGCAATAGGCTGGGCTTTTGGAATATTGAGTTTTGCAAGAGAATATGAAATGGGCTGGGTATTTCCATTTTCTGATTTTAAAACAGGCTTACTGAATTTTTCTGCATCTGTTCCGACAATAGATCATACCATTACATATTTAAAAGAGCATACTGTTTCATTGGGAGAAATTCTTACAGGTCATTTTCCACAGGTTTTAGGAAACTCTATTCCAATAGTTCTTTTAGTCTGCGGGATTATAGTGCTTCTTCTAAGAGCAGTTGATGCAAAAACTTCACTATCTTTCATCATTACAGTTATCGTTTTAACTTTTATCTCTGTCCAAATTGATCCTAAATTATCAAAATTTATTGATGCATTATTTGTAGGGAATCTGTTCTTTGCAGCTTTTTTTATTTTACCGGTAAGACAAACATCAGGCAGAACATGCAAAGGAAAAATCATTACAGGAATAATATGCGGTGCAGTAGCATTTATGATAAGAACATTTTCTTCTTTTCCTGACGGAGTACTATTTGCAGTACTGTTTGCAAATGTATTTACAGCATTAATTGATGAACTTGTATTGGGATGTAAATACAAAAAGGTAAAACAATGAAAGAACGCAAAATGATAATCTTTTTGTTAACACTGTCAACAATATGCGTACTATTTTTATGCAGTGCTGATTTTGCCTATAAAAAAGCTGCAAACATTTTTAATGTAAGACTTTATAAAGTTATAAATAATATGTTTGATATAAAATCAAATGATGGAGATACGGAGAAAATATTTCTTGAAAATTTTAAAATAAAAAATGTTGGAGGTGAAACTTATTATATTTCCAGGAAAATAAATCCTGGTGTTATTCTCTTTAAAGTTAAGGGACCAGGCCTTTGGAGTCAGATAGAAATACTTTTATCGGTATACCCTGACTATAAAAAACTATATGGTTTGAGAGTAATAAGTCAGAATGAAACACCTGGCCTTGGAGGTAGAATTGCGGAAATTGCATATCAGAAACAATTTAGTAATAAATCAATAATACCTGATTTGAGAATAGTTAAATTTGCTTCTAAGCCAAATGAAGTTGATGCAGTCACAGGAGCTACAGCAACGAGTGACTCATTACAGGAGATCATAAATAATGGAATTAAAAGAGTAGAACAGGTTTTTCCTAAAAAGAGAACAGAAGAATGATAGAAAAAATTAACCTAAAACTTCCTAGAAAAGGGTATAAACTATTCAAGAAGAAGACTTTGCTGGTCTTTGCTGAAGGAGTATGGCATAATAATCCTATTTTTGGTATGGTTTTGGGATTGTGTTCAACTCTTGCAGTTACGAACTTAATGGCAAATGCATTTGTTATGAGTATTGCTGTTACTGTTGTACTGATTGCTAACTCTGCTGTAATATCCTTAATAAGAAATATTATACCCGATAGAATTAGAATGATAACCTATATGTTGATTGTTTCAACTTTGGTTATAACTGTAGATCTTATTCTAAAAATATTATTTCCTACAGTAAGCAGTACTTTGGGGCCTTATGTAGCTCTTATCATAACAAACTGTATTGTTATGGGACGCTGTGAAGCATTCGCAATAAACAATCCACCAGGTTTATCAATTGCCGATGCACTTGGTTCAGGCATAGGTTATACATTTTCATTAATGGTTATAGCATTCTTTAGAGAACTAATCGGATTTGGTTCTCTTTTCGGATTTAAGGTAATTCCAGAATCAATTACTCCGATGGCGCTTTTTTCTGTCCCCCCCGGAGCATTTTTCGCTTTGGCAATATTTATATTTTTTGTCAATTATATAAAAAAGAAATTCCAGCTTGAGGGAAAACATTAATGCTTCATTTACTTATCATTTTATTTGCCTCAATATTGACCAGTAATATTGCATTGACATATTTCTTAGGAATGTGTCCGTTTGTGACAATTTCCAAAAATATGAAAGTTGCTTATGGAATGGGGTGCGCAGTAACATTTGTAATGGTAGTAACTGCAATCACAAACTGGTTGATTAATAAATTTATACTCGAAGCTTTGGGAATTGAATTTCTTCAATTTTTAGTATTTATTGTAACTATAGCGGCAATGGTTCAGATTATAGAGATATTTATAGATCGTTACTTTCCTACGCTATATCATGCATTCGGAATATTTTTACCGTTAATTACTGTGAATTGCGCAATATTGGGTATTTCCCTTTTTATGGTATTACGCTCCTACGGTTTCTTTGAAACTTTGTTTTTCAGTGTTGGTTCAGGTTTGGGGTGGCTTCTGGCAATTGTTTCAATCGGCGCATTAAGAAAAAAATTAATATTCAGTGAACCGCTGGAACATTTCGGTGTAACAGGTATTACTGCAGTACTGGCAGGTTTGATGGCATTGGCTTTTATCGGTTTTACAGGAATTGCGAGGTTATAAATGATCTTTCTTAAAGCAGTGATTTTTATTAATCTTTATGTCTTTGCAATAGGCATACTGATTATTTTTATGGACAAAGTCATTTCCAATTATGGGAAATGTAAAATTAAAATTAATGATGATAAAGAGTTTGAGGAAGAGGGCGGGAAAACACTTTTAAAAGGACTTTTTGAAAATAAATATTTCATACCATCAGCATGCGGAGGAAAAGGTACCTGCGGTTACTGCAAGCTGAAAGTTGAAGAAGGAGGTGGGCCTGCTCTACCTACTGAAGCTTTGATCCTTAACTCCAGAGAACTGAAAGAAAATTATAGGCTTTCATGTCAGGTAAAACTAAGAGAAGATATAAAAGTTACGATACCTGCTGAATATTTAAAAATAAAAGAATATAATGCAACAATAGAAAACACAGAGCTGGTTACCTCAGATATAAAAAAGGTTAAAATCGGTTTGCCTGAAAATGAAGAAATCAGTTTTAAAGCCGGACAATATGTGCAGGTTATGTTTGATACACCTGAAGGGTTGGATTACAGGGCATATTCTATAGCATCAAACCCTGAAATAAAAAATACAATAGAACTGAATGTGAAGTTAATTCCTGAGGGTTTAGGTTCATCATTTGTTCATGCAAAAAAGGCAAATGATAATATTCAGTTTTCTGGCCCGTATGGAGAGTTTTTCCTGAGAACAGATAGCCATAGAAAAATAATATGTGTTGCCGGAGGAGTTGGTCTTGCTCCTATGAAATCAATAGTGGATTACTGGAATCAGCATCCGCAGAGCAGAAAGTGTGAATTATATTATGGCAGCCGAACTGTTAAAGATCTTTACGATCACAAACTCTTTGAAAAAATAGCAAATGAAAACAGTGATTTCAGCTATTATCCTGCACTATCGGATAAAGATCCTGACTGGAATGGAGAAGAAGGTTTTATACATAAAATTATAGAAAAACATCTTGAAGATGGTGCCAATTCAGAAGCATATCTATGTGGCCCTGAAATAATGATTAATGCTGTTACAGAGGTTTTAGTATCTAAGGGAATACTTGAGGAAAGGATATCTTATGACAAATTCTAAGAAAAATTTCATAACGTTAAATGAAGTTCTTGATAATGCCATTTTATCAGAAGACAAAGCTGCAGAGTTTTATCATAAGATGCAGTCTATTGTTACTAAAAGTGAAGTGGTAGAGTTGCTCAAAATATTGGAAAAAGAAGAAAGGCAGCATCTTAAAACTTTACAGGAATATAAAAGAAAGCAGGTTAATGAGAATAGTTACATTCAATTTACAATTGGTGTTTTTACATTTTTACCTACTTATGATCAATGCAGAGAACTAACCATAAAAGAAATGCTTGAAATTGCGATTGAGATAGAAGAGAAAACAGTTGCATATTATTGGAAACTTTCAGACCTTCTAAGTGGTGATGCTAAAAAACTATTTAATGGATTAGCAGCATTTGAGAAAACTCACACTAACAAACTTAAACATTTATTATTATACTGAGTATAGATATGGTAAGGAGACTGTGATATGAACAAAATTATTTTTAAACTTTCTTTCCTGGTACTTGGGGTATTAATGATATGTTCATGTTCCCGAAAGGAAAATGACAAAATAAATGTTCATACATCAAATGCTATCGTAACTAAACAAACCCGTACCTGTCTCGAATGTCATACGAAAAAACAACCCGGATTGGTAGGATCATGGAAACAGGGAGCCCATGCTAAAGCCGGAGTTGGTTGCTACGAATGTCATAGTGCAAAGAAAGGTGAAAAAGATGCTTTTGAACACTACGATAATACGATATCTGTTATTGTATCTCCGAAAGACTGCAGTAGATGTCATGCCCAGGAAGCCGAACAGTTCCTAGGTTCTCACCATGCCAAAGCCGGAGAAGTATTAGGTTCTCTGGATAATTATCTAGGAGAAGTTGTAGAGGGTGGACCTGCAAGTGTTTCTGGATGTCAACAATGTCACGGATCAGAAGTTAAAGTAATGGAAGATGGAAAATTAAGTCCTGATACCTGGCCTAATTTTGGTATTGGACGAATAAATCCTGACGGTACAAAAGGATCATGTTCTGCCTGTCATACCGGACATGATTATTCTCTGGAAACTGCACGTTCTCCTGAAACCTGCGGTAAATGCCATATGGGACCTGATCATCCTCAACTGGAAGTATATGAAGAATCCAGACATGGGACTGCTTATCGTACACATAAGGACCAGATGAATATGAAATCTAAAAGCTGGATTGTAGGTAAAGATTATTTTGCCGCCCCAACATGTGCCACATGTCATATGGGAGCTACTATGAACCAATCCAGAACACATGATATTGCTGAAAGAATATCTGTTAATCTCAGAGCTAAAATATCATTTAAAACTAAAGATTCAGAACGCAAAAAACGTGCAATGCAGGATGTATGTTTAACATGCCACAGTCCAACCTATGTAGATAATTTTTATAAACAGTTTGATCAGGGCGTAGATCTTTACAATAATAAATTTGGAAAACCTGCAGCTGAAATAATGAAACAGTTATATGAAAATAAAAAACTGGATTCGACTCCATTTAATGAAAAAATAGAATGGACTTATTTCTACCTATGGCACCATGAAGGAAGAAGAGCAAGAACAGGTTTGGCAATGATGGGACCTGATTATGTTCAATGGCATGGTTTCTTTGAGCTTGCAGAGCGTCTTTATTTTGAACTATTTCCAGAGGCTGAGCATCTTATGCCCGGAATAACTAAAAAATATATGGATAGACCGGAAAATAAATGGTTCTCAGGTAAATTAACCAAAGAAGAGCGCCGGCAAATGAAGAATTATTATAAAAGATATCCTAAAAGCAGTAGTGAACCTAAAAAATGATTGTTAAGTTTATCAGCTCTATAAGAGTTGCAGTCGTACTTGTAATAATTCTTATTGTATTGACTCTGATGGTTACATTTATACCTCAGGGAGAAGAAGCACAGTATTATCTGGCTAATTACCCTGAATGGTTAGCCAGATTAATCCTATTTACTCACTATTACAATTTTTACCGCTCAGCTGTTTTTATGGTTCCTGCCGGCTTACTTTTTATTAACCTTTTTGTATGTACATTGAAACGATTAAAAAGACAGATCTATGCGAAAAAAAAACGTTTTGGACCCGATATAATACACGTTGGAATGATAATACTCATGATTGGGGGCATAATAACACTTCTTTATAGAAAAGAAGCATCAGTCAGCTTACAGAAAGGTGGAGATATAGAACTGGATAATGGGTATAAATTAGTATTAGATTCATTTGAGTTTCAAAAATATAAAGATGGACGGCCCAAAGCTTGGATTTCACATGTTAATATTTCTAAAGATAGCAAGCCTATGGGAAAAAAACTTATTCAGGTTAATGACCCGTTAAGCTTAGGAGTTTACAAAATATATCAGGAATCATATCAGCAGGTAATGCTTGTGCTCCTGGAAGGAAAAGACGGAGAGAAATATCATCTAACTCCAAATCAGAGCTTTAAGGAAGATAACTCTCTTTTTTATTTTGCAGGAGTATTAAAAAATCATAATAGCCAAAATGTTGCAATTATAAAACAGGTTAGAGGTAAGAAAGTACTAAAGACCTATGCGGTAACACAAGGTGAAGCTGTTGCAGGAAATAGAGTTCTTGATGTTTTAAATTATTATCGTACAGGTTTAATGATTGTTCAGGATCCAGGCTTTTATCCTGTATTAATTTCACTGATAATCATTACAATAGGATTATTAATTACGTATGTTCATAAATTAAGGGAAAAATCCATATGATATGCACAATTGCTTTTATTCTGTTGTTTGTTGTTTTATTTATCCAGGTTATATATCTTTTTAAAGATCCAAACAGAGTTGATCCATTTTCTCACTGGCTATATATAATAATTTTCAGTCTTCTGTTTATAGAAACTATTATTCGCAGTATACAGATTCAATTTTTTGCAATTACAAATACTTTTGAATCATTAATATTTTTTGCAGGTGTAATTATTCTACTGCTGGCAATATACAAAATTAAATTAAAAAATAAGGCTTTGCCTTTGATATTATTTACCGGAACATTAATGGGAATTCTATTTCTGGCAATTGCCTCTTCACCAATTGCGCCAAAAACTGTAAAACCTCCTATTCCGGCATTGCGATCAATGTGGCTGGCTCTACATGTATCTTTTGCCTTTATAGGAGAAGCTTTTTTTACTCTGGCATTCCTTTCATCTATCTACTATCTATTAACAAAAAATATAAAACGTAAAAAACTGTTAGATAAGATGACATATGTTTCAATTGCTACAGGATATCCTATTTATACTATAGGCGCTCTGATATTCGGAGCCATATGGGCTGAATATGCCTGGGGTAGATTTTGGTCATGGGACCCAAAAGAAACGTGGGCTTTGATTACATGGATGACTTATACCCTATATCTGCATACTCGAATAATGAAAAAATGGCAAGATAAACGTTCGGCAGTTATATCCATAGTAGGTTACCTGTTCACATTGTTTACTTTTTTTGGTGTTAACTTTCTTTTGACTGGATTACATAGCTATAAATAATGATGTTTATTTAAGGTTGAAATTAAATATCCTCTAAGCTAATGAAAAAAAATAATAAACAAAGATCAGACTTGCACCCACGAAACAGGCATCGTGAGTTTTATAATTTTAAAAAACTTACTGAATGCTGTCCTGAGTTGGCTAAATTTGTTTTTATAAATAAATATAAAAATAAATCAATTGATTTTGCTGATTCTGAGGGCGTAAAAACTCTGAATAAATCACTTCTAAAATACTATTATGAAATTAATTATTGGGATATTCCACCATCCTATTTATGCCCGCCAATTCCGGGTAGAGCAGATTATATTCATTACATTGCTGATTTATTTGGAAACTCAAACAACGGGGATATTCCATTAGGTATAAAAGTAAAATGTTTAGATATAGGTGTAGGAGCAAATTGTGTGTATCCGATTATAGGAAACAGAGAATACGGATGGTCATTTGTTGGAGTTGATATCGATCCTATTTCACTTAAATCAGCTCAGAAAATAATAAATAAAAATCAATTACTTAAAGGGAATATAGAGCTTAAATTACAGCACAATCCACAAAATATCTTTAAAGGTATTATCCTTAAAGATGAACACTTTGATATCTCAATCTGCAACCCTCCATTTCATGCTTCATTAAAGGAAGCTAAAACAGGTACCCGACGTAAACTAAATAACTTGAATCATAAAAAGGACAGTAATATAAAATTGAATTTCGGTGGTCAAAACGGTGAGCTCTTCTGTAAGGGAGGAGAAATTGCATTTGTAAAAAATATGATTAAGGAAAGCAGGGAATTTGCTAACTCCTGTCTTTGGTTTACTACATTGATTTCTAAAGAATCCAATCTCAAAACTGTCTATAAAACTCTCAAAGATGTGAAAGCTATAGAAATCGCAACAATTCCAATGAAACACGGAAATAAAATATCTCGAATTCTCGCCTGGACATTTCTATCTCTTGAACAACATAACAAGTGGGCAAAAACAAACTGGAATTAATATATCAAAAATATTAGGAATAGTTGATTAACTTAATCATGAGTAGAAAGTATGGCAGTTACTAATTGCCTGACAATCGATAGTGAAATGGGAAGTAACTGTTAGGTCAAGTCTTAGCTAATGCACATTAACAAGCCACTAGTTTGACTGGTTGCATATGACTTTATTTAACAATATTCACTTTTCATTTTAGCTTTTTCAGAATTTTCAATAATACCAATGAGTTTGATTTTTAATATTTATATGATTTTTTCTATGTCATATTTATCATAGATTTATTATTTTATCTTGGAATTTATTTTGTTTTTATTAATGACATATTGCACTCTTAGTAGTTCCCAACTTTATGAAAAATAAAGTATGCAAGAACCAGAGAAAGCCGTTTAGTAGATATTACCGAATCTATCTCCCCCAGATCTCTCCTTATAAAAGAGGGGGGGGAGCTTTGATCTTTTTCAATTTACTGTACTAAAATTGCTTAACAACAGTTATTGAGTCACTATATTGTGCTTAAGTTTATGATTCCATTGTCTATATTTTGCATTTTCTGATTTTGATGTAAATATTTTCTCTACAACAATTCTAATAGCGTTAAAAATAAACATCCACACTATGTCATAAACCCATATAAGAGCTATCATCTGCCATGAAATACTTTCCATTCCAAGCCATCCCATATAACATATTATGACAGCTACAATCTGAGTGCCGAATATTGATAAAAGAAGAATCGTTGAAGGTCTGGGTTTTTGCCAGAACCATTTTGTTTTGTGCCGAGAAATAAAAAGTATCAAATGACCTGCAACAGCTATCTGAAGAAAGAGTACGGTCTGAATTTCACGGTAAAAGCCCAGCGAAAATAGAGTGTTTTTATAAAGGCCGCTAATATGTGCTAATATCTCGGGGTGCTGCAGTAGGGCATATATTATAAAATTTTGGATTACAGCAACTATTCCCATAATAATACCAATGATAAAGACCTTATTCTTATGCCATTTTATAGGGAGTATATCAGCCTCAGCATTATCATATGCTATTGCCATCATAGGAATATCATCGAGAAGTGCCACAAGAACTACCATTATTGCAGTCATTGGTATACCGAGTGCAACCTTCGGCAATGGGAAGAAAATTATAGCAAAAGTCAGAAATAGAAGTACATCAAGTGTCATGACTACCCGATAATTCATGTAAGCAGACATTATATTAAATATTTTTCGTGATGCTTTAATAGCATTACTTATAACAGATAGTCCAGGTGCTGTTAAAATAAGATCAGCGGAAGCTCTGGCCGCATCAGTGGCCCCTTGTACTGCTACTCCTACGTTTGCCCGTTTGAGCGCCGGTGCGTCATTTACCCCATCTCCTGTCATAGCTACAGTATGTCCTAGATTTTGAAATACTTTAACAATTCCATGTTTATGCTCAGGAAAAACTCTTGCAAATCCATCAGCAGTAATTATTTTTCTCTTTAGTGATTTCGTGACTTCATCTTTATTTTCAATATTTTCTTCTTCCTTAAAGATATTAGAAGCTATTTTAATATTAGTTCCCATACCAAGTTGATGTGATGTTTCAACAGCTATTGCAGAATCATCTCCTGTAACCATCCTCACTTTTAGACCATGAGTTTTAACATCCTCAATAACCTGAGTTGAGTCTTCACGAGGTGGATCAAATAGCGACAGGATGCCTGAGAGCATAAAATTTTCGGAGTTACCTTCAACGATTGCTACTCCAAGAGATCTATAACCACGTTCTGCAAGACTGTTAACTTCTTTAAGTGCTTTATTTTTTTCATCTTCACTATCAAGACATTTTGCTATTATAACCTGCGGGGCACCTTTAATTATAGTATAATTTAAACCATTTTTATCGGTAACATAGCCTACAGTCATTTTAGTCACAGGATCAAATGGTATATACTTGGTCTGTTTGTATTCTGACAGAGTTCCTGGATCTGCACTTGCGACGCATGTAGCATCTATTGCTTCTGTTGAGTCCTGTTTAGAAGCAAGAGCTGCATATAAATTCAGTTCACTGAAATTTTTTGCCCCAAAAAGTATTGGTTCTTTTAAAGAAAGTTTGTTTTGTGTAAGTGTTCCTGTTTTATCTGAGCAAAGGATATCTACTCCTGCCAGTTCTTCAATAGATTGAAGCCTGGAAACAATAGCTTTCTGTTTGGACAGCATAAGAGCTCCGAGAGCCATGGTAATTGTTAAAACAGCAGGCATGGCCACGGGTATTGATGCTACAATTATCACAAGAACCAATGATATAGTATCACCTAAATCAGGGTGTCCCATCATCATTACAATAAAAACAATTATACAAAAAAGAATAGAAAGACTAGTTAAGTAATTTCCTATAGTATTTACAGATTTCTGGAAATTTGAGAGTTGAGAATCCTGTTGAGACAGTTCCGCTATTTTTCCAAAGGAAGTATTTGCTCCCGTAAATGTAACCAGACAATCCATATCTCCTGATTTTACAACAGAACCTGAATAGCCAAGATCACCAATTTTTTTATTAACCGGAAGTGACTCACCAGTTAATGCAGCCTGGTCAATTGAACAATACTCGCCTGAAACCATTATACAGTCAGCAGGAATAATATTTCCATTTGAAATATTAATAATATCACCCGGGACAAGGTTTTTGGATTCAATTGTACACCATTTACCGTCACGTTTTACCCTGGATTTAGGAGCCATAGAATTTTTAAGAGCTTCCAGGGCACCTGCCGCTTTTATAGTCTGGAAGTATTCTATCGAAGAATTAATACATAGCATGCATAGAATAAGCCAGAAATCAGTCCAGTCATACATAATGAATGAAAGAACACATGCGACTATTATTAAAATGTTGATCGGTCCACTTAAAGTGTGAAGAAAAATTTTAAATTTGCTTTTTTTCTTTTCTTCAAGTTGATTGAAACCAAATTTATTAATTCTGGTTGCTGCATCTGAAGAAGAAAGCCCATCTTTAGAAGAGTTTATGTTTTTAAACTCTTCATCAATATTATATCTTTTTTCAGCCATAATGTTTCATCTTTTCTCTCTTACTACTCTAAAAGAATTTCCTCTTTATAATTTTTATCAAAACCTTTAATACCGAATATTATACTTGTTTTGCTGAATTGAAAAATTAATAATAGTAATATATATTATTAGTTATAGTAATATATGATTTGATATGAGGACAGCATGAGATTATCAAGCATAAATTTGAATTTATTGGTAGCGCTTGATGCTCTACTTGATGAACAAAATGTATCCAATGCCGCCAAAAGATTAAACTTAACTCAATCTCAATTAAGTCATGCGTTAAAACAGTTAAGAGAAATATTTGATGATGACTTACTTATAGTAGGCCCCAAACGGCAGATGCTTCTTACAGAAAAAGCTAATAGTTTAATACTACCCGTAAATAAGGCTATGAATGATATCGAAGAAATTTTCGAAGGACTGACACCTTTTGATCCGTCAAATGACCAAACAAATTTTACTATAGCTGTAAATAGTTATTTTTATTCTCGTATCATCCCTGGATTATTAAAAGTATTGGATGAACAGGCTCCAGGTATGTCTCTAAATATAAAGGAGATGGATACGATTGATGATTATAGTAGATTTTGTATAAGGAATTTAGATTTAGCTATCGGCGCATATAGGATTGATTCTTCAAATATAAATTGCGAAACTATTTCTCAGGGTACATATGTATGTTCTGTATCAAAAAAACATCCAATAGCAACGAAGAAAAAGTTAACAGTGCATGACTTAAAGCAATATCCTTTGCTTTTGATTACTTCAAATGGAAGTGATTATGGCAAAGAAGTATGTGCCTTAGTTAAAAAGAATGTTGGTAAGAATTGTTTTGTAAGGGCAGTAACACCTTATGTAATGGCTACATTAGAACAGCTTAATGATTTAAAACATATTTGCATTTCTAATAGTATCTTTGCTGAAAAATTTGCAGAAAGACTGAAATTATTGATTTTTGATGTTCCGTTTAAAACACCTGTTATTTCATTTACTATGAATTGGAAAAGAATAGATGATAGCAGTAAACCTCATAAGTGGTTACGTGATAATATTAGAAGAATTATATCTGACGTTTATTAAAAATATTTAAATTAAAAAGTACCTGTGAATATTTATAGTTCTACATGTACAAAATAATATATAATCTGATTTTCATAAATAACATCAAAATTCTAGCTTTTATGATACAGCATGTATAAAGATACCATTAAACATTTTAGTGCTGTAGATCAATTTTTAATATTCTCTCATCTCATTTAACTGATTCAATAACTATTTAAGTGGAACAACTGTATTAATATTGATAAAAAACCATTTAGATTTTTATTTAAAAAGTTATAATTAAAACAGAATAATTTGAGGGAAAAGTTATAGAGAAAGGGTTTATATGAATTTTGTCAGCCATCTTCAAATGTTGTATAGTACATATGGTTTTAGAATAGTTGTAGCTGTAATTCTTTTAATAATTGGTTTTTTTATTGTTAAGTTAATAAGAAAAATTACTGCTGTAATAATAAAAAACACTCATATTGAACCTACATTGGGTTCTTTTTTGAACTCACTAACAGGTTTGATTTATTATTTATTATTTTTTATTATTATTTTCAGTGTTGCCGGCATCCCGACAAGTTATTTTGCAGGTGTAATTATAGGTTTGGTTACAGCTATTGGTTTTTCATTGAAGGATGAGGTAAAAACAATATCGAATGGAATTTTGATACTTTTGACAAAACCTTTTAAAGTAGGTGATATTATTAAAGTCGGAAATTTTGCAGGAGTTGTAAAAAATATAAGTTTGTTTCAGACAAAGTTAACTACTTTTGATAACATGGAAGTAATAATGACAAATGCTCAAATGTTCAGCACAGGCTTAGTAAGACTTAATGCGAATAAAACAAGAAGACAGGATATAATTATTGGAGTATCATACGATGATGACATTAAGAGTGTAAAAACAGTACTGGAAAATATTATTAAGGAAAATAAATTTATACTGAAAGAGCCGGCATCTAAAATTGTGATAAATGAATTTGCTGACAGTTCAGTTAATTTCCTAATTAGATTCTGGGTTAACGGGGCAGATTTTTTAAATGCTAAATTTACTGTAAATGAAAGAATCAAAATAATCTTTGATGAGCAGAATATATCTATACCGTTTCCTCAGCAAGATATTCACATGATAAAAAACGAATAAAGAACAAAAAAAACGGTCAAATATTAGCTATTTGACCGTTATTGCTGTCATATAAGATTATTCTATTACTTACTAAAGTTGAATATAGGAAAGTATGGGAGAAAACCATTTTTCATATAGTTTAACAGTCCTATCTGAATTCCTTTGGAACCATTATCGCAGTTTATATTAAATACTCCTAACTGAATTCCTTCAAAATTATAGGCACTGTTGCTTACTCCGCATTGAAAACCTTTAGAGTTATAATCTGAGTAATTTATAATACTGAACATTATTGAATCAGAATTTACTGAACTTACATTACAAAGTCCAAACTGTAAACCGTTTGACTCTTCAAATTCATTATATCCGCCTACCTGTGCACCTTTATACCATCTGGCAACATTCATGCCTGCAAGTTGCAAACCTGTGCTGTTATAGGTGTTGATATTCAAGATTGAAGCTTGGAGCCCATTTGCATTATCACACTCTGTTACTGCAGAGAGAATCATTCCATCTGATTTTCCGTCTGTTCCCTGATTAACATATGCATATGGCAGACCAAGTATTAATCCATAAGCATTATTTGTTTTCGGCCAATAAAGTCCTTCAAGAATATCAAATCGCACAGGTGTCCATGAACTACTGTAATTTCCTGCAGGTGTTGGTACAGTTGCAGCAAATGTATTTATACTTAAGATCGTTAGGAGTACACCTAAAATGCATGTTGATGTTAGCCTTTTAATCATTCTTTGCCTCTCTTAATTTTTAAAATAAAATGAATTTTTGATAATATAAGCGAAATACTTACTATTAATTAAATTCTAAGGTAGGCTGTATTTATTTTCAATACATACATATAAAGCTCTATTAAATTTTTATGAAAAATATTTGTATATTTAGTTTTTGATAGTGAACAATACTGTTATATTTTATAATTAAGGGATTTAGTTTTTCAATTTTTACTTTAATTAGTATTACTTTCACTGAAATAGCGAAATCAATTATTTTAATAATCATAAAAAATGAGGGATTTATGAATTTAGAAACTAAGGGGTCAAATGCAATTGTAATTAAAGTTTGTATAATTGCTGCTTTGGCAGGTTTACTGTTTGGACTTGATATAGCATATGTTAATGGAGCTCTTGATTTTATTGTGAAAGAATTTCATTTATCAATTGCACAATCTGAACAAGTTGCAGGAATATTACTTACCGGAGCGGCTATAGGGGCTATCATTAGTGGTTGGCTATCAAGAAGATTCGGAAGGAAAAATGTTTTAATATTAGCTTCATTTATCTTTTTTGCTTTCACTTTTGTATGCATTGCATCTCACACTTTTACATTTCTTTTAGTAACTAGATTTATAATTGGTCTTGCAGTAGGTATTGCTTCTTTTGTTGCTCCTTTGTATCTGTCTGAAATTGCTCCTTATAAAATAAGAGGAGGTTTGATTGCAATGTATCAGTTGATGATAACAATTGGTATCTTTGTTATGTTTTTATCGAATGCTGCTCTTGAAAGTACAGGATCATGGAGATTAATGATGGTTGTAATAGCCATTCCTGCGGCAATAATGTTCATCGGTGCATTAACTTTACCTAAAAGTCCTAGATGGCTTGTGCTTGTAGGCAGAATTGATGATGCAGAAAAAGTCCTTAAAAAAGTAAGAAATACAGACAAAGAAATTAAATTTGAATTGTCTGAAATTAAAGAAAGTGTTAATACTAAAACAAGTGGTTGGAAAATGCTTTCAAAACCTTTTTTTGTTAAGATTTTGATTTTAGGTATTTTACTACAGGCTTTGCAGCAGTTTTCAGGAATGAATGCTTTTATGTATTATTCTGGACAGGTGTTCCAGGCCGCAGGATTTAGCAATCCTGCTGTAGCCACTGTTGTTATCGGTCTGGTTAATGTATTGACTACACTGCTGGCTATTAAATATGTTGACAGAATTGGAAGAAAGCCTATTCTTTATATTGGTATGGCATTGCTTGTAATTTCCTGCGCAATAGTTGGATTTATATTTAAAATGAATCCTCCTGGATCAGTAATGACAGGTGCTGAACAATGGTTGACACTGATTTTCTCTTTGGTATTTATCTTTGGCTTTGCAGTATCTTTAGGCCCGATTATATGGATTCTTTGCTCAGAAATATTTCCCCTTGCAGGAAGAGACTTTGGGATAACTGTTACTACTACAACTAACTGGGTGTGTAATGCAATACTCGGTTCATTTGCATTGACATGGTTCCATAATCTTGGGGTAGGCGGTACATTTTGGATGTTTGGCGCATGTATTGTAGTAGGCTTCTTTATCATAGGCTTTTTTACTCCTGAAACAAAAGATGTTCCTCTGGAAGAGTTAGAAATGAATCTTAAAGAAGGAATGAAGCTTAGAAAAATAGGTACAAGAAGAACAGCAGAATAGTAAATTAAATATAATCTAAAAGCGAAAAAAGCAGGCAATGCTTTTTTCGCTTTTTTTATATTACAAAATTTCTCTTATTTTTTCTAACATATTTTGTATTACATCAGCGTATCTTTTGTGACTCCACTGATTCCTGGAAGGGTGGGGGACATGTAAAGCATTTATATTAAGATTGTTTCCACAGCAGGAGTAAAAATTTTGGGCGAACTTACCGCAGAAAACTTTTAAAACTGAATTATGATTGAGTTTATTTAATTTATATTCAAATTTATCTGCTAATAAATTAAATGTTTCAGTAATATTTATATTTAATTTATTAGATTGAGATAATTTTAATCTAAGCCTGTCTAATTTATCTATATATAAATTATCAATTATTTTCAAATCACCAGGATATGCCTCTTTATCCATTGGATAGTTGCAGCAGTTTACTGCTGCGAAACGTGAATCTTTGCTTTTTTTAAGATAGCAGCCAAAAGGAATATCAGTCGGGATCTCAGGAACAATTTTATTTAGAAATTTACCTACACTTTTTCCAGAACCGCCTGCAATCGGGTGTCTATGCTCCAACTCTTTTTTATATGGAGATTCGAAGATAAACAGAACTTTCATATTTTTAGTATTAGAAGGAATTAAATCTTCTACGAAATAATTATTATTTGAATGAGATGTCATATTTGGAGAAATTTAAATTAATTAAAAGTATTGGAGCTTTTGTAACTGTCATACTGCTCTATTATTGCTTTAATATATTCTTTTGTTGAAGGAAAAGTAATATTTGGAAGAACATTTCCATTATTTTTTTTAGGAACCCATTTTCTTGCATTAGAATAACCCGCATTATATTCGGCCAGTGTAAGGTCTAATGAGTTTTTGTATTTATTCCAGTGTTTTTTGCATCTAGCCAGATACCAGCTTCCGATTTCGATATTTGTTGCTGGTTTAAATAGCATACCGTCATTGGGAATGCCGCGTTTGTTTTCAACTGCCCAGTCTTTGACTGCAGTTGATGGTGTGATCTGCATTAATCCTATTTCTCCGTTTTTACCTACAGCTTTATCATTAAAATTACTTTCACGCCAAATCACAGCTTTAATAAGATTTGGATCGAGAGAATTTCTTTTGGCTGCCTGGATGATTAACGTGTTAAATCTATTGTTGTAATTTTGACTGCTCCAGTGTGAATATACTAAGTAAGAAATTATTATAATTAATATTATTACTGCACAGCCAACTTTATTTCTTTTGATTCTTTTACGTTCAGACTTTGGTCTATACATTTTGATAGAATAATTTTGCTTTTAGAATATAAAAATTTGAATTAAATTATAGCATCAGTTTGCGTAATAGTAAATAGAATGTTTTATATAAGAAATGAATTGTGAATATCTCAAATGTCAGTTTATGATAAACTGGAAAGGATATTATTAATATGTATAATTATATTTAATATGCAACATACTAATAGCAATAACATAACGGAGGTTGAACATGGCTAAGTATATAGGGGTTTTAACTGCAGGCGGTGACAGTCCTGGGCTTAATGCTGCCATAAGGGGAATTGGAAAAGCATCGATTGAGGCTTATGATATGAATATTATCGGTTTTAAGGATGGCTTTAGAGGGTTGATGGAAAATAGGTTTATACGTTTGGGAGGGCATGAGTTATCAGGGATATTAACGTTAGGAGGAACTATTTTAGGTACAAGTAGGGACAAACCTCATAAAATGCAGGTTGGTAACAAACTTATGGACATGACAGATGTTATTGTTGAAAATTATTATAAAAACCATTTAGATGCTGTCGTCTGTCTGGGAGGAGGAGGAACACAGAAAAATGCTTACAAGCTCGTGCAAAAAGGGCTTAATGTTATAACTCTTCCTAAAACAATTGATAATGATGTTGCGATGACAGATATTACTTTTGGATTTGATACAGCTTTGGGAATTGCGACAGATGCAATTGATAGATTGCACAGCACAGCCCATAGCCATCATAGAATTTTAGTTGTTGAAATAATGGGACATAATGCTGGTTGGTTGGCGTTGGGTGCCGGTATAGCCGGTGGAGCTGATGTAATTCTCGTACCTGAAATTCCTTATGATATAAATCATATTGCTGATGCTATTTGCGCAAGAAGTAAGTGCGGAAAACATTTTAGCATTGTGGCAGTTTCAGAAGGTGCTATTTCTAAAGAAAACGCTTCGGCTTTGGTTCATGCAGAGAAAGCCAAAAAAGATGCAAAAAATGATGAAGATAAGAAAAAAGCAAATACTATTATCAGTAATGTAAGAATTGAACAGAGTAACCATACAATGAATATTGCAAATAAACTTGAAGAGCTTTGCAATATAGAATCTAGAGTTACAATCCTTGGTCATTTACAAAGGGGAGGAACTCCTTCAGCTGCAGATAGGTTGTTGGCAACTAGGCTGGGAACAGCATGCTCATCATTTATTGATAATGGGATTTATGGCGTAATGGTTGCTTCAGAAGGCAATAAAACTAAACCTGTTCCGTTGGAAGATGTGGTTGGGAAAAGAAAAATAGTTCCTGTTGATCATCCTTGGCTTGAAACAGCAAGGCTTGTAGGCACATGTTTAGGTGATTAATTTTTCATAAAAATTATATAAAATAATAAAAGTCCAATGAGTAAACTTTATCATTGGACTTTTTCTTCTTTTGAATATAAAAGTAGGTTATAACCTAAAATCCAGGGTAGATTTAATTGCTTTATTCCAGTTTTTGATAATTACTCTTCTTTTGTATAAATCCAATTTGGGTTTATAAATATTTTTAACATTCCAGTTTTCTCTGATAATATCTTTATTATCCCAGTAGCCGCAATGAAGTCCAGCCAAATATGCAGCGCCTAAAGCTGTCGTTTCTGTTAATTCGGGTTGAATTACAGGAATACCTAATATATCAGCTTGAAACTGCATGAGAAATTGATTTGCTGAAGCTCCGCCGTCTACTTTTAAATTTCCGATTCTTTTCCCTGAATCTTCCTGAAGTGCCTCTATTAAGTCTCTTGATAGAAAAGCAATACTTTCTAAAGCTGCTCGAACAATATGAGCTTTAGTTGTACATCTGGTTATGCCGAGAATTGTACCTCTTGAATCCGGGTTCCAGTAAGGAGCACCAAGGCCGACAAATGCTGGAACCATATAAACTCCGCCTGTATCCTCAACAGAATTAGCGAGCGAGTCAGTTTCGCATGCTTCCTGTATCAACCCCAGCTGATCTCTCAGCCATTTTATAACAGCTCCGCCAATGAAGACAGAACCTTCAACTGCATATTCTAAGCCATCTCCCAAATCCCAGGCTACTGTTGTAAGGAGCTTATTTTGAGAAAAAGCAGGTTTTTTCCCCGTATTTATTAAAGCAAAACATCCAGTTCCATAAGTGTTTTTGCAGTCACCAATATCAAAACATGCTTGTCCGAATAAAGCTGCCTGCTGGTCGCCTGCCATACCTCCAATAGTAATTTCAGCTCCCAAAAGATTTTTTTTGGTTGTTCCAAAGAATGAGCTTGTTGGCTGTATTTCAGGAAGGATTTCGTATGGAATACCAAAAATATCAAGTAATTCATCATCCCATTTTCCTGTATTAATGTTGAACAGCAATGTTCGACAGGCGTTGGTTGGTTCTGTACAATGGTTTCCTGTAAATTTATATAATAACCAGGTATCTATAGTTCCAAAACATATTTCTCCATTTAGGGCTCTTTTGTACAAACCTGGAACATTATCTAATAACCATTTTATTTTTGTACCGGAGAAATAAGCATCAAGAAGCAAACCGGTTTTATCTCTGATAATATTTTTGACACCTGTTTCATCAATTACTTTACACATTTCAGAAGTTCTTCTGCATTGCCAGACAATAGCTCTATAAATGGGGTTTCCTGTTGCTCTATCCCATAAAACTACAGTTTCTCTTTGATTTGTAATTCCAATTGAAGCAATTTGATTTGCAGAAATTCCTGAATTCTTCAAAACGTTTCGGGATACATCAAGCTGTGTTTCCCATATTTCATTAGCATCATGTTCCACCCAACCAGGTTTAGGAAAATATTGTTCAATTTCTTTTTGTTCAGTAGCAATTATCTGACCGTTATGGTTAAAAATTATTGCACGTGAACTTGTAGTGCCCTGATCCAGAGAGAGAATATATTTGTCCATTATCAAAAGTCTCCTGATTGATTTTGATGATATTAGTATTTTCTAATAATTAATAAACATTGAAATACAATTAGCATACTTCAGAAAGAAATACAAAATAGAGAGTTTAAGTTTTCTCTGAACTGGTATTGTGATGAGATAACAATACGTTAGACTATGATAATGGTTGTAAAATTTTGAATTATTTATGCACATAAAATTAATGAATTTTTATAAATACTGACTGAAAATTATGGAAAAAATTTTGAAAGAAGTTTTTGGATACAAAAATTTCAGACCTTTACAAAAAGATATAATTGAAAATATTCTGGAAAGAAAAGATTCATTGGTTCTTATGCCTACAGGTGGAGGTAAATCTCTATGCTATCAGATTCCAGCATTACTGTTTGATGGTCTTACCATCGTCGTTTCTCCTCTGATATCTTTGATGCAGGATCAGGTTTCTCAGTTAAAGGAGATTGGTATTAATGCAGCAGTACTGAATAGTTCACTTGATAGAAATGAATATTTTGCCAATGTAAATGACATATTGAATAATAATATCAAACTTCTTTATCTTGCTCCCGAAACACTTATTCAGGAAAGAACAGTTAACTTGCTTTCTAAAGTTAAAGTTGATTTTATAACTGTTGATGAAGCTCACTGTATTTCTGAATGGGGGCACGAATTTAGACCTGAATATAGGAAAATAACTGAATTTAGAGATAAATTTCCAGAAGCTGTTTGTGCTGCATTCACAGCTACTGCTACTCCGCGCGTACAGACTGATATTATGGAATGTTTAAAATTTAATAATGAAAATTTGTTTATAGCAAGTTTTAACAGAGAAAATCTTTTTCTTGAAATTGTTCCTAAAATATCACCTGAAGAGCAGACCGTCAGCTTAATTGAGAACTTTATGGACCAACAGGGAATTATTTATTGTCAGAGCAGAAAGCAGGTTGATGCATTAGCAGATTTTCTTATCGATAGAGGATATCTGGCAAAACCATACCATGCAGGATTAAGTTCAGAAGAACGATTGAAGAATCAAAATCTTTTTGTAAAAGATGATATAAATATAATTGTTGCAACAATAGCATTTGGAATGGGAATAAATAAACCAAATATTCGTTATGTGATTCATTATGATTTACCTAAAAATATTGAGAGTTATTATCAGCAGATCGGCAGGGCCGGTAGGGATGGTTTATATGCTCATTGCAGGCTGCTTTTTAGTTATGGAGATATTCGTAAAATAAAATATTTCATTGAAAAAATGAAAAATGAAAATGAAAAACGAATCGCAAATATTCATTTGAATTCTGTTGTCGCAATGTCAGAGACAAATAAATGCAGAAGAATTCCTCTGATTAATTATTTTGGAGAAGCTTATTCTGAGACCAAATGTGATATGTGTGATAATTGTAATTCTGATAATAAATCTAAAATTGATATTACAATTCCTGCACAAAAGTTTATGTCATGTATTGCCAGAACAGGAGAAATTTTTGGAGCAAACCATATTATAAGTGTTTTAAGAGGTTCAAAATTAAAGAAAATATTAGATTTGAAACATGATCAATTATCTACTTATGGTATAGGTATGGAATACTCAGCAAAACAATGGATGTTTATTGCCAGACAATTGCAAAGTATGGGATTTGTAAAAACAGATGAAACTTACGGTAGTTTACAGCTTACGGATACGAGTAGAAAAGTTTTTAAAGGTGAACTCAAAATTTTAGGTAGTGTTATTGAAGATAATCAAAAGGATGTTAAGAAAAATGATATAGCTCCAGGTTGTAATTATGAGCTTGTAAAATTGTTAAAACAGGCAAGGAAAAATATTGCTGTAGAAAAAAATATACCTCCTTATGCTGTATTTTCTGATAAAACGTTATTTGAGATGGCAGAATATTTTCCTCACAGTAAAAGTAATTTGTTGGCTATGCATGGAATCGGTACTGTAAAAACAGAAAAATATGGTAATCAATTTATAGGTATTATTAAAAAATTCTGTGAAGAAAATGGATTAACTGAAAAAAAGAAAAATGACATTTTAAAAATATCTGTGAAAAAAACTAAAAAACCGAGAAGTAATGATATTGGTGAAGCATTTAAATCGACTGGAAGTATTAAAAGTCTGGCTGAATATTATAGAATAGAACCTGCCATAGTTATTGAAAATTTGTATAGATATGTTGTGAGAGGAAATACTATTCCTGACAGTTCAAAATTACTTGATAATTTAGATGTAGAAGAAGAACTACTTAAACTTTCTCTTGATCTATTTGAAGAATATGGCACTGAATATTTAAAAAAAGTTTATGACGAACTTGAAGGTGAAATTACATATAATGACCTTAAATTAATTAGATTATTTTTTATTGCCAGCTGATCTATATTTACTAAGAAATTCTGCAATTGAGCATGGATTTTTGCCTATCGCAGTTTCATCGGACAGGACAAAACCTTTGAACCCTGCTTTTTCTATATCATACAAATGAACAATTTCAGTTCTAGTGGGTTCTTCAAAATACGTCATATGTTCTAAAACTTGACCTGCCAAAAAACATTCATTATTCAAATGTTTTATCTGTGATATAAAAACATCCTGTAAATGTCCTAAGTTTAATATACCTGCCTGAGCTCCGAGATCTCCCCTGCATAGCCATATTTCATCAAAAGATGAATCGATAGATTTTAGGTTTTGTAAAGCTTCTTGACGTTCTATTTTTGCAATAATTCTTTTATTTGTTTGAGCTCTTATTTTATCTGCTTCCTGACCGTTATATGCAAACGAAAAAGCAAACTCCGTAAAGTCATATTTATTTGAAACAGTTATGATTTTTTGGTCTTTTCTAGTTAGTTCTTCAAAAAGTATAGGATGCTTCTGTCTGTTTATTCCTTTATTTGATGAAAGAGGACCATTTACAAGAGTGACCGCTTCTGCTCTATTATTGTCGATTTTAGAAATTTGAATTTGAATTTTTGCATCGTTCAGAGAAATAACATCATCAATTTCTATTGAATTAAAAAATTGGTCATGAGGTACGGGAATTTCGTATGTGGAATTTGTTTTTTCTGAGTTTATTAATATAAATTTTTCAGGAATTGAATTAACTGGAGGATATTGGCCTATTCTCATTTTTGATCCTTGAAGATCAATAACAACCGGTATTTTCTTGCCAGTTTTATCGAAAATCATAGACAGTTTCACTAGAAAATCATTTAAATCATTTTCATTCATATGTGAACTGTTCAAACGAAATTTGTCTGTCGCATGTAAAAGCTTTATGATAATGTTTTCATCGGTACTTGATGGACCTAATGTAAAAACTGATTTTAACATATTCAAAATTTATCCTGATTTTTAAAGTTAAATATTATGTTTCTGGTAAACATTTAAATTTGAATGTTCTTTTAATATTTGAGTTCCAACTCCGGTTTCTGTGAATATTTCCAAAAGTAATGAATGTTGTAATCTTCCG
Organism: Victivallales bacterium; assembly: GCA_036011305.1. Classification (GTDB taxonomy): domain Bacteria; phylum Verrucomicrobiota; class Lentisphaeria; order Victivallales; family GWF2-38-69; genus DASCNA01. Next base: position 32,256 of record DASCNA010000247.1, read on the forward strand.
TCAACTAAATGTACTTTGTTTGTGCCGGCATTCAGCGCTTTTACTGCACTGTTTATTTTTGGTATCATTCCACCGGAAATAATACCGCAGTCGATATAATCCTGAACTTCTTTTAAATACATAGTAGAAATCAATGAACTGTCATCTTCTATATCTTTTAAAATTCCAGGAACATCACTAATATAAACAAGTTTTCTTGCTTGAATTAATTCAGCTACTTTGGCTGCAGCAATGTCGGCATTTATATTATAAAGTTTATTATCATTACCGAAAGAAAGCGGTGTAATTACAGGTATTGCATTTTTTTTCAGTACTGAGTTTAGTTTAGCTGTATTCATTTTGTGAACTTCACCGACTAATCCTAAATCATCTGCAGAATTAGCGCTGTAAAGTTTTTTAGCTTTAAAAATATCTTTACCGGAAACTTTTACAGCATTACCACCATAAGCATTAATTGTTTTTAAGATATGATGATTAACTTCATTATGAAGTACATCATCGACTATTGAAATGGTTTTTTCACATGTGTATCTCTGACCGTTAATAAATTTTACCGGTATTTTTTCTTCTTCAAGTTTTGCACTGATCGCTTTTCCTCCGCCGTGAACAATTATCGGTTTTATTCCTATGCATTCCATAAATACAATATCGCGTAATGTTTTATCTGATAACTCTTTATCTTCTAAAACACTGCCTCCGAACTTTATAACTACAACAGAATCTCTAAAGTTTTGTATATAGGGCAGCGCTTCAAGAAGAACTGCAGCTTTTTTTATATAATTTTCCATTTTGTTATCCTAAATTTAACTGCTGGACTTCATAACTTGTTATCAATCAAGTATGATAGTCTGCATTAATTTTTACATATTCATATGAAATATCACTTGTCCACATGTGGTAAGAATCTTCTCCAGCTTTTAAGTCAACAGTGATTGAAAATTGTTCTTTTTGCATTATTTCGATAAGTTCTTTTTCACTTTTTCCTGAGTCTTCACCGTTAGAAACTACCTGCACATCATCATAATATAAATCGATTAAATTGGGATTGAAGGTCGCTCCCGAATATCCGGCTGCAGCTAGAATTCTTCCCCAATTCGGGTCACATCCAAACCATGCTGTTTTACATAATAGCGAGTTAGATATTGCAGTAGAGCAATCTTTGGCATCTTTCTCATTATTAGCATTTTTAATAATAACTTTAACCAGTTTTGTTGAACCTTCCCCATCGATAGCAATGGCTTTTGCAAGGAATATTAAAACTTTATTTAATGCTTTCTGAAAAATATCTGAACCTGGAGAATTAAAACTTATTATTTTATTATCAGCCTTTCCATTTGCAATAATAAAGACTGAATCATTGGTGCTCATGTCTCCATCTACTGTAATACGGTTAAAAGATTCATTAACTGCAGTTATTAAAGAATCTTGTAAAAAATTCTGACTGATTTCAGCATCTGTGGTTATAAATGAAAGCATAGTTGCATGGGGAGCAGTTAAATTTGGGGCAATCATTCCTGATCCTTTAGCAGTTCCGGCAATTGTAACGGTTTTTTCATCTAGCTTGAACTTAATAGCAATTTCTTTAGGAACTGTATCAGTCGTCATTATTGATTTTGCTGTGTCATGTCCGCCAGTTTCTGAAAGTTGTTTTACGGCGGTTTCGATTCCAGAGCTTATTTTATCCATTGGCAGGTTTACTCCAATTCTACCAGTAGAAGCAATCAATATTTCGTCTGAATTGACTAGTAACTTTTCAGCTGTTAATGAAATCATTTTTTTAGCATCAGTTTCACCGATTTTACCCGTACATGCATTAGCATTTCCGCTGTTGACAATAACGGCTCTGCATTTTTTATTATGAAGAAGTTTATTTTTACATATATTAACTGGAGCAGCAGTTACAATATTTGATGTAAAACATGCGGAGGCGATACTGTTTTCTTCAGTTGAATAAATAAGTCCCATATCAAGGGTATTATTGGTTTTAAGTCCGCATATTACCCCTGATGATAAAAAACCATGAGGAGATGTTATACTTCCTTCTTCTATTTTTTCTAATTTACACATTGTTTTGATTTTTATATAAAAAACTAATTATTAATATTTTTGTAGCTATACTAGAGCAAAAAAAACAAATAAGTAAATTATAAAATTTGTAATTCACCATGATTTTTGTAATAAATTATTAATTTATATAGAAATTTTGTATTCATATATATAAAATATGTTACTTTAATCAATGAATATATATAATAAATTTAAAT